>JAYTUX010000151.1:0-2217 GCA_043744315.1 Betaproteobacteria bacterium | reverse complement strand
GACGTACTCTCACGCGAACCCGGCGCGACGATTTTGTACGACGTCAAATGCACCCGCAACCTGGGGCCCTGGATCGAGCAGCATGGCGGCAAGCCGCTACTGTGGAAAACCGGCCATTCGCTGGTCAAAGCCAAGATGATCGAAACCGGTGCAGCGTTGGGCGGCGAGATGAGCGGCCACACGTTTTTCAAGGAACGCTGGTACGGGTTTGACGATGCGATGTACTGCGGCGCACGCCTGCTCGAAATCGTCTCACGCTCGGCCAACCCAAGCGCTGTGCTGGACGCACTGCCCGATTCAGTCACGACGCCGGAGTTGAAACTGGAACTGAACGAGGGTGAGCACTTCGCGTTGATCAAGACACTGCAACGCGACGCACGCTTCCCCGAAGCCTTGCGCGTGATCGACATCGATGGACTGCGGGTCGAATACAAGGATGGCTTCGGCCTCGCACGCGCCTCCAACACCACGCCGGTGGTGGTGTTGCGCTTTGAAGGCGAGACCGAAGGTGCGCTGAAACGCATCCAGGCCGACTTCCGCCGCGTCCTCCTGGCGGCCAAGCCGGACGCGCAGTTGCCGTTCTAGATGCCGCCATGACATTCGACACGTCCGTCGTCGCCGCGATGGCGAAATGGCCGAACGTGCCGGATGTTTACAACTGGCTGATGCTCGACGCGCGTGGGCGCTATCGCATTCGCGCGCGCGACTACGAACAATCGGGGCGCTTCGACACCATCGGCAATGCGGCAGTGGTCGAGTTCATCGGCCGCAACACCATGCAGGATGAAGCTGGCCGCTGGTATTTCCAAAATGGCCCGCAGCGCGTGTTCTTCAAGATCGAGTACACACCGTTGGTCGCGCGCCTGCAGCCGCAGGGAATGCCGTTGCTGCACACCGGCGCGGCGGTTGGGCGAGTGATCGCGGTGTGGATTGATGAGCATGCGGCGGCGATCCTGGAGACCGAGCGCGGCCTGGCACTGGTCGATGATCGTGATAATTTCCTCTTTATCAATGGCCTGAAACCGTTGGTGGGAGCGGCTCTTGACGATATAGAACTAGAACAATGGCTCCAGAAGCCAGTCTTTGGACAATTGACTTGGGAGATTTGTGGCTCACGCGTGCCGGTTGGGCCGATCATGCGCGCCGAGTTGCCCTCACGCTTTCACTACGTCGCCGCGCCGCAGCCGCCAGACGGGGCGGCGGATTGTTAATTCGCAGGTCCCTGGTTCGAGCCCAGGTCGGGGAGCCACAGAATCAAGCACTTATGTCCGCCACAAGCGGGCGTTTTGCTTTCGCGCGCGAAAATATTAGACAGCTATCTAATATTTTAGTCACTGCGCGTTCCGCACCTGGCATAAACCCGAAACCGCCGGTTTCGGGTTTAACCGGCGATCGCTTGCAGCACAAATCGCTCCAGAGGTTCGTGGTCGCCGTCGCGATATTTTGAAATCAAGGCGCCGTACGGCGGGCTGTTATCCAACGGCCATTTTTTCGGCCAATAGCCGAACTGCGCCAGAATCAACCACACCAACCACCTTCCCATATGTCCATTGCCGTTGGCGTATGGATGAATGCGAAGGAACAATTCGAGCACCTTGCACGCAAAAATGACCAAGTAGTAGAGCTTGTCCTCTTCGCTCAAAATCGTATTCGGAATCTCGTACGAAATTTTCAGTGCCCCAAACCCCGCCTGTAGCACGACGGTCTTGAGATCCGCCATTGCAATGGACACGATTGGTGGATCGTATCCAACCCTGGGATCGGCGAGCACACCAACTGTGTAGTGCTCTAGGCACCGAAACTTTTCGCCGCGATAGTGCCCGGCAAAATATAGGCATCCCTGCGGCGTCAAACCGTCGAACATTAACTTGTGATGGGCCGTCGTATCGTACGCCGACTTCTTTATGTCGATCCCGTTCGACCGCAATGCGATAAGAAGCGACTTACACCTGCTAGGTACGAGGTGTTGATCTGGATGCTTTTCGTAATCCCATTCGGGACAATCCAGAGGATGCATCAGTCCTTGGCGTATTTTATGTCTTCAACCAAGCGCTCACTCCACGCCTCAATATCGACAGTCTCATTCCGAGTAGCGACCGCCTTGCTGGCCAGCGCAAACATTTCTTGATTCGGGATCATCGATTTCCCAGCGCGTATGCCATCAAAAAAATTATTAAACGTTTTTCTGACGATCCGAAGATCGAAACCCGGAGCGTC
>JAYTUX010000150.1:0-2220 GCA_043744315.1 Betaproteobacteria bacterium | reverse complement strand
ATGGTGCGTCTGCTGCTGTGACGATGAAGCAGACGCTCGAAAATGATCCGCCCTATTCGGCACACGTGACCTTTACCTGCGAGCAGGCTGCCAATGGCTGGAATGCACCCGCGATTGCGCCGTGGTTGTCCGCTGTGCTCGATGTCGCGTCGCAGACCTACTACGGCAAGCCGGCTGCCTATTTGGGCGAAGGCGGTACCATTCCCTTCATGGCGATGCTGGGCGTGAAATTCCCCGATGCGCAAATGCTCGTGACCGGCGTGCTCGGCCCGCAATCAAACGCACATGGGCCGAATGAATTTCTGCATGTACCTTATGCGAAAAAACTGACGGCAGCGGTGGCGATGGTGCTGGCGGGGGCGCGTTAAGTTTGGAAACCAAGCGCTTGATTCCAGGTATCGAAAAATCACCCATCACGCTCACCACCGAGCGTGTCGTCTTGCGCAGGTTCACCCACGATGACGACGGTGCTTTATTTGAACTTTTCTCGCACCCGGAAGTAATGCGCTACGGGAGCTCGTTGCCTTTCACGGAAATGGCGCAAGCCGAAAAGCGAATCGACGAAGTACTCGCACACTACGCCGCAGATACGGCGTATCCGCTGGCAGTAGTGCGCGCCGATGATAGCCGCGTGATCGGCAACTGCACCCTGTGGAATTTCCACCGACAGAACCGCCGCGCCGAGGTCGGCTACGCGCTGGCGCGGCCATACTGGGGGCACGGGTACATAAATGAGGCGATGAACGCGATGGTCAATTTTGCGTTTCGCGAAATGCAATTGCATCGGTTGGAAGCGGACGTCGATCCGCGCAACACCGCGTCAGTGAAAACGCTGGAACGACTTGGGTTTCAGAAGGAAGGTGTGCTGCGAGAACGCTGGATTGTTGCTGACGAAGTCTCTGATAGCGCGTTGTACGGCTTGCTTGCTAGCGAGTGGGTGTCATCATTTCGTGGGTAAGATCAGTCTAACCCTATTTATTCTGCCCTCTTTTGATTTGATTTCCTGGTGTATGTTCGTGGGGAATCACAGTTTCAGCTCCTGAATCGGCTTCTTCAACGCACCTTCCAGACGGATGAACGCGTCGATCATTTTGTCCTGCATTTCGGGCCATTCGGATTCGGGCGATTTCCAACCGCCGTGCAACTCGTAACAAATGCGGCATCCTTGCCGGCCTGGTAGTTCCTGCCAGTCCAACGCACTTCCGAACGCCGCCTCAATTTCCTCTTTGCGTGCAAGCAGAGTTTTGAAGGCTGCCTTACTCTTCCCCTCCCCACCCGGAAGCCGAAAGTAACATTCGACCTGCCCCTCATTTTGAATAAGGGACGCGTTCAAACCAAACCCGCTACGACCGATGCCTGCAGAGAGCCAATGGTCAGTTGTCGTGCTGCGGTTAGCCAACAGTTGGGTGCGAGACTTTGAGCCTTCGATGAGTTGCGCCCAAAATTTCCGAAAAATTTCTTGTCGGACGCCAAGTACTTTTTTCTTCTCCTTTTCCTGTTC
This sequence comes from Betaproteobacteria bacterium, assembly GCA_043744315.1. Taxonomy (GTDB): domain Bacteria; phylum Pseudomonadota; class Gammaproteobacteria; order Burkholderiales; family Usitatibacteraceae; genus UKL13-2. Next base: position 719 of record JAYTUX010000150.1, on the reverse strand, counting down.
ACGCATTTTTACTTCGTAATCGGCAGCTTCCGGTAGCGGAATAATCTGTGTCGCGTCGATCAAGACGTCATTTCCCATTCGATATGGGCGCAACCGGATGCATGTGATGTCTAGCTCATGAAGATTCAGCCATAACACCGCAGTTGTGAGTTCGGTCGAGAAATCAGCCGATACTAGGACAATGCGCACTTCACCGGTTAGTTCCGCCTCGTCTTCAGAGCCAAGCTGGAGAAATTCAAGCACTTCGTTTCGTGCCAATTGCTGATCGCCACCGTGTATACCGGCATAGACCTGAATTACCTTGTCCAGAGTCATGCTGGACACCATCGCGGCATAGCGGATCGCCTGTAGCTCCATATGACCGCCGTCCTCGGTCCGCTTGATTTCCACGACTACAAGTCCTGCGCCTTTGCTTAGGCACAAGAGGTCAATTCGGCGATTGCTGTCTTCCCATTCACTATATTCCTCCGCAATCACCATAAGATCATCGCCAATGGGTGCGATGTCCAGGCGCAATAATCGCTGCAAATCTTTACGTTCTAGCAGGCTCTCAGCGGCGAAAGTTGTTCGGGCGACTGACTCAAGCTTGTCGTGGGTAACGCGATAAAGGCTCATGCAGCTTCCTTCACGGTGAATTGGTGAACGTCAAATTACCCGGTGACGGCAGCGGAGGGTATAGGGATTTCAAACGCCCTTTTTTAAGACTCCTGAATGTATCT
>JAYTUX010000149.1:0-2221 GCA_043744315.1 Betaproteobacteria bacterium | reverse complement strand
CATCAAGTACCGTCTCGCCTGGTTTCAATTTCAATGCTTCGATTGCCCGTTTGCGAATACCCGTGATAAAACGTGTCTCGTCGTCGTATGTCGGCGCGCGTGATGCGTAGAGTTTACGGGCGGCCTCGAGTTGGTCGCTCAAGCCAAGTCCCGCGCGAGCCGCAATCCGGAAAACTGCCAACTCGCATCCAGCGGAAAGAAATTCCGGTAGGTTGCACGGATGTGCTCGCGTGGCGTCACGCAGGAACCGCCGCGCAACACAAATTGATTGCACATGAATTTGCCATTGTATTCGCCAACCGCGCCGCTGGCGGCGCGATATCCGGGGTAGGGCAGGTATGCACATTGCGTCCATTCCCAGACATCGCCGAACATTTGTGCGGGTGCGTTGATTGCGGTTTCTTCGCGCAATGCAAGTGGATGTAGCGCGTTGTCCTCGAGAAAGTTGCCGACGATCGGTACGGCCGATGCCGCGAGTTCCCATTCCGCCTCACGTGGCAGGCGCGCGCCGGCCCAGCGCGCGTAGCCATCAGCCTCGAAAAAATTGAGGTGGCAGACGGGCGTATTCGGGTCGATTTCCATCATGCCGCGTAGTGTGAAGGTATTCCATATGCCCTCCTCGCGTCGCCAATAAAGCGGAGCATCTATGCGATTGAATTGCACCCAGTCCCAGCCCATGGATAGCCACAGCTCCGGGCGGCAATAGCCGTTGTCGGCAATGAACTCGGCGAAATCGCCGTGCGTGACCGGATGCGACGCAAGTTCAAAGGGCGGCAGGAAAACCTGATGGCGCGGACACTCATTGTCGAATGCAAATCCTTTTCCCGCATGACCACACTCGATCAGGCCAGCCTTATGTTGGATCCAACGTGGCTTGCGCGCATCTATCGTGGTGAGGGGCCAACGTTTTTCGTAAGCGGGTTTCTGCGGATTTTTCGCAAGGAGATGCTTCAAATCGGTGAGGATCAATTCCTGATGTTGCTCCTCGTGGTGGCAACCCAGCCACATCAAGTCGCGAAAGGCGGTGTCATCGGTCATGCTTGGTAGCAGCATCGCGATACGCTCGGTGACGTCGTGACGATAATCGAGCACCGTTGATCTATCCGGACGAGATATCAGTCCGCGCTCGGCGCGCGGATGTTTTTCACCGACGCCGTTGTAATACGAATTGAACAAGACACGAAAGGCCGGATCGAAAGGTTTGAAGTGTGGCGAGAATCTTTCGAGCAAAAAAGTCTCAAAGAACCAACTCGTGTGCGCGAGATGCCATTTCACCGGGCTTGCGTCAGGCATCGACTGCAACACGCAGTCTTCGTCGGAAAGATTGGCGGCGAGGCGTTCGGTGACTTGCCGGACATGAAGGAAGCGATCGCGCAGCGCATCCACCGAACGGAAATCCTGCGGTCGCGTGTTCGCGAGTTTCGAAGACTGAGACGTGATTGAAGTCATCATCTTTCCTCTGACGGGATTCCAGAACTGCCAACTACTCGTAGTCGTGCAAATCGCGTGAACCTGACAAGACGGCAAAGCGTATTTTCTGGCGAATTCAATTGCGATTCACATCGACGCAATCTAAATTGCAAACTCAATTATCCACGCGCCTCTCCAGGCACTTTCAACCGAAACGGCGCGCCAGTCCTAGAGTTTTTCTACTTCAGGAGATCGTCACTGTTGCGGCACCCGATGTCATTTCGCCGATAACCGCCGCGTCGTCGAATCCTTCGGACTTAAATACAGCGAGAACTGCTTCAACGGCAGATGGATCGCACGCGACCAGCAGTCCGCCCGAGGTTTGTGGGTCAGTGAGCAGGTTGCGTTCATCGTCGCCGAACGTCGCGGCGAACTGAATATCATCGCCGTAGCCCGACCAATTTCTTCCCGATGCACCGGTTACATATCCCTGTTTCGCAAGATCCATCACACCCGGCATGATCGGCAATTTCGCGAATTCAATTCTTGTACCGAGCCGCGAACCGCGGCAGATTTCCAGCAAATGTCCCGCCAACCCGAAGCCGGTCACATCGGTCAATGCGGTTACTTTGTCCATTTGCCCGAGCTTCACGCCGGGCGTATTGAGTTTGGTGGTCGACGCAATCATGGCGGCATAGCCGTCGGCGCTCAGTTTTTCTTTTTTCAGCGCGGCGGAAAGGATGCCGACACCCAAGGGTTTGCCGAGCACCAGTTTGTCGCCGACTTTCGCGCCGGCGTTGCGCTTGAGATT
>JAYTUX010000148.1:0-27784 GCA_043744315.1 Betaproteobacteria bacterium | reverse complement strand
CCAAGGCCGATGACGAGACACTGGTGCCGCCATGCTCGATGTATTCGTAGACGTGCTCGGTGTAGGCGATGGCATGTTGTTTCAACATCGCGGTCGCGGGCGTTTCGGAAGGTTTGATCACCATCTGGGGGACTTTTCATCAGAAACCGTTCGCCCTGAGCGTGTCGAAGAGCATGCGGGCACTAGGCCCTTCGACGCGCTCAGGGCGAACGAGGTTGAGTGGAACGGTATGGCGGGCACAGAGACGCCGACGTTTACTGTGTTCATGAATGGCAAAGATCAAACACAAGCACTGGCGTGCCGTTCGGGGCGAAACGATGCCAAACACCGCGCCAATGCTGGAGTTTAATGCGCTTGATCTATCCACGCGGATGATGTGCCGCATGAATTTTCTTGAGCCGCTCACGCGCAACATGCGTGTAAATCTGTGTCGTCGTGATATCCGAATGGCCCAGCAGCAATTGCACCACGCGTAAATCGGCACCATGGTTGATCAGGTGGGTCGCAAACGCGTGCCGCAGGGTGTGCGGTGAAATGGGCGCGTGAATGCCGGCGTTGAACGCGTGGCGCTTAATCAAGTGCCAGAACATCTGCCGCGTCATTGCACGCCCGCGCGCCGTGACAAATAAATCGTCCGACTTTTGTCCATCAAGGATCTCGATGCGCGCGCCGGAAAGGTAGTGTTGAACCCGGTCGGTCGCGGATTCGCCAAGCGGCACTAGTCGCTCCTTGGAGCCTTTGCCCATCACCCGCACCACGCCCATCTCCAGACTCAATTGGCCGACCTTCAACGTCACCAGTTCGCTCGCGCGCAGGCCTGATGCGTAGAGCGTTTCCAGCATCGCGCCATCGCGAATGCCGAGCGGCGTGCGCGCATCGGGCGCTGCGAGCAATGCGTCCACGTCGGCTTCGGAAAGTGACTTTGGCAACGCACGCGTAAGTTTTGGGGATTCAATTCGTGCGCCGGGATTCTTCGTGACGATTTTTTCACGAAGCAGGAATTGATAAAAACGTTTTACCGCCGACGTGAGGCGTGCGGTGGAGCGCGGACTTGCATGCAGGTGCTCGATGCGGTGCGCGAGGTAGGCCTGCAAATCCTCTGCGCTGACGTCGGTGAGTGTGGCGCGCCCGGATTGCCGAAGCCAGCGATCAAGCTGCGTGATATCGCGCCGGTAACTCTCAATGGAATTTTTTGCGAGACCATCGGAGAGCCACAGGCTGTCGGCGAATTGATCGATCAAAGGATCGTGGTCATCCATACATTACAACTGCAGCGCGCCTTCATGTTTCAACAGCCACTGCTTGATCGCGAGCGGATTCTCAAGCTTGCCGCCCATGAATCCACCAAGACCACCATTGGCCGCGACGATGCGGTGACACGGCACAATTACCGGAAGCGGATTCTGCCCGCAGGCGGTGCCGACCGCGCGCGCGGATGAGCCGACCGAATCGGCGAGTGCGCCATAGGTCATCGTCGCACCTGCAGGAATGGCGCGCATGCCTTGCCACACATCGAGCTGGTGTTTGCTTCCGGCCAGTCGCAACGGAAGATCAAAAATGAAATTCGGATTATCGAGATACGCCATCAATTGCACGCACACCAGATGGGCGATGGTATTGGTTCTGGGTGGCATGGCGGTAATGTTCATTGGCAGAAACCGCAGCCCAAGCAAATGTTTGTCGTCGGCGACGATGCCGAGTGTCGCGAAAGGAGTCTTCACGCAGGCGGCATACATCGATTTGTTGTCGGTCATACGTTAATTTTGCGCGTGATATCGGCACCCGGCAACGCGCGCGCAATCAATGCGGTCACCTCGTCGGCCACCGCGGAAGCAATCGTGGCACCTGGATGGCGCACGCGGTTGGATGCAATCAGGCCGCGCTGGCGCAGAATTTCCTTGCGGATGGCGAGGCCCGGTTGTTGTTCAAACACGATCAGTGCCGCAAAGCGCGCGTAAAGTGCGTGGACGCGATCGATATCATTTGCGTTGGCCGCATCCACCATTGCGCGCAGCACTTCGGGAAATGCGAAGCCGGTATTAAAACCATCCGATCCGGCCGCCAAATCAAATGGTGCGTATAACGCGCCAAGCCCGCTCAAAATCGACACCGGACGCGTTAGCCCACTTCGCAACGCGCGAACTTTCGCGGGTGTCGGCACTGCTTCGGCCTTGATGCATGCGATCGACGTGACCTCTTTTACGATACGCAATATTAGCGCCACCGACATGTGCACCTCGGTCGAGGCGGGGTGATCCTGCAGCACGATTGGCAGTGGCATGCCGTTCGCAATGCGGGTTAAGGTCTCAATGATGCGCTCGTCATTCGGCACGGCCTCTTTCCCCGGCGCAATCATCACTGCATCCGCGCCCAGATCCGCTGCCATTCGCGAAAGAAATAGCGACGCAGACGTGCCGCTATGGCTTACGCCAACAATGATCGGGACGCGCTTATTCACGACTGCCACCGCCGATTTGATCAACGCCCCGCGCTCGTGGTCATTCAGGCGATTCGATTCGCCCAGCACCCCGAGAATCGTGATGCCATCGACGCCAAGCGACAGCATGAATTCAATCATTCGCTGCCACGAGGCCAGATCGAGACTTTCATCATCGTTGAACGGCGTGGCGAGGATCGGGATCACGCCGGTGAATTGGGGGTGCGACATCTTGTTGCTCCTAATTGAGAATCAGCACTGCGAACGTTCGCACGCGTTCCTACGTCGCAGTTTGCCACGTCCGCGCACGACGGGCGACCACTCCCCGTTCTGCTGGCGCGCGAATGAGTGCGGCCGCGTACCTTCGCTGCGGTGCAGCAAAGCGCCGTCAATTTTGTTGTAAAAATGCCAAAAAAAGCCAGGTTAATCAACTCATATAGATGACCTACTTGACTTTGGCAAATCTGCTCAATACAGTTCGCATTGGATTGAATCGCGATGCTCGTTAGTGGAATGGCATTTAGCATCCCCGCGCTGCACGTCCGGTGGCGTGCGGGATCGACAAAAAACATTTGGACGAGGAGAAATGCATGAATACCGCCAGAAGCTTGAAACAGTCGTTGGGTGCCCGGCAACTGATTTTGCCCGCGCTATCAACCATCGCGGCGTTGGTCGCCGGTGTCGTGAATGCGCAACAGGCACCGGCTGCGGCCCCCAAAGCCGAAGCCACCGACCAGCTCGACACCATCACCGTCACTGCCACCAAACGTAGCGAGCCGCTGCAGTCGGTGCCGGTCGCCATTACCGTGCTGGGCGGCGACAAGCTTGAGCAACTGAACTTGAACAACATGACCACCATCACGTCGCAAGTGCCGACGCTAAATTTTCGTGCCAACGCCTCGAACAAAGACACCGCGTTGTTCATTCGCGGTGTGGGCACGATTTCCACGTCACCCGGCGTTGAGCCGACAGTCTCGACGGTGGTCGACGGCGTGGTATTTCCACGGCCCGGCATGGCGACTTTGGACTTGATGGATGTCGAACGCATCGAAGTATTGCGCGGGCCCCAAGGTACCTTGTTCGGCAAGAACGCATCTGCCGGCGTGATCAACGTGGTGTCCAAACCGATTCAGTCGGGGACGGAGCGCTATGTCGACCTCTCGTATTTCGACAAGGGTGAAAAACGGCTGCGTGCAGGCGCCTCGGGCGAATTGTCGCAGGGTGTGCTCGGCTCGGTCACGTTGTTGAAGGGTGAGTACGATGGCAATGTGCAAAACACCTACTTAGGCAAGAAAGTGAACGGCTATGACCGCAGCGGCGCGCGCGGCAAACTTGAAATCGGGGTGGGCAAGGATGCGAAACTCACGCTGATCGCCGATTACACCAAGGCGGACGACACCGGCATCCGCGGGCCATTTGTGCGCGGGGGCGCGCCGCAGCTCGCGGCGATCGCGCCAATAGTCGCCGGGCTGGAAAACCGTTCGGTGTCGACCAACGTTGATGAGCGGGTCAACGACAAAAACTCCGGGATGTCTTCACAACTCGACTTGAATCTGGCCGGCAACGCGATGACCTGGATCAGCGCCTACCGCGAATGGAAGAACACGCAGTTTCAGGATATCGATGGCACCGCGCCGACGCCACTCAATAGCCAGATCGCGCAGCTTTCCGATCGCGGCGATTTGAAGTCAACCGTGTTCACGCAGGAGTTGAGGCTTGCCTCGCCAAAGGGCGCGTTCTTCGACTATGTGGCGGGTGTTTACTACATGCGCAACAAAACAGATGAGACCTATCAGCGTGATGTGGTGCGTTGCTCGGGAACATTGACGCCGCTCGCCAACGGCCTCACGCCTTGTGCGGCGCCGCTGAACGACTTCGGTCGTGCGCTTTACGGCACGCTTTCCAAGAGCACTTCGTTGTTTGGCGAGGGCTCGCTGAATTTCAGCAAGGATTTGCGCGGCATTATCGGATTGCGCTACACCGACGACGAACTTTCCTACTACCATAGCCGCACCTCCACCGCGGCCGCGGCGATTCCCGGTGTTCAACCGAACCGCGCTCCTGCGGCGGCCACCACCAAGGAAACCGGCGTATCCGGTCGAGTCGGACCGCAGTTCGATGTATCGAAAGATGTGTCGGTCTACGCGACCTATTCCAAAGGCTACAAAGGCCCGGCCTACAACGCGTTTTTCAACATGCAGCCCAATCAGGAAGTCGCGCTCGCCCCGGAGACATCAAAGGGATATGAACTTGGTCTGAAATCGACGCTGATCGACAACAAGTTGCGTTTCAACGTAGCGGTGTTCGACACCAAATACAAAGGCTATCAGGCGAATTTCCCGGATTCGGTTGGCGGCGTGATCGTCACCCGCTTCATCAACGCAGGCGATGTCTCCACCAAGGGCGTTGAACTCGACATTGAAGCGAAGCTCTCCAAGCAATTCACCGTCGCGCTCGCGTTCGCCAATACCAAGGCGCGCGTCGATCGCTTCAATTGCCCGACCGGCGCCACGTGCCCGAACCTGAACGGTTCACCGCTGCCTTCCGCGCCGGATAACAAGAGTGCGGTGCGCGCGGCATGGTGGAGCAATGTCGGTTCGGGTTTGCGACTTGATGTCGGCGCGGACTATACCCACTCCAGCCAAATCCAGTTCGACCTGTCGACGGCAAGTAACACGATTCAACCCGCCTACGGCATCTTCAACGCCAACTTGGCCTTGTCGGATCCTTCAAAAGGATGGCGCGTCAGTGTGGTCGGCAAGAATCTGGGCGACAAATCCTACGCTTCGTTCCTGCTGTCGGGGGCCAATACGCAGCGTTCCGTGCCGCGCGACGACCAGCGTTATTTCGGTGTGAGCCTGCGCTACGAGTTCTGATTACCGACGATTCAACGCGGGCGTTGCGAACGGGTTAAAGTTCGTAACGCCCGTTTTGTTTCCATCATTCGCATGACGCCAGCCTGACAAGGTTTACCTAATTGTCCACCGGCACCACCCGCCGCACACTAGAATCGCTCCGCAGCCAACGCTGGCTGGCCCCGGACGACATGCGGTCGTTCGCGCACCGTCAGCGTCTGCAGCAACGTGGCCTTCGGCGCGAAGAGTTTCTCGGCCGGCCTGTGATCGCCATCATCAACACCTGGTCGGATTTGTCGCCCTGCCACGCGCACTTGCGCGAACGTGCCGCCTCGATTCGTGAGGGCATTTTGTTGGCCGGCGCGTTTCCAGTGGAATTGCCGGCGCTCTCACTCGGCGAAGTCATGGTGAAACCGACCACCATGCTCTACCGCAACATGCTGGCGATGGAAACCGAAGAGCTGCTGCGCAGCCATCCGGTCGATGGCGCGGTACTGCTGGGCGGTTGCGACAAGACCACGCCGGGCATGTTGATGGGGGCCATCAGCATGGATATTCCGGCGATATTTTGCCCCGCCGGGCCGATGTTGAATGACCGCTACAAAGGTCAAACCGTTGGCGCGGGAACACACACGAAAAAATTCTGGAATGAGTACGTCGCGGGTATTATCGAAAAGAAAGAATGGATCAAGCTCGAAGCGAAAATGACGCGCTCGCCCGGCACCTGCAACACCATGGGTACTGCCAGCACCATGACGGCAATCGCCGAGGCGCTGGGGTTCACGTTGCCGGGTGCATCAAGCATTCCGGCGATGGATGCCAATCATGTGCGCATGGCCTCGGCCTGTGGCGCGCGCATCGTTGAAATGGTATGGGAGGACCTGAAACCGTCGCGATTTTTCTCGCGCGCCTCGCTCGTCAATGGCATCGCAACCTACATGGCGCTGGGCGGTTCGACCAACGCGGCGATACATCTGATTGCGATGGCAGGGCGCGCAGGTCTGATATTGACGCTCGATGAAATGGATGCGGCTGCGCGAAAAATTCCGGTGCTCGCAAATCTTTTTCCATCAGGCGATAAATTGATGGAGGATTTTTTCTTCGCCGGCGGCTTGCCCGCGCTACTGTCGGAAATCAAGCCGCATCTTGCGTTGAATGCGCTGACGGTCACGGGAAAAACGCTGGGCGAAAATATTGCCGACGCGGAAAATATGGATCGCGAAACCATACGTTCTCTTGATCGTCCCGTCGCTCCGGGGGCAGCGCTCGCGGTATTGCGGGGCAATCTCTGCCCCGATGGCGCAATCATCAAACCCGCCGCCGCAAGTGCCAAATATTTCAAGCATCGCGGCCCGGCCTTGGTATTTGAATCGAATGCGGAAATGATGGCAGCGATAAATCAACCCGATTTGGACGTCGATGAAAACACCGTGCTGGTGTTGAAACACGGCGGCCCGGTCGGCGCGCCCGGCATGCCGGAGTGGGGCAATTTGCCGATCCCGAAAAAATTATTGCAGCAAGGTGTGCGCGATATGGTGCGGATTTCGGATGCCCGTATGAGCGGCACGCACTACGGCAGTTGCGTGGTGCATGTGGCACCGGAAGCGGCGATCGGCGGCCCGCTCGCGTTGGTGAAAACCGGCGACATGATCGCGCTCGATATCGAGGCGCGCACGCTCAACGTTGAAATATCCGACGAAGAATTTTCGCGCCGCCGCGCTGCATGGAAACCACCCGCCCGTGTTTATGAACGCGGCTTTACGCGCCTCTACATCGATCACGCCACGCAGGCCCCGCAAGGCTGCGATTTCGATTTCCTGATGGGCAATGTCGCCACGCCCGAACCTCCCATCTATTGAGCAACATACCGAGGCCAACATGGATCCTTTCGTCAACCCGTTCCGCACCTTGCTTGCACAACCGAGCATTCCACTCGGCACCTGGCTCATGTCCGGCGCACCATCCACCGCCGAAGCGATGGGCTGCATCGGCTGGGACTGGTTGGTGGTGGATATGGAACATGTACCCATCGACTATAAGGACGCCTATCACATCCTCCAGGCCATCGCCGGCACCAAATCGACGCCGGTGATTCGTCTTGCGTGGAATGAGATCGTCACCGTCAAACGTGCGCTCGATATCGGCGCGCAGACGCTGATGTTCCCGTTCGTGCAAAACGCCGACGACGCGCGGCGCGCGGTGGCGTCCACCCGCTATCCGCAAGTCGGCGACAGCAATCCCGGCACGCGCGGTTTTGCGGCCATGCACCGCGCGAGCCGTTACGCGACCGCGCCCGACTACGGCAAGCGCGCCAATGACGGCATTTTCCGCATGATTCAGCTGGAGACGCCGCAGGCCATCGAGAATCTCGAGGAAATCGCTGTGGTCGATGGTGTCGACGCGCTGTTCATGGGGCCGGGTGATTTGTCCTCGACGATGGGCGTGATAGGCAATGTCGCGGGCGTTGAGGTGCAGATGGCGTTGAAGGATGCCGCCGAGCGCGCGAGAAAAATCGGCAAGCCGATTGGCACCGTCGGGCCGACACCGGAGATGGTCCAGCAGTTCATCGGTTACGGCTACAACTTTGTTGCGGTCGCGTCCGACATGGGCATGATGATGCGCCAGGCCAACGCGTTTTTTGCGGCGATCAAGCCGGCACTGGCGAAGACGATCAATAGCGGCGTGTACTAGGCGCGAGGTCACCATGTCGGGCGTCAAATTCGAAAAAGTTGTCAAGATTTACGAAGGCGGTACCAAGGTCGTGCATGGCATCGATCTTGAAATCAACAAAGGCGAATTCGTCGTCTTCGTCGGCCCTTCGGGTTGTGGAAAATCCACGCTGATGCGTATGGTCGCCGGCCTTGAATCCATTAGCGGCGGCACGATTTCAATTGAAGATCGTGTCGTCAACGATTTGCCGCCGCGCGAACGCGATATCGCGATGGTGTTTCAGGATTACGCGTTGTATCCCCACAAGAACGTGTTCGACAATCTTGCCTTTGGTTTGAAACTGCGGAAATTTCCCGCCGCCGATATCGACAAGCGTGTGAGGGAGGCGGCCGCGATCCTGAAGATTGGTCACCTGCTCGACCGCAAGCCGCGCGCGCTATCGGGAGGACAGCGGCAGCGCGTGGCGATGGGCCGCGCCATCGTGCGGCAACCGAAATTGTTTTTGTTCGATGAGCCATTATCGAATCTCGATGCGCTGCTGCGTTCCGAGATGCGCACCGAGATCAAAAAGCTGCATCAACGCATCGGTGCCACCACCATCTACGTGACGCACGATCAAGTGGAGGCGATGACACTGGCCGAGCGCATCGTGGTGCTATCCGGCGGCAACATCATGCAAGTCGGCACACCGGATCAAATCTACAATCAACCGGTATCGAAATTTGTCGCGGGCTTCACCGGTTCGCCACCGATGAATTTCCTGCAAGCCGTGATCAAGCGCGACGGCGACAGCATCGCGGTGCGATTGAACGATGGCACCTCTTTGAGTCTTCCTCCTGAGCGCCGTGCAGGCGGCACCGATGGACAACCAGTCGAGCTCGGCATTCGTCCCGAAGATGTGCGCGCCGATGCGACCGCAGGTGCCGTCCGCATCGACGCAAAGGTGGTCGTGGTTGAGCCACTGGGTGCGGAGACGCTGGTGACGTTCACGTGCTCCGGCGGAGAGATCGTGGCGCGCATGCCACCGAACATCGCCTTTTCGCCGGGCAACGCCACGGGCATTTTTCTGGACATGGGCAAGAGCCATTTGTTTGATCGCGCAAGTGGCGCGGTGATCTGAGTCGCGACCATGATGCGATTCATTTCAGGTTGTTGCTTTATGCTGATGCTCGCCGGGGCGGGCGGTGCTGACGCGCAAACGCACTTGAAATTGTTGGTCGGTGGCCAGCATCGCCCGGACGTGTTCCGCGAAATGTTCAAGGAATATTCGGCCGCAAATCCCGGCGTGGAAATCAGCCTCGAAGTGGGCGGCGCCACGTCAGAGTTGTTGCAGCGCTACTTAAGTACCATCCTCACCGCGCAAGATCCAACGCTCGATGCGTTCATCATCGACGTGGTGCGCCCCGCGCAATACGCCGCTGCGAAGTGGGCGGAACCGCTGGACAACTACTTCGGTGCCGATCGCGAGGGGCTGCTGTCGCGATACCTTCCGCAATATCGCGCGGCGAATACGGTCGATGGCAAGACCGTGTCGCTGCCGGCATTTTCCGATGCGATGTTTCTCTACTACCGCAAAGACCTGCTCGACAAAGTCGGCGAAGCGCCACCCACTACCTGGCCGGAACTTGCGCGTATCGCCAAGAAAGTGATGGACGCGGAGCGCGATCCCAATCTGCAAGGCTTGAGTTTTCAAGGCAAGGCGATCGAAGGTGCGGTGTGTTCATTTCTCTTACCGTATTGGAGCCTGGGTGGCGAAGTGGTGCGCGATGGAAAGTTGGGATTTGATCGAAGCAAGGCGCTGGCGGGACTCGCGATGTGGAAAAAAATGGTCGCCGATGGCGTGACTAAAGCCAATATTTCGGAAGTCGGCACCGATGACACGCGCAAAGAATTTCAGGCCGGCAAAGTGGTGTTCGGTATCGTCTGGGGATTCGCGTGGAATCATTTTCAGAATGGCGACACCAGCAAAGTCAAAGGCAAAGTCGGCGTGGTGAAATTGCCTTCGATGCCGGGTGGCGAGGCGGTGTCGTGCATGGGCGGCTGGAGTTGGGCGGTGTCGGCGTTTTCAAAAAATAAAGCGGAAACCGTGAAGCTGGTACGCTGGTTGTCCAGCCCGGCGGTGGCGAAGCAATTGGCGTTGCGCGGCTCGATGCAGCCCGCGTTCGCGGAAGTCTTCAACGATGCCGACGTGATCAAAGCGAACCCGTGGTTCAGCGCGGCGCTGCCGGTGGTCGAGACTGCCCGCCCGCGACCGGTGACCCCCATGTATCGACCGATCTCGGATGCGCTGCGTATCAATTTCAACAGCGTGATGGCCGGTGCGCGCACGCCGGATGAGGCGCTCGATGAAATTGAACATCGTTTTCGGCGGGCATTGAGGTAAACGACATGAACACGCCGAGCACAACCAACTCCGCGAGCAAGCCTTCCCTGCTTGACCGCATCGCCGACATGAACGATGGCGCGCTCGCGGTCGTGTTGCTGGCACCGGCATTTGTGTTCATCGCCTTGGTAATCGTCTACCCCGTCGCAACATTGCTTGTGCAAAGTTTTCAAGATGTGCGGCTACTCACCGGAAACCCGTCGCGCTGGGTGGGCATCGAGAATTACGCACTGGTGATGGGTGACCCGCAATTTTGGCGCGCGGTGAAAAACACGCTGATCATCGTCGCCGTCACGGTGCCAGGCTCGCTGGTGTTCGGATTGGCGTTGGCGCTGCTCGCAAACATGCCGTTCAAGTGGCGCGGGCCGATTCGCCTGGCGCTGCTGCTGCCGTGGGCGATGCCGCTCGCGTTCGTGGGCCTCACGTTCGCGTGGTTTTTTCACAGCGAGTATGGCGTCATCAACGATATATTGCGCCGCATCGGCATCGAGCCGCAGGTCTGGTTCAATTCGGCTGCGCTGACAATGATGGCGATTTGCATTGCCACCATCTGGAAGACGTCGTCATTCATGGCGCTGATTTTGCTCGCCGGTTTGCAGACGATTCCGAAGTCGCTTTATGAGGCAGCCGAAGTCGATGGTGCCAGCCACGTCACGCAATTTTTTGAAATCACGCTGCCGCTGCTGGTGCCGTCCATGCTGGTCGCGCTGATTTTTCGCACGCTGACAGCGATTCAATCCTTCGATATTCCGTACAGCATGCCGGGGCCGGGCGAAGAAACGCAAACGCTCGCGATGTATATCCACGCCAACGCAGTCGATTACCTTGATCTTGGTTACAGCTCGGCGCTGGCAGTGGTGATGTTCGTGTTGTCGATGGCGACCACGTTCGTCTATCTCAAGTATGTGCGCGGGGAGGCGAAATGAACACGCTGTTCTCGGGAAGTCGCCTGCGCTGGGCGGCGGCAATCATCGTGCTGCTCAATGGATTTTTCCCCGCGATCTGGATCTTGTTCACCTCATTCAAAGCGGAAGTTGAGTTGACCGCGAAGCCGATCACCTGGTTTCCACAGCAGCCGACATTGAATAATTTCATCGCCGCGTTTCGCGATCAGCCCTTGCCCGGCTATTTATTGAACAGCGCTATCGTCGCGTTTTCGTCAATGCTGGTCTCGCTTTTCATCAGCGCGCTCGCCGCCTACGCGATCGCGCGCTTGAATCTCAAACATCGCGGCTTGATTTTGACTGGCATCATCGCGGTGTCGATGTTTCCGCTGGTGACGTTGATGGTGCCCCTGTTCGAGATCATGCGTGGATTGAATTTGCTCAACAGTTACTCGGCGCTGGTGCTGCCGTATGTGGTGCTGAATCTGCCGATCTGCACGCTGGTGCTGGTAAGTTTTTTCCAGGATATCCCTCGTGATCTGGAGAACGCGGCGATGATCGATGGCTGCACGCGATTGGGCGCGTTGTGGCGCGTAGTCGTGCCGCTCGCCGCCCCCGGCGTATTCACGGCGGGCATCCTCGCGTTCGTGAATGCGTGGGATGAATTTTTGCTGGCGTTATCGTTGAATTCCGCCGCCGCCTACCGCACGCTGCCGGTCGGGATTCAAATGTATCAGGGCGAATTTTCATTTCCCTGGCCAACGATTTCGGCCGCATTGGTGGTGGCGATGATTCCGGTGGTGATTGTGATTCTGATTTTTCAGGAGCGAGTGGTGAGCGGGTTAACGTCAGGGGGATTGAAAGGGTAGTACCTCATCGGAAGCTCAGCATTTTGAAGTTCTTCCCCCGCGCAGGCGGGGGGCCAATTGACGGATCGTCAGCGCGTAGAACTTGGGTCCCCGCCTGCGCGGGGGAAGGATCGAATTTTCGACAGAGGATTCCATCGCACTATCAATGTAAAAAAGGAAAAATCTAGCACTGTAGCGGCATTTCAGGCAGTTTTGCTCGGAAAGCAGCGCCAGCGCTCGTGGTTGGCCAAACGAACTGATGAAAGAGAGCAACGCCGAATGTCACGCGATACCTTTAACCGCTTCGATTACGATGTACTGAGTAACGTCTCGCTCATTGAAGCAAACGACTCGTCCGCCATTTTTTCCGCCGACGGAACGCCGATCGAAATAGCGGCGCATCAGGCCGGCACGTTTCGCCTGCGCATAGGCAAATCATTGCGGCCCGACTACGGTTTGCTCGTAAAACCACAGGCCGAGGGCCGCCTGAAAGTCGAGCCGGCCAAGGATGGCTGGCGATTGACGAATGGCGACGTGACGCTAATCGTCACCCCGAATCCCTTCTGCATCGCGCTGGAGAAAAACGGTCGCACGATTGCCACCTCCATCACCGATCAACACTTCCGCGGCGGCACGCGTATCCCCGCTTTCGCGCGCGACGAAAAAAATGGTAAGTGGTGCGCCTCAATCGCGCTCGAAAGCGATACCGCCGTGTACGGCTTCGGCGAAAAATTTGGCACGCTCGACAAGCGCGGCCAATTGGTGCGCGGCTGGATCGAGGATGCGCTCGGCGTCAACACCGAAATTTCCTACAAGAATATTCCGTTTTTCTGGACCACCGACGGCTGGGGCATGCTCATACATTCCACCGGCATGGTTCGTCACGGCGTCGGTTACCCGCAATGGTCGCATCGAAGTTACGTGGCCGAGGTGGACGACGACGCGCTCGATATTTTTCTGTTTGCCGGTGATCCCGCATCGATCATCGACCAATATGCCGCGCTGACCGGCCGCCCAGCGCAGCCGCCGCTGTGGGGCTACGGCATGTGGCTGTCGCGCGCGTATTACAAGACGCCGCAAGACGCAATCGATGTCGCCGCCGAATTGCGCCAGCGGGAAATGCCCTGCGATGTCATCACGCTCGATGGTCGCGCCGCATGGGAAGTGAAAACGCGTTTCACGTTCGATTGGGACAAGAGCCGTTTCGATAATCCGAAAAAAACGCTCGCGACATTGAAAAGCTATCATCTCAAAGTTTGCGTGTGGGAATATCCCTATGTATCGATTCACAGTCCGCTGTTCAATGAACTCGCGGCCAAGGGTTGGTTGTTGAAAGATGCAGAGGGCAAAGCGGCGGTGTTTGAATGGGAACGCGAGCCGGGTGCCGTGAAGGACAGCCCGATCCTCTCCGTGCTGACACCGTTACCCGCGTCGGGCATCCTCGATTTCACGGTTGCCGAAGCGTCACGCTATTGGGCCGACCGGCACAACGCCTTGTTTGACGATGGAGTCGACGTAATGAAGACCGATTTCGGCGAGCAGGTAAGTGTCGACATGATTGCCTCCAACGGCGACACCGGCCGACATTTGCACAACGTCTATCCGCTTTTGTACAACCGCTGCGTGTTTGACGCAACCCAACGTTACAACGACGCCCATGCGCGCGGCGCGGCGATGGTATGGGGCCGCGATGGCTTCATCGGCTCGCAACGCTACCCGATGCAATGGGGCGGCGACCCGCAAACCGACTGGGAGGCGATGGCGGCGAGCATTCGCGCCGGTCTCGGTTATGGCATGAGCGGCGTGCCGTATTACGCGACCGACATTGGCGGCTTTTACGGCGAGCAACAACCCGATGCGGAGTTATTTTTGCGCTGGACCGCGAATGGCATTTTCTGCTCGCACTTTAGATATCACGGCATCGGCGCACGAGAGCCGTGGGCGTTCGGTGCGGAAGCCGAGACCATCGCAAAGAAATTGCTCGCGTTTCGCTATCGATTGATTCCCTACATGGCGGGTGCCGCCGAGCAAGCCGCGCGCACTGGCTTGCCGATGATGCGCGCGATGGCGCTCGCGTTTCCCGAGGATCGCGCGGCGCGTTCGTTTGAATGCCAATACATGTTTGGCGACGCGCTACTGGTGGCGCCGATCATCCGCGCCGGTGGGTCGGTGGAAGTCTATTTTCCGGCGGGCGAAGCGTGGTTTGATCTCGATAGCGGTGAACGTATCGAGGGCGGGCAGTTACGCACGATTCACAAAGCGCTCGACCAATTGCCCGCATGGGGACGCGAAGGCCATATGCTGTGCCTGGGACGCGCGGTGATGCACACCGGCGAAATCGATCTCGCAGCACCCATTGAAGAAGTGCGTGTGTTTGGCGCGCCGACGATGACTCCATGCGTAATGAATCAGGCAATCGCATTTTCGATGGAAAATGGCGTGGCGCACATTTCCGGTGTGCGCGCAAAACAATGCGTGCCAAGCGCCGGATACGTTGCTGTGGACGACGCGGGTCGTGTGCGCATCGAGAATATATAAAACCGTAATTTCCAATGGCTGAACCGACGACAATCATCAAACTGCAATCGGCTGACACTGAAGTGTTGCTGTGCCCGGAAATCGGCGGCGCGGTTGCGCGTTTCACCTGGCGCGGCATCGATATACTTCGCCGCGCGCCGGATACTGCGATCAATGAAAAACTCGTTCGCCAAATGGGTTCGTATGCGCTGATGCCTTACTCGAATCGTATCGGTCATGGCAAGCTGATCGTCGGCAATCAGACATTTCCACTGCGCGCCAATTTCCCGCCCGGGCCGCACGCGATCCATGGCTTCGGCTGGCAGCGCGCATGGCAGGTCGCGAAACACGGCAAGGATTTTGCAGAGCTGCGCCTCGGTCACGAATCCGATGTCGATTGGCCTTTCGCCTGCGAGGCTTTGCAAACGATACGTCTCGCGGTGGCGTCCCTGCAATTGACGCTCGCGGTGAAAAATCTCGACCGGCGTGCCATGCCGGCGGGTCTCGGCTTTCATCCGTTCTTTCCATTGACACCTGACACCCACTTGCAGGCGGACTGGAAAGGTATGTGGAAAATGGATGCGGATTCGCTGCCGACAGAATGGGTCAGCGTGCCGCCCGAGGCTGATTACAGCCAGTTGCGACCCACCGCGAATTGGACTGTCGATAATTGCTTTACGGGATGGACGCGCCGCGCGGTGCTGGATTACCCGACCCATCGGATGCAGATCGATGCGTCGGAAGCGTGTCGTCAAATTGTAGTATTCGCGCCCAACGACGGTCGCAACTTCATCGCGCTGGAACCGGTCACGAATATCAACAACGCCTTCGCACTCGCCGCAAAAGGTGTTGCCGATACCGGTGTGCGAATGCTCGCGAGTGGTGAGTCGTTCGAAATATCGATGACCATTGGCGTTAGTGGCCGCGCTTCAATGCCGCCGGTTACGCCAAAACCCAATGCTTGACATCCGCGATGTTCGGCTGGCATTGGATGCGCATGCCGCGTTGGCCGAGTGCCCACTATGGAGCGTGGCCGAACAAAAATTGTATTGGGTCGATATCTCCGGACGCAGCATCAATCGATTTGATCCGGCCTCTGGAAAAAACCAACACTGGCCGATGCCCTGCGAGCCGGGATGCATTGCACTTGCGAAAAGTGGCGGATTGGTCGCGGCACTCCGCGATGGCTTTTATCGCTTCTATCCCGCCAATGCCGAATTGAAAAAAATCGCCGATGCGCCCTATGACACGAAACAATTTCGCTTCAACGATGGACGCTGCGATGAGACGGGAAGGTTTTGGGCAGGTGCCATGTTCGAGCCGCGCACGGCTGAATCGGCGGCTGTGTATTGTCTTGAGCGCGGCAAGGTGCGGGAGGGTTGGGGGCCGGAAAAAAATCTCGGCGTGAAGGTCAGCAATGGCATGGCGTTCAGCGCCAATG
This sequence comes from Betaproteobacteria bacterium, assembly GCA_043744315.1. GTDB lineage: Bacteria > Pseudomonadota > Gammaproteobacteria > Burkholderiales > Usitatibacteraceae > UKL13-2. Next base: position 11,749 of record JAYTUX010000148.1, on the reverse strand, counting down.
GCGAAATCGTTTTTCAATCCGACACGCCGAATCATGTCATTTACCAATTTCCGTTTGACGCAAAAGCCGGCATCATCGGCACGCGCAAAATATTTGCGCGTTGTCCGGATAATCGAAGCGACGCCAACTACGGTGGCCGGCCCGACGGTGCAGCAATCGACTACGAGGGAAGTTACTGGAGCGCGCAATATGAAGGCAGTCGCGTGTTGCGCTTTTCAGCCGAAGGCCAAGTTACCGGCGTCATCCACGTGCCCGCAAAACGTGTGACGATGATCGCATTCGGTGGCGCGGATTTGCGCACGCTCTACATCACCACCGCGCGCGAAGGTGCGAGCGAGGCGGAGCTTCTGCAATATCCGCATTCAGGCGGGATTTTTTCGTGCGACGTGGAGGGGGCGGGGCGCCGTGAACCGGAATATCTGGACTAGTGTCGTGACACGGAAATATCGATACATAAAACGGCGTCTTTTTCCGCATGGCCGCGTTGCTTGTCGTTGCCATAGCGGTGCTATGTCGCCTCCTCGCGCCTTGCCCTGCGAAAAAATCCATCCGTTTTATTTGTATCGCTATTTCTGTTTCACGACACTAGGCGATGCGCGTTAGCCTCGCAAAACAAAAACTGTCACCCCGGACTTGTTCCGGGGCGACAGGGTGGGGGAGTCTTTGAGGGTTTTCACCTATTGCCGTAACATCGCAGCAGCACATTTGATTGGATGCCCCGGATAATTCTTATGACCGACACCACGCACTACTCCAGCCTCACTGATCGCGTCGTCTTCATCTCCGGCGGCGGTTCCGGCATCGGCGCATCACTCGTCGAACACTTTGCCGCGCAAGGTGCGCGCGTCGCTTTTTGCGATATCGACAAAGCCGCGAGCGACGCGTTGGTCGCAAAACTATCCACCTGCAAATACGCACCGCGCTTCGATCATTGCGATGTGCGCGACATTACGGTTTACCAATCGCTGCTCGGAAAAATCGAAAAGGAGATGGGTGCTGTCCGCGTGCTTATCAACAACGCCGGCAACGATCAGCGTCACTCGCTCGCCGAACTCACCTCCGAGATGTGGGACAACGCACAAGCGCTGAATCTCAAGCACCACGTCTTCGCGATCCAGCAGGTCGCACCCGGCATGGCGGCGGCGGGCGGTGGTTCGATCATCAATCTGGGATCGATTTCGTGGATGCGCGGGCGCGCGAACCTGGTGGGCTACACGACGGCGAAGGCGGCCATCTCGGGCCTCTCGCGCACGCTCGCCCGCGAACTCGGCGAGAAAAATATTCGCGTCAATACCCTGGTGCCTGGTGCCATCGTCACCGAGCGGCAACAAGCATTGTGGCGTAACGCCGACGAAGACAAAAAATTCATCGAATTACAATGCCTGAAATTTCGCCTCGACCCGTCGCACGTATCGCGCACCGCATTGTTCCTCGCAGCTGACGATTCAAACGGCATTACCGGGCAAAATATTATTGTCGACGCGGGGTTGGCGCAGGTGTCGGTGGCCGGGTAAGGCACAATTTTGCGCAGGCGTTGATCATTGAGATCGAAAGTGAATTTAGCCAGATGCCGAATAGACCTTCCCCCGCCTGCGCGGGGGAAGGACTTCTGAAGAATTTCCGAACAACCGTGTCTACGAGGAAAAGAAATGAAAAAAGCACTCGCGATTTTTTTCGCATCCTGTGTCTTTTCCGCAAACGCCCAGACCTACCCCGACAAACCCATCACCGTCGTCGTCCCCTTCGGCCCCGGCGGCACCACCGACTTGATGGCGCGCATCCTGCAAAGCGAATTCGAGAAAGCCATCGGCACCTCGCTCATCATCACCAATAAAGCCGGCGCTGGCGGGGCGATTGCGATGGCCGATGTCGCGCGCGCCAATATGGATGGCTACACGATCGCGATGACGACCATCGGCCCGCAAGTATTGCAACCGACATTGAAAAAACTCACTTATCAGGCCGACAGCTTCGACTACATTTGCGGCACTTATGATGTGCCGCTGATGCTGATGGTCACACAGGATTCGCCCTTCAAAACGCTCGCAGACGTGATCAACTACGCGAAACAAAATCCCGGCAAATTGAATTACGGCTCATCGGGGCAGGGTACCGCGTTACACATTTCGATGGCGGCGATTCTGAAACGCGCGGGGGTCGAGGGCTTGCACGTCCCTTACAAAAGTTCCGGCGAAATGGCCACCGGACTGCTTGGTAAACACATCATGATGTTCGTCGAGACACCCGCCGTGGCCACGCAATATCAATTGCGCCCGATCGCAATTCTCGCCGAGAAACGGCTTGAGTCGCATGCCAGTGTGCCCACCGTGATTGAGGGCGGGATCGACGTGCGGGGCACGGTGTGGGGTGGGTTGGTGGCACCAAAGGGATTGCCAATCGACGTGCGTAGCAAGTTGCAAGCGGCGTGCGCCAAAGCGACGGCAACCGATGGATACAAATCCGGTGCGGCGCGACTCAACAGTCCGTTGGTGTATCGCGATGCCGCCACCTTTGCGGCATTCGCGGCCAGCGAAGCAAAAGCCTATGCGGCGGCAGTTCGCGAGTTTGGATTGGAGGAGAAGTAGGCAGCGTTACAGCGTGGTTAAATCAGTCTATTGCCCGTGCAATCCACGAATATAGCCAAAACGCATACGTTGACAACCATCCGCGTGATTCATGAAAACAAAACACTTCCCTTATCGCCTCGACAAACGCTGGACGGCATTATTCCTGACGCTCGGGCTGCGCAAGAAAGATGGCGTAACCATCACCGACAAAGGTGAACTGATCGCGACCTTTGGATTATTCAAAGTGAACACCACGCTTGATAACATCGACCACACCGAAATCACCGGCCCGCATCGATGGTACACCGCGGTCGGATTGCGATTAAGCCTCACCGACGATGGTGTCACCTTCGGCACCAACCATCAAAAGGGCGTGAGTATTGTGTTCAAGAAAAAAATTCCGCGCGTGATCGGCTTAAGGAAACACTCGATGCTGTGGGTGAGTGTTGCCGATCCCGAGGGGCTGGTGAAGGCGATCGGAAAGTAGTCGCGAGCGAATCTGCTCTGCCCGCTTCAAACTCTCATGGAACCGGCGAACGCTATGCGCTTCCCGCCTTCGCCAGATCGCTGAAGTATTCGTAGTCCTCGGTATTCACCAGCGAGCGGCGAAACTCCACTGGGGCATCGTTGAACGTCAACGCCACGCGACGGATTTCCAATAGCGGATCGCGCACCTTGATGCCAAGGATTTTTGCGCTTTCGCTATCGGCCAGGCGCGCGCGCAGGCGTTCGGCCGAGCGCACCACGGTGATGCCGTAGGCGCTTTGGTATAAGTGATAAATCGTGTTGGGCCGGTTCTTGAACTTGGCGGCGGTGAGTTTCGGGAACAGTGCCTGCGGAATAACGATGGTGTCGAAAATAATCGGCGCGCCGGCCAGCTTGAGCACGTTTTGCGCGCGAAAAACCTTTGCGCCGACATTCATGCCCAGATGCCCGGCCTCTTCGGCATCGGCAACACCGCTCGCAAAAGACAGCATCACCACTTCTGGCGTAAGTTTGCTGCCGTCGTTGTGGACAATGTGAAAAAAATGAAACATCAGGCGTGCGCGGTTGTGCGCAGCAACAAAGGTGCCGCGCCCTTGCTGGCGAATCAGGATATTTTCGCTGACCAGTTCATCGACCGCCTTGCGCACCGTGCCGACGGCGACCTTGAAGCGTTCCGCCAGTTTCCATTCGGCCGGAATCACGCCGCCGGGCTTCCATTCGCCATTGCTGATGGTTTCCGTCAGCAGGCGTTTAACCTCCTTATACAACGGCGTATCCAGCGCCGCGCCGGTGGCGAGCTGTAGGTGCCGCGAGGGGTCTTCCCATTTGCGCATGTGCATCAATTTCCCATATGTAACGGCATCATCATAGCGAGACTGTGGCAAAGCTACAACTCATATAGATGACCTAATTGACTTTGCGCGCGCCAGTGAATAAGATGGAAGCAGGTTGTATCCACGGTAGTCAGGTGCATTACGGCTACGCGGGGAAAATGGTTGCAGTTTGTCGCGCGAAGCAACCCAACCTGGTTGATCAATTTGAAATGTGAGGACGAGGCAATGATTCACTTTGTGCTGCACGAAGCAAAAGACACCGTGGCGGTCGCCGTGGTGGAAGGCATCAAGCCGGGTACCGAGTTAACCGCCTGGATCATGGATGACGACAAGCAATTCCCCATCAAGGCGTTGCAGGAAATTCCCATCGGCCACAAGATCGCGCTGAAGGATATGGCAGTCGGCGATACCGTCTTCAAATACGGCACCGATATCGGCCGCGTGGTGGCACCGATCAAGGCGGGCGAGCACGCGCATGTGCATAACATCAAAACCAAACGCTGGTAGCGCAAGCCTCTGCGGGCGCAGCGAGCGGCGCTCAGGCTTACGAATTACTTTTTCTTGAGGAACTTCCATGTCAGTCATTTCAAAAAACACCACTTTCTGGGGCTATCGCCGCGAGAACGGTCGCGTCGGCATACGCAATCATGTCATTGTCATGCCGGTCGATGATTTGTCGAACGCCGCCGCCGAAGCGGTCGCGCACAACATCAAGGGCGTGCTCGCGATTCCGCATCCTTATGGGCGCCTGCAATTCGGCGCGGATCTCGATTTGCATTTCCGCACACTGATTGGTGCCGGCTGCAACCCCAACGTTGCCGCCGTGGTGGTGATCGGCATCGAAGATGGCTGGACCAAGAAAGTCGTCGATGGCATTGCCAAATCGGGTAAGCCGGTGGTGGGCTTCGGCATTGAGCAACACGGCGATCACGACACCATTTTCCGCGCCTCCAAAGCGGCGCGCGAATTGTTGCAAAATGCGTCGGAGTTGCATCGCGTTGAATGTCCGATCAACGAATTGTGGGTCTCGACCAAGTGCGGCGAATCCGATACCACCTCCGGATGCGGCGCCAACCCAACAGTCGGCAACGCGTTCGACAAGCTCTATGAGCTGGGCAGCACGCTGGTGTTTGGCGAGACCACGGAAATTACCGGTGGCGAACAAGTGGTGGTCAAGCGTTGCCGCACGCCGAAGGTCGCGGAAGATTTCATGGCGATGTTCAATCGTTATCAGGATGTGGTAAATCGCCACAAGACCAGCGATTTATCCGATTCGCAGCCCACCAAGGGCAACATCCTCGGCGGACTTACCACCATCGAAGAAAAAGCGATGGGCAACATCCAGAAAATCGGCAAGAAATGTCTGGTCGATGGGGTGCTCGACAAAGCCGAAACACCGACCGGGCCGGGCCTCTGGTTCATGGACTCTTCCTCGGCGGCAGCTGAGATGGTGACCCTCTGCGCGGCGGCCGGATACGCGGTGCATCTTTTCCCTACTGGCCAAGGCAACGTTATCGGCAATCCGATTCTGCCGGTGATCAAAGTTTGCGCGAACCCGCGTACCGTGCGAACGATGAGCGAACATATCGATGTGGATTCCTGTGCGCTGTTGCAACGCGACATGGTGCTCGACGAAGCCGGCGACAAATTGCTTGACGTGATGTTGCGCACCGCCAATGGCCGGTTGACGGCGGCGGAAGCGCTGGGGCATCGCGAGTTTGTAATGACGCGTTTGTACGAGAGCGCGTAAATCCAGTATTGGCGCGGGTTTCCGGATGCTTTTGCTCGGAAAGGCGCGTCGAATATAGGCTTTCTACCTGCAAGTACATGACCCTTCCCCGCGCAGGCGGGGATCCAAGTTCGTGTGGTGTGCAACGCGATGCTTGGGCCCCTGCCTACGCGGGGGAAGGATAAATACTGAAGTTATTGGCTGGAATTTATCCGCGAGAAATTTTGCCTGCAACCAAGCGCCCCTACTTTGGCCCATATGAAAATCCTCATCACCGAACCCATGGAAGCGGCCTCCGTCGCGGCCCTCAGCGCAAAATTTGAAACCCACCACGACGCTGGTCTCGTCGATCGCCGCGCGGAGTTGATCGCGAAACTGGGCGACATCGATGCGCTAATCGTACGCAATCGCACCCAGGTGAATGCCGAAATTCTCGCCGCCGCGCCGAAACTTAAAGTGGTCGGTCGCTTGGGTGTCGGCCTCGACAACATCGATATGCCGGCCTGCAAAGCGCGCAACGTGGAAGTGAGTCCCGCGACCGGCGCCAACGCGCAATCGGTCGCGGAATATGTGATCGCCACCGCGATGATGTTGTTGCGCGGCGCGTATTTTTCGACCGCCGCGACGGCCGCGGGCACGTGGCTGCGGCCACAGTTATCGAACGGCCGCGAGATCGGCGGCAAGACGCTCGGCATCGTCGGCTTTGGCAGCATTGGGCGACTGACTGCGGGCTACGCGCAGGGCTTGGGCATGCGCGTGATCGGCAGCGACCCGATGATTCCCGCCAATTCGCCTTTGTGGAGTGAAACGAAAACCACTTGCTGCACACTGGATCAACTGCTGGTGGAGAGCGATGTGGTCTCGCTGCACATTCCACTGATGCCGGAAACGCGCAATCTGATCAATGCCGCGCGACTCGCGACCATGAAGCCGGACGCGGTGCTGATCAATTCCGCGCGCGGCAGCATCGTCGATGAACCCGCGTTGGCGGCGGCGCTGAGAGCGAAAAAACTCGGCGGTGCCGCGCTTGATGTGTTCGACGATGAACCGTTAAAGGCCGGTTCGACATTCGTCGATTGCCCCAATCTCATTCTCACGCCACACATTGCCGGCGTGACGGCAGAAGCGAACGTGCGTGTGAGCAGCATGATCGCCGAGCGGGTGGCGGCGTTTCTTGAAACGGCGAAGCACTAGGAATTTCGTCACCGAAATTCGACATTAAATTTTGTCGGCGCGCCCTCAGCGCCAACCCCTCGCCCGCTTGCGGGCGCGCTCGCAAAGCGTCGCAATGATTTGCAGTTCTCAATCGTCAGACTAAATCGCAGTCCCTCAACATGCCCAAACAAAATCTCGATCACCTTTCCACTCTCGCCACGCGTGCGCTCGTCAACGCTGGCGCTTCTGCACCCATGGCGGAGGCGACGGTGCGCGCATTGCGCTACGCCGAAGCGCGCGGACTGCCTTCGCACGGTTTCACACGCGTACTGCAATATCAAACTCACTTGCGCAATGGCCGCGCCAATGGCCAGGCGGTCGCGAAAGTGGTCAACGGCAAACCCGCCGCGTGCCTGATCGATGCCGAACAGGGCCTCGCGTTTCCCGCTTGCGAACTCGCGATTCGGGAAGCGATTGCGCGCGCGAAAATATCCGGTGCCTGTTTTGTCGGTGTCACCAACAGCCATCATTTTGGGGCGGCGGCATATCACGTCGAGGCGGTGGCCGCCGCAAAAATGGTCGGCCTCGCGTTTGGCAATTCGCCATCCGCGATGCCGGCATGGGGCGGCAAGCGCGGCATTTTCGGCACCAACCCGATCGCCGCCGCGTTCCCCCGCGAACACGATCAGCCGTTGCTGATCGACCTCTCGCTCTCCGAAGTCGCGCGCGGCAAATTGATGATTGCCGCGAAAAAAGGCGAGGCGATTCCGCTCGGCTGGGCACTTGATAAAGACGGCAAACCCACCACCGACCCAAAGGCCGGCATGGAAGGCACCATGATGCCCGCAGGCGGCGTCAAAGGCGCGATGTTGGCGCTGATTGTCGAGTTACTCTGCTGTGCGCTGACGGGTGCCGCGTTTGGTTATGAAGCTGATTCGTTTTTTGTCGATGAGGGCAACGCGCCGCGCATCGGCCAGGCATTTCTGGTGATCGATCCCGATGCACTCGCGGGCCGCGAGATGTTTTTTTTGCGCATTGAAACGCTCATCGCCGTGATGCTGGCCGACGAAGGCGTGCGCCTGCCGGGCGTTCGGCGTGCGGGACTTGCGGCGGAAAATGAAAACATGGGCGTGGAAATCCCGGCGGGGTTGATGGCGGATCTGGAGCGGCTGGCTGTCGCTTGATCGCTTATTTCACCATCGCTGCGTACACCATGTTGGCAATGATCTGGCGATAGTAGGGCCGCAATCCCGGTGCTTGCATCATCCACACCACCGCCAGTTTTTCTTTCGGGTCGATCCAGAAATTGGTGCCGCTGATGCCGTTCCAGTCGGCGATGCCAATCGATCCCGGCGTGTTCGCGCCGCCGAGGTCGGTGCGCACCGCGAAGCCCAATCCAAAGCCGTAACCCGGTCGCGGGCCGAGAATAATTTGCCCGGTCGGTGCCGCCAAACGCATCACCGGCAAATGATCGGCGAGCATCAGTTCGATCGTTTTTGGCGAGAGCATGCGTGCGCCATCGAGTTCGCCACCGTTGAGCAGCATTTGCGCGAAGCGCAGGTAATCGTCCGCCGTGGAAACCAATCCACCGCCACCCGAAAATCGCGGTGGTGTTTTGCGCGGGTCACTCATCGGCGTCTTGATTTTCCACACGGAATCGATTTCGAATGGCTCGGCGATCCGCGCGTGTTTGGAAGGTTCCACCGTGAACCCGGAATCGTTCATTTTCAGCGGGCGGAAAATGCGCGCGGCGAGTAATTCATCCAACGATTGCGCCGATACACGCTCCAGTATCACGCCCAGCACGTCGGTCGCGACACTGTATTCAAAGCGGCTGCCGGGCTGCGATTGCAGCGGCGCCTTGGCGAGTTTTTGAATCCACTCGGCACTTGATTCATTGGCGCCATCGAGGCCCAATTTCTTGTACTCATCCTTCACTAGCGATTTGCCTTCAAACGCATAGGTGAGACCTGCCGAGTGGCGCAGCAAATCGTGGATCGACATTTCGCGCACCGATGGGACGAGGTCGAGCGTCTTCGCGCCCGCCGCATCACTGCGATCGACACCGACTTGCAGGTTTTTCAGTTCCGGCAAATATTTCGACGCGGGATCTGCCAATGCCAATTTACCTTCTTCGACCAGCATCATCACCGCAACAGAGACGATCGGCTTGGTCATGGAATGAATGCGGAAAATCGAATCGCGGCGCATCGGTTGAGTGCTGCGCGGATCCTGTATGCCGGCAGTGTGCGCATACACGGGCACGCCGTTGCGCGATACCAGCAATACCGCACCGGGCAGCATCGCATTCGCAACATCCTGATCAATCTTCGCGCCGACTTTCGCCAACCGCGACGCCGAAAATCCCTGCGAATCGATTGTGACTCCAGGCGCCAGATCTGCGGCTGATGCGAATGTGGTAATCCCCAACAACCATCCGGCCGTCAAGCGTGCGACCAACGAGCAATGCGTCATGATGTGATCCAAAGTTTGCAGGCGTGGACGCGATTATCCGTGATTCGTTCACATTTTTCGCAAAGAAAATGTGTTGCCGCCATTCCCGCAGGCGTGTAGCGTGACGGAAGCAGTGGGTGGCGGCGATTGGCCTGCGCGAATTGATGAACGAATCCGGGGAAACAAATGCGTCTCGATGATGAAACCGAAAGCAGTAACGTTGAAGATCGCCGTGGTGGCGGCATGGGGCGCGCGGGTGGCGTCGGGATTGGCACCGTCGCGATTGCGTTGATCGCGAGTTATTTTCTCGGCATCGATCCTCGCACATTGCTCGGTGTGGCGGAGCAGGTGCAAAACGTGCAGCACTCCAATCCTTCGCCGGGCAAACCGATCGATCCCGCGACTGATCCGGATGCGGTGTTGAAATCCGAGATGGGCAAGATCTTGCACAAGACGGAAACCACCTGGAGCGAGATGTTTCAGCAGGGCGGCGGGCAATATCAGAAGCCGGTGCTGGTGCTTTATCGCGGCCAGACGCCGACGGCCTGTGGTGCGGGTCAGGCGGCAATGGGGCCGTTTTATTGCCCGGGTGATCGCAAGGTGTATCTCGATATGGCGTTCTTTCGCGAAATGGAAACGCGCTTTAAGGCAGGAGGCGATTTTGCGCGCGCCTACGTGATCGCCCACGAAATCGGCCACCACGTACAGAACCTCACCGGCATCACCGAAAAAACCGACGCCCTGCGCGGCAAATTAAGTGAAAAGGAATACAACAAGGTTTCCGTGCGGGTGGAATTGCAGGCCGATTGTTTCGCGGGCGTGTGGGCGAATCATGCGAATCGTGCCAAACCATTTCTCGATCCGCAGGATGTCGATGAAGCCTTGCGCGCGGCGAATGCGATCGGCGACGACATGTTGCAAAAACAATCACGCGGCGTGGTGGTGCCGGATTCCTTCACCCATGGCAGTTCCGCGCAACGTATTCGCTGGTTCAAGACCGGCTTTGAGGGCGGCAGCATGAAGGCCTGTGATACGTTTGCGGCGCGGGATTTGTAGCGCAACGCGATTTGGGGTTACCGCGGAACAACTGGACTCACTAAGGCGCTGCCGCCATTTCCAACGGCGATTTCCGCGCTAGCATGTGCGCAGGACTATCTTGGGAGATTTCCACATGCTCACCGCGACCTGCCACTGCGGAAACGTGCACATCACCGTGCCGCGCAAACCGCGCCGCCTGACCAGTTGCAATTGCTCGATCTGCCATCGGCTCGGCTCACTGTGGGCCTACTATCCTGCGGGCAACGTGAAGATAGAGGCCAAACGCGGCGCCACCGACGAATACATCTGGGGCGACAAAATGCTCAAGTTGGTGCGCTGCAAAAAGTGCGGTTGCGTCACGCATTGGTCCTCGCTGATCGCCACCAAAGACAACCGCATGGGCGTCAATGCGCGCGGCTTCGAGCGGCAGGCAATCGAGGGTATCCGCGTACGGCGTTTCGATGGCGCGGATACCTGGAAATTTCTGGATTGAACATGTCTGATCCACTGCCGCCGTTACCGCAAATACACTTGGGCCGCTACCGCCACTACAAAGGCGGCGAGTACGATGTTATTGGTGTGGCGCGGCATAGCGAAACGCTGGAGTCACTCGTGATGTATCGACCGCTCTACAACGACAGCGGCTGGTGGGTGCGTCCGCACGCGATGTTTGTTGGCGAGGTGGACATCGATGGTGTTCGGCGGCCGCGATTTTCGCGCGTCGCGGATTGATCGACGCGTGAGCGCAATTCACATCCGCCGATTGGTCGCCGCCGACGCAGCCACCTATCGCGCAATGATGCTGGACGCCTATGCGACGCATCGTGTCGAATTTACCTCGACCCGCGCCGAGCGCGAAGGGCAGCCGATTTCGTGGTGGGAAAAACGTATCGGCGATGAACACAGTGCCACGACCGCGTTTGGCGCATTTGAAGCTGACGTGTTGGTTGGCACCGCCGCACTCGAATTCGAGACGCGCGAAAAAACCCGTCACAAGGCCACGCTGATCGGCATGTACGTGTCCGAGCGTGCACGCGGGGGCGGCGTGGGTCAGCAATTGGTCGAGGCGGTAAAGGTGGCCGCGCGTGCGCGTGATGGCGTGAATCTCGTGAAATTGACCGTGACCGAAGGCAACGCGGCGGCGCAGCAGTTGTATGAACGCTGCGGATTTGTCGTATTCGGCATTGAACCGCGCGCCATGTTCGCCGAGGGCGAATATCGCGGCAAGGTGCACATGTGGTGTGATTTGCGCGTGGGATGAAAGTCGTTGATTTGTGTGGATTGAATGTCGAAAGTCCAGTACTGGCGAAGTTTTCGCGGCAAGACAAGCGGGAAAGGCCCACCAGTGCCAGGGGTTAATGCTGAGGTACTTCTGAAAACCCCTGTCATACCGGCGAAGCAACCGTGTCAAGCAAAAGGTTGAATTTGCCAAGCTTTGTCTTTTTTTAGGATGGCGTTGAGAATGGTGAGCAGCTTCCGCATACATG
>JAYTUX010000147.1:0-7246 GCA_043744315.1 Betaproteobacteria bacterium | reverse complement strand
CATTTTTACCAGATGCAAATTCGGTAGTCCGCTATATTCAGTCTCAGCGCGTCCCACCGGGAAGCATAATACTTTTTCATGACGATTATGCGCACACTGCTGAGGCTCTGCCACGCATATTGACCGAATTTCGTCGGCGGGAACTCAAAATGATGCTCCTGGATGAACTTCGACTAACATAGAGTAGTTACAAATTTCGAACATGTTTTGGCGCGGAATTGATTTTGCTTGCTGTGCCATATTCTTCTAATCCGCTTTTTGTTGTAAATATCTAATCTTCCTGCCATGTGTGGAATTGCTGGAATTGTGAATCGCGCTTTCATGCCGGTTGCTGCCAATCAAATAGAGGATATGACCCGCGCAATGGCCCATCGCGGTCCAGATGCGGAAGGCTATTTCAGGCGAAACAATGTCGCCCTTGGTCACCGTCGGCTAAAAATAATCGACCTTGAAGGTGGCGTTCAACCGCTCTTCAACGAAGATCACTCCGTTGTCGTTGTGTACAACGGCGAAATTTTTAATTTTCAAAGCGTTAAAGCCAGTCTTGAAGCAAAGGGGCACCACTTTCGGACCCACAGCGACACGGAAGTAATCGTTCATGCATATGAGGAATACGGCGACAAGTGTCCGACATTTTTTCGCGGCATGTTTGCGTTCGCGGTATACGACATTAAACGCGACCGACTGCTCCTTGCACGAGACCGACTTGGCATCAAGCCGCTCTATTTCAATTTGGATGGCGACCGCCTTTTGTTTGCTTCCGAGGTCAAGCCGTTGTTGCGTACGTTAAGCGTTCGTCCAACAGTCGACGAGGGATTAATTGATTTTTATATGTCGCTTGGCTACGTGCCAGGTGATCGAACGCTTTTCAACGGCATCAATCGTCTTCTGCCGGGACACATCTTAGTGTTTGAGAATGGTCGGCATACTATTTCCCGATATTGGGATATTTCTGACTTGCCGATGTTGGACATTTCATTTGACGAGGCGAAGGAACGATTTGAACAATTGTTGTTGGAGAGTGTTCGACTCCGATTAATGAGTGAGGTCCCGCTAGGCGCATTTCTAAGTGGGGGTCTCGACTCAAGTACGATCGTTGCCTTCATGAGCCAAATGATGGCTGAACCGGTCAAGACATTTTCTGTCGGCTATAGCGATGACCCGGCTTCAAGCGAGCTTGAATATGCGCGGATTGTTGCCAAAGCCTTCAAAACTGAACATCATGAGTACATACTCGAATCGGGCGATTTCTTTGATTCGCTGGATCTTTTGCTCGAGCATATGGAGGAACCCGTTGTAGAAAGCGCTGCAGTCGCGCTTTATCAACTCTCGAAGTTGGCCAGGGAACATGTGACAGTGATACTTTCTGGGGAGGGCGGCGATGAGATCCTAGCTGGCTATCCACTGTACAAGATCATGCCTAAGGTGGATAAATTGCACTCGATAGTTGGCATGCTTCCGATGCCATTGCACAGATTTATTGGTCGTCACGCAATGGCAACAGAGAAATCCGCAAAGTATTGGGATTGGGCGGGACAACCAAATTCGCACAGGTATTGGGGAATTTCAAACGACGTCACGCCCACGATAAAAAACAAGATGTTTCTGCCCACATTTTCAGCGCACGTCGGTGATCGCGTGGGGAGCTACTTTAAGGATTTGTTCGGCGCGATTCGGGATGCAACCGATTTGCGGAGAATGACCTATGTCGACCTGAAGACGTGGTTGCCGGATGATTTGCTCCTCAAAGCGGACAAGATGACCATGGCGTGTTCACTGGAGCTTCGGGTTCCGATGCTTGATCATCACTTGCTTGAGTTTTGCACTGCGCTACCAGATGTTTTTCGGCGAAATGGGGACGAAGGAAAATTCTTGTTGAAGAAGACAATGGAGAAGTACTTGCCGCGTGAAATCATTTATCGTCCCAAACGAGGTTTTCCTGTTCCAATTGCATTGTGGTTCCGCGGGCCACTTTTTGAAAAAGTGCGCGACATCTTGCTCGACACCCGCACATTATCGCGAGGCTACTTTCAACCCACGTACATTTCGAATGTGCTGGAACGGCATAAAAGTGGACGCGAAGACTTGAGTCGACGAATTTTCTCACTGCTCGCGCTTGAACTCTGGCACCGGAAATACATTGATTGATCGTCATGACGCCACTGGAATCTACTCCACTCAGGGTACTGCTCTTTACGAATTTGTTTCCCAATCCCGTTGATGGAACGCGAGGTATTTTCACCGAGCAACTTGCACGCGAACTCGGTGAAATATGTGATGTCACCGTTGTCTGTCCATTGCCGTGGTTTCCGAATTTCGCATTTCTGCGGCGTTTTCCCCGCTGGTTTGAGTTTGCTCAAGTGCCGAGTGCATACATAATCCGCGGGATTGAGGTATTTTCGCCAAAGTACATCGTTCTACCCCGTGTCTCCGAGCCGATCCTGGGGGCATTGATGACGATTGGTACGTACTTAACTGTTCGGCGCCTGCATCGCGCGAAAAAATTTGATGTCATCAATTCGATGTGGCTGTATCCCGATTCCGTTGCCGCAGGTTGGATTGCACGACGACTCGGGATCCCAATGGTGCCAACCGCGCTCGGCTGCGACGTGAACCGTATGCTCAATGAGGGCGGTAAGCGACGCCAGATTTTGGCGATGTTGGAGAATGCATTGTCGATAACAGCGGTGTCCGAAGCGTTGCGCAATGGCATGGTGTCTCATGGAATCCCTGGGGTGCGCATTTCCACAATCCCGAACGGTGTTGACGTTTCGCTCTTTTACCCGCGGGATAAACCGTCGTTACGCAAGTCGCTCGGATTGCCGCTTGACGTAAAGATCGTTTTGTACGTGGGGCGACTTAGCGAAGAAAAAGGGCTCACCACCATCGTGGAGTCGCTTGCGAGGCTTAAAAGGCAGCGCACCGATTTCCTTTTTTGTCTAGTTGGCGATGGTCCACTCTTGGCGGAATTGAAAGCGCTCACGCAATCGTTAAGTGTTGCGGAAAACGTGCTCTTTGCCGGACAGAAGGATCACGTAGCGGTAGCGGATTGGCTAGGCGCGTGCGATGTTTTCTGCCTGCCGAGCCTTCGCGAAGGGTGTCCGAATGTCGTAATTGAAGCGTTGTCATCAGGACGGCCAGTCGTTGCGTCGCGCGTTGGCGGTATCCCGGATATGGTGAGTGCGGATACTGGAATTCTCGTGGACGCCCAAGATGTCGATGGCTTCGCCAATGCGCTTGACGCAGCGCTTTATGTTCGCACGTGGGACGGGTCAAGAATTGCGGATTCTATGCAAGGCGCGACTTGGCGATCCGCTGCCGAGAAATACAATCTTGTCTATCGACATGCCGTCGCAGGCGCGCAGTCGAGCGCATAAAAAATGTTGTTAAACGCGCGAAAGTCGACGCAATGAATTCATTCATGCTGTTGGGTACTTCCATCAATTCGATCGCAATGACTTTGGTTCAGGCGAAACAATGAAGGCACTTTCACTTAACTCCCCCAGTGTTCCTGCTTGCGTGTTGTTGTTAGGCGCGCACTGTGATGATCTCGAAATTGGTTGCGGCGGAACCATCATGCAAATGGTTGAACGCTGGCCAGACTCGCGATTTGTCTGGATTACCTTGAGTTCAAATGCTGAGCGTGGCGCTGAAACGCGGGCGGCAGCGGCGCGTTTGCTTGCGCGCGCGCGAAATGCAACGATTAGAGTGGAACAGTTTCGCGAAAGTTTTTTCCCCTACGACGGACCGGTTCTGAAAGACTACTTTGAGACATTAAAGACATACAGTCCGGAACTGGTATTGACGCACTTTCGGGGTGATTTGCATCAGGATCATAGAATTACCAATGAGCTTACCTGGAATACTTTTCGGGATCACCTGATTCTCGAATATGAGATTCCAAAGTTTGACGGGGATCTCGGCATACCGAATACGTATGTACCGTTATCCCGTGATTTGCTTGAAACAAAGATACAAATTTTGCTTGACTGTTTTCCGAGCCAACTCAACCGCAAGTGGTTTACCCGCAGCACGTTTGAAGCAATTGCGAGGCTTCGGGGTATTGAATGCAACGCAGCGGAAGGCTATGCGGAGGCATTTCACGGGCGAAAAAATAGTCTGTTTATATGAGACTTGGCGATAGCGTTGGCAAGTGAACTCGGTTCAAGTTGCGTTGCCACTTATTGGAGCATAAGCCATTAACGAATCGGACCCGCAAATCACGATTGACTGAAGTCTTCATCTACATACGGCGAATCTGAAAAGGATAAAACGTTGAATCGAAGTTTTTGGGAGGGGAAACGGGTTTTTCTGACAGGCCACACTGGCTTCAAGGGTGGCTGGCTCGCACTTTGGCTGACTGACATGGGGGCGGAAGTACATGGTTATTCACTTGACCCGCCGACCAACCCAAGTTTTGCCGATACATGCGGTCTGTCGGCGCGAATCAAGTCTCACATTGTTGCTGACATTCGAAATGCCGATTCGCTCGCAATGGCAATTCGCAATGCGCAACCGGAAATTGTGTTGCATCTCGCGGCGCAATCACTGGTACGCGCGTCCTACGCCAATCCCATCGAGACATTTTCAGTCAACGTCATGGGTACCGTAAATCTGCTGGACGCAGTGCGCCAGACACCGGGAATCGTGGCAGTGGTAAATGTGACCACCGACAAGTGCTATGAAAATCGCGAGTGGGTATGGGCATATCGGGAAAACGAAGCGATGGGCGGATTTGACCCATATTCGAGCAGTAAGGGTTGCTCGGAGTTGATTACGTCTTCGTACCGACGTTCATTTTTGACCACTATGGGCACACATCTGGCCAGTGCGCGTGCGGGAAATGTCATAGGTGGAGGCGATTGGGCAGACGACCGACTCATTCCCGATTTCTTGCGCGCGCTTGACGCAGGCAAGCCCTTGGTAATCAGGTCACCCAATGCGACCCGACCATGGCAGCACGTTCTGGAGCCGCTTTCCGGATATTTGACGTTGGCCGAAAAACTATTTGGTGAAGGAGACGCGTTTGCGGACGCATGGAATTTTGGGTCCAACGACGAGGACGCCAAACCGGTTGGGTGGATCGTTGAATACCTCAGCGCCGGAATTCCTGGTTCAAGTTGGAAATGCGATGATTCTCCGCAGCCGCACGAAGCAAACCAACTCAAGCTGGACAGCGCCAAGGCAAAGTCGCGGCTGGCGTGGCATCCTCGTTGGAAGTTGGAGACTGCGCTCAGCCAAACATTGTCATGGCATCGGGCATGGCGAAGTGGAAAGAATATGGCCGAATTCAGCATCACGCAAATCCACGAATACGAATCGTCCAGCGTTTCGTAGAGGCGTGGGTGCGTATTGCGCAATTTGCGCTTGACTTCAACCGCGCATCTTTGGCGAAAGCGGTTTGCGATACAATTTGTCACGGACGCTGTCGCAGTGCGTTGTTTGCAAGTCGTGCACTTTCACAGCTTAAAATTGTATGCCGAACAAAAAAAACAGGGATGGAACCAGGGCGTGAAATTCACGGAAACGGAGATTCCGGGTGCATGGGTCATCGGTCTCGACAAACGAGTTGACGAACGCGGATACTTTGCGAGAGTGTGGTGCCAACATGAGTTGGAAAGTCACGGATTGAACGGCACTTGCGTTCAGGTGAATACCGCACTTAGCCCAATGGCGGGGACACTTCGCGGCATGCATTTTCAATTGCCGCCCCATGCGGAAGTAAAAATCGCAAGATGCCTTCGTGGCGCGGCATTTGACGTGTTAATTGACTTGCGACCGGAGTCGCCGACCTTTCGCCGTTGGTACGGCGTGACATTGACTCCAGACTCAGGTGAAATGCTTTATGTACCTGAAGGTTGCGCGCATGGCTACTTAACACTCGCCGACGAAACGGAAGTGATGTACTTCACGTCGCATATTTATGCGGCGGGTGCGGCGAGAGGCGTGCGCTATGACGACCCCGCATTCGAGATTCATTGGCCAGCGGAGATCCGGGTAGTTTCTGGGGCCGACAAATCCTGGCCCGATTTTCAATTTTCCAAGGAGACCAACAAGTGATACTTACCGATACCGCATTAGCGAAACGCTTGCAGGCCAACAATCCTGTACGCGTAGCGATGGTTGGCGCGGGATACATGTCGCAATGTATCGCACTGCAGATCATTCAGGCGACGCCAGGAATGCGGCTTGTTGCGATTTCAAACCGCACACCATCAAAGGCAGAGCTAGTCTATCGGGACGCAGGCGTAGTCGAAACCGTTCGCGCCAGTTCCGCTGCGGCACTTGAGGACGCTATTGGCAAGAATAAATATGTGGTGACAGATGATCCGTCAATTCTCTGGAACGCCGGCTCCGTAGAGGCGATCATTGAGGTCACCGGAGATCCTGAATTTGGATCCAGGGTTGCGTACGAGTCGTTGCGTCAGGGCAAACACGTCATCATGCTGAATGCGGAAGTCGATGCGTCGGTTGGCCCGATCTTAAAGACCTACGCGGATCGTGCCGGCGTGGTCTATAGCTATACCGATGGAGATGAGCCGGGGGTAATGATGAATCTTTTTCGGCTGGTTGAAAGCATGGGCTGCCAGCCAATGCTGGTCGGCCAGCTAAAGGGAATGCTTGATCGTTACCGTACACCAGCAACGCAAAAGGAATTCGCCGAAAAATTCAATGTCAACGCCGCCATTGTTGCGTCGTTCGCCGATGGTTCAAAACTCAATCTGGAATCAGCAATTATGGGCAATGCGACTGGCTTCGCACCTGCCAAGCGCGGCATGCATGGACATCCATGCGCGCACGTAAAGGACTTGATGGCCAAATTTAGTTTGGAAGACTTCAAGCAAGGGGGACATGTCGAATATGTCCTCGGCGCGGAGCCACATACTGGCGCGTTTGTCATGGCGTATAACGAGCATCCGATCCGCGGAAAGCTGTTGGGTTACTTGAAAATGGGGCAGGGCCCCTTCTACATGTTCTATACCCCCTACCACTTGCCACCAATGCAACTGCCGCACAGTGTTGCGCGGGCTGTGTTGTTTAACGATCCGACCATCACTCCGAAAGGGGCACCAACCTGCGACACCATTGCTTATGCCAAACGTGACCTGAAGGCGGGTGAAAGGCTGGACGGTATGGGTGGCTACACGAACTACGGCTTGGTGGACAAATATGAAGTTTGCAGGCGTGGAAATTTCCTTCCGATGGCAGTGTCTTTGGATTGCGTCATGAAGCGTGATATGCCCAA
>JAYTUX010000146.1:0-2243 GCA_043744315.1 Betaproteobacteria bacterium | reverse complement strand
GTCCGGTTACGTGATGGCGCTGGTGAATCTTGCGCGTGGCGGCGAAAAAAAGCCGCTGGTTGCGCCCGACAAGATCGAGTAAGTACGCTGCATCACGGCAGCACGATGTCTTCCGGCTCCGCGCCCAAGTGTTTTCGTACCCGTCGCACCGCCAGCCAGATCCCCAGCACTACAAACGGGATCGAGGCACCTGTCACCAATTCCACCGATAACGGCACGCCAGTTTCCTTGATTGCCTTGGCGGCATAGCCGACCAGTCCAACGACGTAGTACGTGATCGCGGCGATGGAAAGCACCTCCACCGTCTGCTGCAATCGCAACTGCATTCTTGCGCGGCGATTCATGGATGCGAGTAACGACTGATTCTGTTGCTCACGTTCGATATCGACCCGTGTGCGCAGCAGATCGCTGGCCCGTGCGACCCGTTCGGATAAATCCAGCAGGCGTTTTTCGGCTGAACTGCAGGTCGCCATGGCGGGGGCGAGCCGACGATCCATGAATTCCTCGATCGTCTGCACGGCATTCAGCCGCTCCTCGCGCAGCTCGGCGATGCGGCGTTTGGTGAGATCGTAATAAGCACGCGATGCGCCAAAACGAAAGCTGTTCGCCGCCACTTCACTTTCCACCGTCGCGGCAAGGCGGGTCAATCGTACCAATAACGCGGGCTCATCGTGCGTACTGTCTTTGGCCATGAGTGATGTGATCTCGGCCAGTTCACGCTCCGCGTCGCTCAGCATCGCTGCCGTGCGCCGCGCTACCGGCAGGCCCAGCAGCGCCATCATCCGGTATGTTTCAATTTCCAGTAGGCGTTGCACGGTGCGGCCGGCCTGCCGCTTGCCGAGCTTGATGTCCATCAGCAACATGCGGCCAAATTCGTCGGCGTGGATCATGAGATCGGTGAGCACAATGCCATTGCCACCGGCGACTTTGGCCCCAACCAGATAGTTCTCGCCGAATTCGTGCGTGACATCCTGCAAATCAGGAACAACGACATGGTTTTGCTGTACCGCCACGTGAATGGCCACGATCAGCGAGCCAGAAAGTGTTGACAGCCATTCTTCGTTAATCAGCGCGATAACCGGGTTTTCAAACGGCCGCTCGAAATCGCCCTTGCATGAGAATGTGTACGTCACAAACTCGGTATGTCGCTCCCATTTGAGGCGAAAATTGGAATGCTCGGCATTAAAGTGGGTCACTTCTGGTGTGGGCACTTGCACGCCCCAGATCACGCATAGACGCGCGAGATCGTTGATGGCGGCATTTGCAGCGTCGGCCATATGCGGCAGGTTGGATGCGGCGGAATCGTAGTTAATGGCGATATACGAGATGCGCTCGGGTGCGCTGAGTTCCTGCGGTTGCCGCGCATGAATTTCATTGCTGAGCAGATAGCGCTGCGGATGATTGGGCGGGAGTCGCATGGGTCACGTCCTGTTGGCGATGGTTACCGATGTTGATGAATTGGTCGGTGCCACGCAATGATAAACCGTGCGCTAATTCAAATGATATCCGGGCTATTGCGTTGCCACACGCGGCACGCTATATTGCGGCTATGAACTCCCGTTCACTTTTTAGTGCTTCACCCCTCACAGCACGGCTGATTGCGATTTTGTCGCTTGGCCTGCTGCTGCTGCGCGCCGCGCGCACATAATCTCCCCCTCTCATCAATATTTCTGCGCTCGTCACATAGAGCGAATTTGTGTTTCCACGTTCGGCCCTAATCAACAGGGCAACCGGACAACCGGGTGTCAACGTTTGGAGTTTGTAATGGACAAGTTAATTATTTTTGATACCACCATGCGCGATGGTGAGCAAAGCCCCGGCGCATCGATGACCAAGGACGAAAAGGTTCGCATCGGCAAGCAACTGGAAAAAATGAAAGTGGATGTCATCGAGGCCGGTTTTGCCGCTGCCAGCCCCGGCGATTTCGAAGCAATTCACGCTGTTGCCAGCGCGATCAAGGATTCAACCGTTTGTTCGCTGGCGCGTGCGCAAGTGGGCGATATTCAAAAAGCAGGCGACGCGATCAAGCCGGCCGCGCGTGGCCGCATTCATACCTTTATCGCGACCTCGCCGATCCACATGCAACATAAATTGCGCATGACGCCCGATCAGGTGCTGGTGGCAGCAGTGGACGCGGTGAAATTCGCGCGCACGCTTTGCGATGATGTCGAGTTCTCGGCCGAAGACGCCGTTCGCAGCGAAATGGATTTTCTCTGCCGCGTGTTCGAGGCTGTCATCAACGC
>JAYTUX010000145.1:0-7293 GCA_043744315.1 Betaproteobacteria bacterium | reverse complement strand
CATCGCCGCCGTCAGCGTCGTCTTGCCGTGATCCACGTGCCCAATCGTGCCCACGTTTACGTGAGGCTTCGTACGCTCAAACTTGCCTTTTGCCATTTTTATCTACCTTGTCAATGTCGTATTGAATGTGTGCGCCACGAATTATTTTTTGGCGTTGATGATGGCTTCAGCCACGTGCTTCGGCGCTTCGGTGTAGTGTTTGAATTCCATCGTGTATGTTGCGCGACCCTGCGTTGCGGAGCGCAGCGACGTGGAATAGCCAAACATTTCCGACAACGGCACTTCTGCCTTGATGACTTTACCGCCACCACCGGAAATATCGTCCATGCCCTGCACCATGCCACGTCGTGAGGACAAATCACCCATCACGGTACCCGCGTAATCTTCCGGCGTCTCGACTTCGACCGCCATCATTGGCTCAAGCAATACCGGCTGCGCCTTGCGCATGCCGTCCTTGAAACCCATCGACGCCGCCATCTTGAAGGCGTTCTCGTTCGAGTCAACGTCGTGATACGAACCGTAATGCAACGTCACTTTCACGTCGACTACAGGATATCCGGCGAGCACACCCGCCGGCAGCGTTTCACGCAGGCCTTTTTCAACGGCTGGGATGAATTCGCGGGGCACCACACCACCCTTGATCGCATCGACAAATTCAAAGCCCTTGCCCGGCTCCTGCGGTTCGACCTTGAGTACGACGTGACCATACTGACCGCGCCCACCGGACTGCTTGACGAATTTACCTTCAGCACTCTCGACGGTGCCGCGAATGGTTTCGCGGTATGCAACCTGTGGCTTGCCAACAGTGGCTTCCACACCAAATTCGCGCCGCATCCGGTCCACGATAATTTCCAGATGCAATTCACCCATGCCGGAAATAATCGTCTGACCGGATTCTTCGTCCGTGCGCACACGGAAAGATGGATCTTCCTGAGCGAGGCGGCTCAAGGCCATGCCCATTTTTTCCTGGTCAACCTTGGTTTTCGGCTCGACCGCCTGTGAAATCACGGGCTCCGGAAACACCATCCGCTCCAGGGTGACAATCGCATCAGGATCGCACAGGGTTTCGCCGGTGGTCACATCTTTCATGCCAATACAGGCGGCAATATCGCCGGCACGAATCTCGTCAATTTCGACGCGATTGTTGGCGTGCATCTGCACGATACGACCGATGCGATCCTTCTTGCTGCGGATCGGATTGAACACCGTGTCGCCTTTGGCCAAAATGCCCGAATACACGCGCACAAAGGTCAACTGACCGACGAACGGGTCTGTCATCAATTTGAACGCCAGCGCCGAAAATTTCTCCGAGTCATCGGCACGACGCGTGGTCGGCTGATCATTTTCATCCATGCATTTCACCGGCGGAATGTCCGTCGGTGCGGGCATGAAATCGATGACCGCATCCAGCATCGCCTGGACGCCTTTATTTTTGAACGCAGAGCCGCAGAGCATTGGCACGATTTCACATTTGATCGTGCGCTCGCGAATGCCGGCCTTGATTTCATCCTCGGACAGAACGCCGCCCTCAAGATATTTGTTCATCAATTCTTCGTTTGCTTCGGCGGCCGTTTCAACCATCTTGTTGTGCCATTCCGCGCAAACCGCTTCCATCTCAGCGGGAATCGGGCCATAGGTAAACGTAACGCCCTTGTCTTCTTCGCTCCAGACGATCGCCTTCATCTTGATCAGATCGACCAAGCCTTTGAAATTTTCTTCGGCGCCTATCGGCACTTGCAATGGAATCGGATTCGCTTTCAGGCGCGCGCGCATCTGATCGTGCACCTTGAAAAAATTGGCACCGGTGCGATCCATCTTGTTCACGAATGCCAGACGTGGAACCTTGTATTTGTTGGCCTGACGCCAAACGGTTTCCGACTGTGGCTGCACGCCGCCCACGGCGCAATACACCATGCAAGCGCCATCAAGGACGCGCATCGAGCGCTCAACTTCGATGGTGAAATCGACGTGACCAGGGGTATCAATAATATTGATGCGATGCTCTTGATAGTTGCCTGCCATACCCTTCCAGAAACAGGTCGTGGCAGCCGAGGTGATCGTGATGCCGCGCTCCTGCTCCTGCTCCATCCAGTCCATGGTGGCCGCGCCATCATGCACTTCACCGATTTTGTGATTCACACCGGTGTAGAACAAGATGCGTTCGGTGGTCGTGGTTTTACCCGCGTCAATGTGCGCGGAAATACCGATATTTCGATAGCGTTCGATGGGGGTCTTGCGAGCCACGATAGTACCCTTCAGTCAGGCCCCGCGAACCTCTTGGGCCTGGCGGAGCAAAATTCGAAAAACTAGAAGCGATAGTGAGCGAACGCTTTGTTCGCCTCAGCCATGCGATGAACTTCTTCGCGCTTTTTGATCGCGGATCCACGGCCTTCGGCGGCATCCATCAATTCACCGGCAAGACGGGCACCCATGGATTTCTCACCGCGCTTGCGGGCGGCTTCACGAATCCAGCGCATTGAAAGCGCCGTGCGGCGCACAGGGCGTACTTCGACCGGCACTTGATAATTGGCACCACCGACGCGACGCGACTTCACTTCCACCATCGGCCGAACGGCGCTGATGGCAGCATTGAAAATCTCGACGGCATCCTTGCCGGATTTCTTCGCGATCTGGTCAAGCGCGCGATAGATGATCTGCTCGGCAACGGATTTTTTGCCGGCTTTCATCAAAACGTTGACGAACTTGGCGATCTCCGTGCTCTTGAACTTCGGATCCGGCAGAATTTCGCGTTTGGGGACTTCGCGACGACGAGGCATGATGTTTTCCTATTAATTCAGAATGTATTGGCGTAAGGCGAACAAAATTACTTCGCGGCGCCCGCTTTTGGCATTTTTGCGCCGTACTTGGAGCGTGACTGTTTGCGATCTTTCACGCCCGCCGTATCCAGCGAGCCGCGCACGGTGTGGTAACGCACACCGGGAAGATCCTTAACGCGACCGCCGCGGATCAGCACCACCGAGTGCTCTTGCAGATTATGGCCTTCGCCGCCGATGTACGAGATGACCTCGAAGCCATTGGTAAGACGGACTTTGCACACTTTCCGCAAGGCCGAATTCGGCTTTTTGGGTGTCGTGGTGTACACGCGCGTGCAGACGCCGCGCTTTTGCGGGCAATTCTGCATTGCCGGCACTTTGCTCTTGGTCTTGACCTTTGCGCGCGGTTTGCGCAGAAGTTGATTAATGGTTGGCATCGCTAATATCCCGTGAAGTCCGTTCGGTTGCTCAATGGCTGGAATGTTTCCTGCTCGAAACTGCTTGCGGCTGCGGTTTCGGGTTCATTTACAGGTTGTATCTACTGCAATAAATCGGGTAATTCATGTCTGGGCAATTTCGAAACGAAAAAATCGTCGGGAAATTGTGGACAGCCTGCGATTATAAGAAATTTTCCCCTCCACTGTCAACCAGTGGAGGGGATTCTTTCTTAACCAGTACAAGCAGTTAGGCGACCTGTTCGGTCTCGGTTGCGGTCTCGGCTTCCTCAAACCCGAAGCTGATTCCACTCGATTGCTGCTGGCGTGGCGATGTTTTCTTGCGGGCGCGATGGTATGCAAGCCCGGTACCGGCAGGAATCAGTCGACCAACGATGACGTTTTCCTTCAGTCCACGCAGATCGTCGCGTTTGCCCATGATGGCAGCCTCGGTGAGAACGCGAGTCGTTTCCTGGAAAGATGCAGCTGAAATGAACGAATCCGTCGACAACGATGCCTTGGTAATGCCCAGCAACATGTAGTGATAGACGGCCGGCTTTTTACCTTCCTTCAGCACTCGGTCATTTTCACCCAGCACAT
The DNA here is from genome assembly GCA_043744315.1 of Betaproteobacteria bacterium. GTDB lineage: Bacteria > Pseudomonadota > Gammaproteobacteria > Burkholderiales > Usitatibacteraceae > UKL13-2. The sequence continues at coordinate 3,485 of JAYTUX010000145.1, read as the reverse complement.
CGGCACGCTCCACCTGCTCACCCGGGATAAAGCGGGTGTCGCCGTTATCGACAATCGATACGCGGCGTAACATCTGACGAACAATCACTTCGATGTGCTTGTCGTTGATTTTCACGCCCTGCAAGCGGTACACGTCCTGAACTTCGTCCGTAATGTAGCGTGCCAGTGCTTCCATACCCTGCAGGCGCAGAATATCGTGCGGATCCGACGGGCCATCAACGATGGTTTCGCCTTTGTTCACCACTTGTCCGTCGTGCGCCGTGACATGCTTGTCTTTCGGGATCAGGTACTCATGCGCCACGCCATCAAAATCCGTGATGACGAGTCGCTGTTTGCCCTTGGTGTCCTTGCCGAACGACACGGTACCGGTAATTTCTGCGAGCAAGCCTGCATCTTTCGGTGAACGCGCCTCGAACAATTCCGCCACACGCGGCAGACCGCCTGTGATGTCGCGGGTCTTCGACGATTCCTGTGGAATACGCGCCATCACCTCGCCCACGCCCACCTGTTGACCATTTTTCACCGTGATAATGGCGCTGATCTGGAAGGTAATGTTCACTGGCGAATCCGAGCCTGCCAGTTTGATTTCCTTGCCCTTGGCGTCAATCAACTTCACCGCGGGACGCAAACCCTTGGATGCCGCCGTGCCGCGACGCTTCGGATCGATGACCACCAAACTCGACAAACCTGTGGTTTCGTCAATCTGCTTGGCTACCGTGACGCCCTCTTCAACGTTTTCGAAGCGCACTTCACCCGCATACTCGGTGATGATCGGACGCGTATGCGGATCCCACGTCGCCAATGTCTGGCCCGCCTTGATACGGCTGCCTTCTTTCATTGCCAGCGTGGCGCCGTACGGAACCTTATGGCGTTCACGTTCGCGGCCATTGTCTTCAGTAATGATAATTTCACCGTTGCGAGAGATGACGATCATTTCATCGCGGGCGTTGTTGACAAATCGCAGGCCCGTCGTGAAACGCGCAATCCCGGAAGACTTCGCTTCTACGCTCGATGCCACCGCCGTACGCGAAGCCGCACCGCCGATGTGGAACGTGCGCATCGTCAACTGCGTACCCGGTTCACCGATCGACTGCGCGGCGATGACACCCACCGCCTCACCGACGTTGACCATCGCACCACGACCCAGATCGCGGCCATAGCATTTCGCGCACAGGCCAAAACGCGTATCGCAAGTCAGTGGCGTACGTACTTTGACTTCGTCGATGCCGGCGGCATCGATGGCATCGACTGTATCCTCGTCCAGCATGTAGCCGGCCTTGATGATCAGTGACCCGGTATCGGAATTAACGACATCAGCCACCGCAACGCGACCGAGAATTCGCTCACGCAACGCTTCAACGACTTCGCCACCTTCTACAAGTGCCTTCACGGCGAGACCATTGTTGGTACCGCAATCGTCTTCGGTCACGACCAAGTCCTGCGTCACGTCGACCAGGCGACGCGTCAAATAGCCCGAGTTCGCCGTCTTCAATGCCGTGTCAGCCAAGCCTTTACGGGCACCGTGGGTTGAGATGAAGTACTGCAACACATTCAAGCCCTCACGGAAATTCGCCGTGATCGGTGTCTCGATAATCGAGCCGTCCGGCTTCGCCATCAAACCGCGCATACCCGCCAACTGGCGAATCTGTGCGGCCGAACCGCGAGCACCGGAGTCCGCCATCATGTAAATCGCGTTAAAGGATTCCTGCGTGGTCACTTTGCCTTCGCGTGTCGTGACAGGCTCGGAACCCAATTGTTCCATCATGGCTTTAGCCACCTGATCGCCTGCGCGGCCCCAGATATCCACGACCTTGTTGTAGCGTTCGCCCTGCGTGACCAAGCCGGAGGTGTATTGCGCTTCGATTTCTTTCACTTCTTTCTCGGACGCGGCGATGATGTCCTTCTTCTGCTTTGGCACCAGCATGTCATCGATGGAAATCGACAGGCCCGCTTTGGTGGCGTAGGTGAATCCCGTGTACATCAACTGGTCGGTAAAAATCACCGTCTCGCGAATACCGCAACGACGGAACGCAGCGTTGATGATCTTGGAAATTTCTTTTTTCTTGAGTGCCTTATTGATGTACGGAAACGGCAATCCTGGCGGCATGATTTCGGACAGAATCGCCCGACCGACGGTCGTCTCATAACGCTTGACGCGTGAAATAATCGCGCCTTTTTCGTCCTTGTCGGTTTCCTGAATGCGCACCTGAATCTTGGCATTCAACGAAACTTCGCCGCAGTCGTACGCGCGTTGCGCTTCGGCAACATTCATGAAAATCGAACCTTCGCCTTTGGCGGCGACACGTTCGCGGGTCATGTAATAAAGCCCCAACACGATATCCTGCGAAGGCACAATCGACGGCTCGCCCGATGCCGGGAACAGCACGTTGTTTGACGCCAGCATCAGCGTGCGGCACTCCATCTGCGCTTCCAGCGAGATCGGTACGTGTACCGCCATTTGATCGCCGTCGAAGTCGGCATTGAACGCCGCGCAAACCAGTGGGTGCAACTGAATTGCCTTGCCTTCGATCAGCACCGGCTCGAACGCCTGAATGCCCAAGCGATGCAGCGTCGGCGCGCGATTCAGCATGACCGGATGTTCGCGGATCACATCTTCAAGGATGTCCCAGACCAACGGCTCTTCGGCTTCAACCATGCGTTTTGCAGCCTTGATGGTGGTCGCCGCGCCGAGCACTTCCAACTTGTGAAAAATGAACGGTTTGAACAGTTCCAGCGCCATCTTCTTAGGCAGACCGCATTGATGCAATTTCAGTGTTGGACCTACCACGATCACGGAGCGGCCGGAGTAGTCGACGCGCTTACCGAGCAAGTTCTGACGGAAACGACCCGACTTGCCTTTAATCATGTCGGCCAAAGATTTCAGTGCGCGCTTGTTCGCGCCCGTCATCGCTTTGCCGCGACGACCGTTGTCCAGCAACGAATCGACCGCCTCCTGCAGCATGCGCTTTTCGTTGCGCACGATGATTTCCGGCGCCTTCAATTCCAGCAAACGCTTTAAGCGATTGTTGCGGTTTATCACGCGGCGATAGAGATCATTCAAATCCGACGTCGCAAAACGACCACCATCCAGCGGCACCAGCGGACGCAAATCCGGCGGCAGCACCGGCAGCACTTCCATAATCATCCAATCCGGCTTAATGCCCGATTTGGAAAACGCTTCCAGCACTTTCAGGCGCTTGGCGATTTTCTTGATCTTCGCTTCGGATCCGGTATTGCCGTAATCCTTGCGCAACTGTTCCATCTCATGGGCGAGATCGAGTTTGCGAAGCAATTCGCGAATACCTTCGGCACCCATCGCCGCGTGGAAATCGTCGCCGAATTCCTCGACTTTGGCGAGGTAATCATCTTCAGTCAACAACTGGCACTTGTTCAGCGGCGTCATGCCGGGGTCGGTCACGACGAAAGCTTCGAAATACAGCACGCGTTCGATATCGCGAAGCGTCATATCGAGCACCATTCCCAGA
>JAYTUX010000144.1:0-2247 GCA_043744315.1 Betaproteobacteria bacterium | reverse complement strand
CGCGCTCGAAGCGGATGCTGGCGCGCCGATCAGTTGGGCGGTTCGCTCGTCGGCTACCGCCGAAGACATGCCGGACGCGAGCTTTGCCGGACAGCAGGAAACGTACCTGAATATCGTCGGCGTGCCGGCGATCCTGGATGCTGTTCGACGCGTATTTGCGAGCCTCTACAACGACCGCGCCATTGCGTATCGTGTCCACACCGGATATGCAGACATGCCTATTGCGCTCTCAGCTGGTATTCAGCAAATGGTGCGCTCCGATACTGGCGCTGCGGGCGTGATGTTCACGCTGGATACTGAGTCTGGCTTTCGTGAAGCGGTGTTTGTGACGTCGAGCTACGGTCTTGGCGAAATGGTGGTGCAGGGATCGGTAAATCCTGACGAGTTCTACGCGTTCAAGCCGGCGCTCCGCGCCAAGCGCCCCGCGATTTTGCGTCGAACGCTCGGCAGCAAAATGCAAAAAATGGTATTTGGCAGCGAGCCCAAGGCCGGCAAATCGACCGACATCGTGGACGTTTCGGTCGAAGACCGCACGCGCTTTTCGCTGACCGATACTGAAGTTGAAACACTCGCCAACTATGCGCTGACCATCGAGTCGCACTATGGTCGTCCCATGGACATCGAGTGGGGCAAAGACGGCACGACCGGCAAGATATACATCCTTCAGGCGCGTCCCGAGACGGTTAAATCCCGGGAGCAGAGTACCAAGACGCTGGTTCGGTATCGCATGACCGAAACGAGCAACGTGCTCGCAACGGGCCGCGCGATTGGCCAAAAAATTGGTCAAGGCACAGTGCGAATCCTGAAACATGCGTCGGAGATGGATATCGTCAAACCCGGCGATGTGCTGGTCGCTGACATGACCGATCCGGACTGGGAGCCGGTGATGAAGCGCGCTAGCGCCATCGTGACCAACCGCGGTGGCCGCACCTGTCACGCGGCGATCATCGCGCGTGAGCTGGGCGTGCCGGCCGTGGTCGGCTGCGCCGATGCGACGACCGTGTTGAAAGACGGTGATCTGGTCACGGTGAGTTGCGCCGAGGGTGACACAGGCAATATTTATGCGGGCAAGCTGTCGTTCGAGCGCACCGAGGTCCAGCTCGACAACATGCCCGCTGCGCCCACCAAAGTCATGCTCAATGTGGCGAATCCTGACCTGGCGTTCGAATTTTCGCAGTTGCCGAATCATGGCGTGGGGCTAGCTCGACTTGAGTTCATCATCAATCGGCAGATCGGCATTCATCCGCGCGCTTTGCTTGAGTTTGATTCGTTGTCTGCCGAATTGAAGGCGAAAGTAGCCGCGCGAATTCATGGCTATGCCTCGCCGAAGCAGTTCTTTGTGCAGCGATTGTCGGAAGGCATCGCTACGATTGCAGCCGCGTTTTCGCCACAGCCGGTCATCGTGCGTATGAGCGACTTCAAATCGAACGAATATGCCAATTTGCTCGGCGGCGATCGCTATGAACCGCACGAAGAGAACCCGATGCTCGGCTTCCGGGGCGCGTCGCGCTACGTTGCGCCGGAGTTTCGCGATTGTTTCGCGATGGAATGTGAAGCCTTGCGTTATGTGCGCGAAACAATGGGATTGAGCAACGTTGAAGTGATGATTCCCTTCGTTCGCACCACCGGTGAAGCGGATGCCGTGGTCAAGGCGCTGGCGGCCCATGGTCTGGAGCGCGGCAAGGATGGACTGCGGCTGATCATGATGTGCGAGGTGCCATCTAACGCGATTCTCGCCGACGAATTCCTCGATTATTTCGATGGATTTTCGATTGGTTCGAACGACCTGACGCAACTCACGCTTGCGGTTGATCGTGATGCAGGCGGCGCGATTGCGAGCGTGTTTGACGAACGCGATCCGGCCGTCAAAAAGATGTTGGCGATGGCGATTGATGCCTGTCGAGCACGCGGCAAGTACGTGGGTATTTGCGGCCAGGGACCGTCTGATCACCCCGACCTTGCCGCATGGCTGGTGGATCGTGGCATCGAGTCGCTGTCGTTGAATCCTGATGCGGCGATTGACACGTGGTTGATGCTTGCCAAATTGAAGGACGCGAAAGCGGTTTGATGCTGTGATGCAACGCTCACAGGTCAAGCTGTTTTGCGTTGCGGTTTGTGTGTCGGGTATGGCGTTGTGTGCCTTGAACCGTGCGCCGATACTCGCGGCCGTCCACGGGATTGCAGCCGTTGCGATTTGGACAGCGCGGTTTGGCCTGGCACTTGAATTCAATCGCACGGATGCTCTGA
>JAYTUX010000143.1:0-7318 GCA_043744315.1 Betaproteobacteria bacterium | reverse complement strand
CGATCACGCGATCCGACATCGAGATCGCCTCCTCGAGATCGTGGGTGATGAACACGACGGATTTCTTGTTCGCGTTCCAGAGCTCGAGCAGTTCGTTTTCCATCAATTGGCGGGTCTGTATATCGAGTGCGGAGAACGGCTCGTCCATCAGCAATATTTTCGGATCAAGGATGAGAATTTGCGCGAGTGCGCAGCGTTTCCGCATACCGCCGGAAAGTTCGTGCGGGTAGCGTTGGCCGAATCCTTCAAGCCCCACGCGCGCGAGCCATGCTTCACCCTTCGCCCGCGCGAGTTCTTTTTCCACGCCGCGAAATTGCAATCCGGCCGTGACGTTGTCGAGCGCCGAGCGCCATGGCATTAACGACTCGGCTTGAAACATGTAGCCCGCTTGTGCGTTCAATCCGTTGAGCGGTTCGCCGAAGACATGTACTGAGCCGGAAGAGGCTTTTAACAATCCTGCGCCGATATTCAGCAGGGTGGATTTGCCGCATCCGGTCGGCCCGACGATGGACACGAATTCGCCATCGGCAATGTTGAGCGACGTATCACGTACCGCTGTGTAGCCCGTTCCGGCGGATTTGCTGGTGAAGGTGACGGTGATGTGGTTGAACGAAAGTGCCGCAGTCACGCGCAAATTTCCAATTTGCCGTCATTCCGGCGGCGGCCGGAATCCAGTCCGTTTGTATTGTCAAAAAGTTGGATTGGGCTGGGTCCCGACCTTCGCGAGGACGACAAATGTGATGCGCCACAACTCCATTTCCATTCGGCAAACCCAAGCACCCGTGCGGCATACGGACCGAAAAAGCCCGAAACACCGCACCAATGCTGGGGTTTCATCGTTTTATGTCTTGAAAATCTACTTGATCTTCGCCGCCGCCTTTTGCGCAAACGAATTGTCAAATGTCGCTGCCAGATTGATCGATGCGCCCGCCGCGATCACTGATGGCTCAAAATGTTTCAGCACGTTGTACACATTCTGCGCGGCCTTCATGCTCATCTGCCCGTCGACGGAATAGCCGAGCATGTTTTTCAACAATGCCGCTTTGTACACCGAGCGATTACCCGCCATGTACGCTTCCGGCACGGCGGCCATGATTTGTTCGGGGGTGGCTTTCGCGATCCAGCGGTTGGCTTTCACCATCGCGTTCGCCACGGCCTGCGTGGTGTGCGGATTTTTCTTCACGAAATCGTCATTGGCGTAAATGCACGAAGCCAAATAGTCGCCCCCGTAAATTTCCTTCATGCCTTTTTCGGTGCGACTGTCGGCGACCGCGACGAATTTGCCACTTGCCTCCAGTGTGCTGATCACCGGATCGAGATTCGACATTGCGTCGATCTCGCCTTTATCCATCGCCGCCACCGCGCCCGCACCCGCGCCGACGCCGACGATCGATACATCGCTCGGCTTCAAGCCATCCTTGGCGAGCAAATTGTTGACAAACATGTTGGTCGACGAGCCGGGTGCGGTCACACCGATTTTCAGCCCCTTTAAATCCCTGCCCGATTTGTATTTGGCGGCTTTGTCTTTCGGCATCACCAATACGATCGACGAATAACCCGCCTGCAATACCACGGCCTTGATCGGCTGTTTTTTCGCCTGCATGTTGATCGTGTGCTCGAACGCGCCGGAGACCATGTCCGCGCTGCCGCCGACCAGCGCCTGCAAGGCTTTCGCGCCGCCGGCGAAATCGGGAATTTCAACCTCGAGGCCCTCATCCTTGAAGTAACCGTTGCGCTCAGCGATGGTCAATGGCAGGTAGTAGAAAAGGCTCTTGCCGCCGACGGCGATGGTGATTTTTTTCTTTTCCAGTGCTTGGGCAGTTGAGTCTGGTGCCGCGACCGCCGTGGCAACGGCGAGCCAACAAAACAATAGTTTCTTCAACATGATTTTCTCCGCGATCTCTTAAACTGAAATTCTTTCACCCCGGACTTGTTCCGGGGCCCAAGACGACGATTTTGAATTCGACCCCGGAACAAGTCCGGGGTGACAATTTAGCCAGTTGTGGCAAACGCGTAATGCGAACAAGATAAACCACCGCACCCTCTAGAAACGAAATCCTATTTTGCTCGCCACACTCGTCGCCCCACCCGATTTTTCCGCCTCGGCCGAAAACGTCGCGAAGGCAAGCTGCGTGTCGAGGCCGACAAACAATCTTGACCGATTCACACTCGCCGACGCAAGGCTGCTGCCCGAGGCGGATGTCTCGGTGCGCACCGCGCCGACGCCCACATATGGCGTGATCACCACCAACGGTTTTGCCACCACCACATCCGCACCAAGGCTGCGCACACTCAACGCACTATTGCCGTATTCGCGGTTGCCGGTCAATCGCAGCGTCACGCCAGGGGTAATGGTTGCCGGTTCGATCAACTGGTAACGCATGATCGCGCCGATCGTGGATAACCCACTACCACCCGCCGTGCCGATGCTGGCGCCAATATCGAATCCGGCGGCGAGCCCTTTGTGAACTGTCAAGCGCGGCGTCACTACGTCCGTCGCTCCGCCACCGGCCTTGCGCCACGCGGCGGCGTCATCGACTTTGGTCACACCCACTTCCACGCCGATATCGAAACCGAGCAAATTGAGCGTCACACCCGGCGACAGCGCGCGTAGCGCTGTCACCGACGCCAGGTCCTTCGCGAGGCGCAGGAATGCATCCTGTGTAAGTTGTTTGACATCGCTGAAATCGTTGGCGGAGGTTGTGCCGGACAACATCGCTACACCGATCGCCAACGAGAATTTCCTGAGACCCATTCGTGAATTTTTCATTGCGCTCATTGTGTATAGAGTTTGTCCGGCACCGGATGCAGGTGCAGCGTTTTGCCCGCGCGCATTACCTGGCCGGGAACATCGTGACCCACCACCATCGGCATTTTGACGGCGGCGGCGAGCAGCAAATCCAGATCGACGCCGGTATCGAAATCCATGTCCTCCAACATATTCACCATGTCCTCGGTGCAAATGTTGCCGGTGGCACCGGGTGCGAACGGACAGCCGCCAAGACCCGCGAGCGAACCATCGTAATACACGATGCCGGCGCGAATGCCGGCCAGCACATTCGCCAAGCCCATGCCGCGCGTGTTGTGGAAATGCAGGGTCAGCCCGGTGCCGGGGAATTGTTTCACCGCCGCCCTAGACAGACGCTCTACCTGCGTCGGGTTCGCCATGCCGGTCGTGTCGGCAAGCGTTACACCGTCGAAGCCGAGATCGACATAGCGTTGCGCGAAGCCGAGCACACGCGCCTCGGGCACATAGCCCTCGAACGGGCAGCCGAACGAGGTTGAGACGGTGCCGTTCATGCGAATGCCTGCGTCTTTGCCCATTTGAATCATCAACGCAAAATCGGCGAACGACTCTTCGCAGCTGCGATTCACGTTGGCGCGATTGTGGGTCTCGGAAGCTGACATGACGAGGTTGATTTCGTCAATCTTGCCGCCGTCATGATGCGTGGCAATCGCACGCTCCATGCCTTTCAGATTTGGCACCAGCACGCTGTAGACGACATCCTTGGCACGATGAATGTGGCTCAGCACCTCGACCGCATCCGCCATGTTTGGCACCAGTTTCGGATGTACAAAGGAGGTGACCTCGATTTTTGCGATGCCAGTCGCGGACAGTGCATCGATGAGTGCGATTTTGCTTTCGGTCGGAATGAAGTTCTTCTCGATCTGGAAGCCGTCGCGCACGGCGACATCGTTGATGTAGATGCGTTGTTTCATGCTTTCCTTCGTGGGAACACTATTTCCCCTCACCCGTGGCTACGCGGCGGGTGAGGTATAGCTACGTTCAAATAATCCCCCGCCCTTTCAATTCCGCCTGCGCCGCCGCGTCATAACCCACCGACGCCAACACTTCCGCCGTGTGCGCCCCCAATTTCGGCCCAATCCACTTTGTGCCCCCTGGTGTTGCCGACAATTTCGGCACCACTCCCGGCAGCCACACCTCCTCATTATCCCCGAGTTTGTGTTTTTCGATCATGCCGCGCGCCTGATATTGCATGTCCTTCACGATGTCGGCGATCGAATAAATGCGCCCGGAAGGGACATCGGCTTTGTCCAAAATCTCCAGTACCTGTTCGAGCGGATGGGCGCCCGTCCAGGCCCCGATGGCGGCATCAAGTTCGGCGGTGCGCAAGGTTCGTCCGGCGTTGTCATTGAGCCCCGGATCATTGGCCAAATCCTCGCGACCGATCGCCCGCATCATGCGTTTGAAAATCGAGTCGCCGTTAGCACCGATAACCACGTATTGACCGTCGCCGCAGAGGTAAGTGTTCGATGGCACGATGCCGGGCAACGACGCGCCACTGCGTTCGCGCACGAAACCGGTCATGGCGAATTCCGGCAGCATCGATTCCATCAGAGAAAACACCGCTTCGTAGAGCGCCACATCGACCACTTGCCCGCGACCGGTTTGATGGCGCGAATGCAATGCCATCAATGCCCCCATCGCGCCATACATTGCCGCCAGCGAATCGCCGATCGAGATACCGACCCGCACCGGTGCGCGATCCGGATAGCCGGTGATGTAGCGCATGCCGCCCATCGATTCACCGATCGCGCCAAAGCCAACGCGATCTTTGTACGGCCCGGTCTGGCCGTAACCGGAGAGCCGCACCATGATCAGTTTCAGGTTATCCCTGGCGAGCTCCTCATACCCGAGGTTCCATTTCTCCATCGTGCCGGGACGAAAATTCTCGACGATGATGTCGGCACCCAGCGCCAATTTGCGGACGATTTCCTGGCCATCCTTCTCGCGCAGATTCACCGTCACCGATTTTTTGTTGCGCGATTGCGCGTACCACCACAAGCTGGTGGGATCGCCATCGGCATCATGCAGCTTGCGCCATTTGCGCAGCGGGTCACCTTCGCCGGGCGATTCAATTTTGATCACTTCGGCACCAAATTCGGCGAGCAGCCGACCGCAAAATGGCCCCGCGATCAGCGTGCCCATCTCCAGCACTTTCAGTCCGTCCAGCGGCATCGGCGTCATTGCATCGCGACTCTCAACAATTGCGTTGCGGTAGCGTAGCATGAGCGTCGGCGGGAATACATTGCCTCAACTCAGGAGCGCACAATGGAAAACACAGTGGAAAATAAAATGGATGTCGAGTACGTCGGTTTTTGGGCGCGCGCACTGGCGTCAATCATCGATTCAATCTGCGCGATGATGATTATCGTGCCGGTGATTCTGGCCGTCTATGGCACCGGCTATTTCGCGCTCGTCGAGAACAAGTTTGTCGCGGGCCCGGTGGATTTACTCGTGCAATATGTTTTCCCGGCTGCCGCGATCATCATTTTCTGGCTCACCCGTCAGGCCACACCCGGCAAGATGGTGATCGGCGCACGCGTGGTCGATGCGGATACGTTGGGGACGCTCAGCGTCGGCCAGGCGATCCTGCGCTACCTCGGCTATTACGTTTCAATGATTCCGTTGCTGCTCGGCCTGATCTGGGTCGGGTTCGACGCAAAGAAGCAGGGCTGGCATGACAAGATCGCGGGCACGCTGGTGATCAAGGCGCCAGCGAAAAATAGCTGATTGTCGAGCGCATCACGTTCATGTTGGCGACTCGAACGCGTTAGTGTGAAACAGACGACTCGTCCGCAAGATCGTCGAGGATCGGGCAATCCGGGCGATCGTCGCCGTGACAACAGCTCGCGAGTTTTTGCAGCGCCTGCCGCATACCCCGCATTTCAGCGATGCGCGCATCGAGATCGGCGATATGTTTGACGGCCAGCTTCTTCACATCGCTGCTGGCGCGGCGACGGTTGTTCCACAGACCCAACAGCGTTTCGATTTCCTTGATGGTAAAACCGAGATCGCGCGAGCGGCGAATGAATCGCAGAATATGGATATCCGCATCACCGTAGATTCGGTACCCGGCCATGGTTCGGCCAACCTTTGGCACCAGGCCTATATCTTCATAGTGGCGAATCATCTTCGCCGACACGCCGGAGCGCTTGGCGGCTTCGCTGATGTTGGACAGGCCGTCGCTTTTTGCCTCGCCCAGTTCAACATACTTGGGGGTTTTGCGCATGATTGCTCCCAGGAAGATGCTCACTTTTCCGGCCTCCAACGTTTCAACAGCAGCGCGTTCGACACCACGCTGACGCTGGAAAAAGCCATTGCCGCGCCGGCGATCATCGGGTTCAGAAGGCCCAGCGCCGCTGCCGGAATACCCACCGCATTGTAGAAAAACGCCCAGAACAGGTTTTGCCGAATCTTGGCGTAAGTGCGCCGCGAGATTGTCAGCGCATCCGCCACCAACGCCGGATCGCCGCGCATCAGGGTGATGCCCGCTGCATGGATCGCCACATCGGTGCCGGTGGACATGGCGATGCCGATATCGGCCGCAGCCAGCGCGGGGGCGTCATTGATGCCATCGCCAACCATGGCCACGCGTTGTCCACTGGCTTTGAGGCCGGCGATGATGCGCGCCTTGTCGGCAGGCAATACCTCTGCGTGCACATGATCAATACCCAGCTGTTTTGCCACGGCGTCCGCACTGCCGCGATTGTCACCGCTAATCAATGCGGTCTTGACGCCAAGCCGATGCAGGCGCTCGACCGCGAGCTTTGCGGAAGGCTTCAGCGTGTCGCCAAAAGCCAATAGGCCGATAATCGACGATGCATCGACATCGATCAACCACGACACCGTGCGGCCGTCGTCTTGCAACCGGTTTGACTGCTCGTTCAGCGCCGCAGACAGCGCCAGCTTAAGCTCGACGATGTGGCGCGTGCTGACAATCGCCAGCGTTCGACCGTCAACACTGGCCTGGACGCCGCGTCCGGGCAACGACTTCATATTCTGCGCATCAGCGGTGTCGACACCTTCGCGGTTCACTGTTTCCATTACGGCGCGCGCCAGCGGGTGTTCGCTGTTGCGCTGAATGGCACCCGCGAGACGGAGCAATTCGCGACGATCGCCGTTCGCGGCGACGACCGCCACTAGCGTCGGCTTGCCTTCGGTCAACGTGCCGGTCTTGTCGAAGGCGACGATACTGACACGGTACGCGGTTTCCAGCGCGGTCGCGTCCTTGATCAGAATGCCGTAACGCGCGGCGACGCCGGTGCCCGCCATGATTGCCGTCGGCGTAGCGAGACCCAGCGCACACGGGCAGGCGATCACCAGCACCGCAACGGCATTGAGCAAGCCCTGCTGCCAGTTGCCATTGATCGCCCACCATCCGACGAAGGTCAGCAATGCAACCGCCAGCACCACCGGCACAAACACGGCGCTGACGCGATCCACCAAACGTTGAATCGGTGCCTTCTCGGCTTGCGCCGATTCGACCATACGGATGATGCGCGCCAGCGTACT
>JAYTUX010000142.1:0-2253 GCA_043744315.1 Betaproteobacteria bacterium | reverse complement strand
ATTTTACATAGCGCGCAGGCGATTTTTCCGGTCCGTGTCTGCAACGATTTAACTTGCTCGGTGCCCCTCAAAAAACATGAATAAAACTGTCCTCACGCTGATCGCCTCGATGGGCATCGGCGCTTTTTCCCTGGCGGCATCTGCGCAGGCACCTGCTGCGAAGGGCGACGCTGCGGCTGGCAAAGGCAAAGCGGTCGCGATTTGCTCGGGCTGCCATGGTGTGCCCGGTGTGCGCGCCGCCTATCCTTCCGTCTACAACGTGCCCCGTCTGGGCGGGCAAAATACGGAATACATCGTCTCGGCCTTGCGTGCATATCGCGCTGGCGATCGCTACAACCAGACCATGAAGGGTTTGGCCAGCGCACTGACGGAAAAAGACATTGTCGATATCGCCGCTTATTACGGGCAAAAATAATCATGAAAAAACAGACATTCCTCATCGCCCTGGCGCTTTGCGCACCCCTCTCTGCGATTGCCGGAGGCAACGCCGAAGCCGGCGCCAAGAAGGCCGAAACCTGCAAGGCCTGTCACGGCGAAGGCGGCGGTAAACCCATACAAGCCGATTATCCGATCCTTGCCGGGCAGCACGCCGATTACCTGGAGGCGGCGCTCAACCAGTACAAATCGGGCAAGCGCAAAAATGCAACGATGAATGGCTTTGCGGCCGCGTTGAAGGCAGAGGATATCCGCGATTTGGCGGCCTATTTCGCGTCGCAGAAATCGGATTTGAAGACCAAATATTGATTTGATGTTTGAATTAGGAAAAGCCCGCTTTCGCGGGCTTTTTTGTTTGCATGAACGCACTTTTATTCTTGATTCAAAGTGCTTCCCCAGTCGACATGTCATCCCCGGATCAAGTCCGGGGCAGGCTCTGAGCAACGCGAAGGATCTCGGCATTGTGATGAGATCCTTCGTGTTGCTCAGGATGACAGCATTACCATCAACTGGCAACGTTACGACCGTTTTTTGGCAAGACAACTCAAATACACCGCCGCATCCGGCGCACCATTGTTCCGTTGTGCCTGCCAGATCATTTCCGCCAGGCAATCCATCATTTCATGTTCGGCATCCGCCACGGACCCTAATTTTTCCCGCAGAGCCAGGTGGTGTCCGCGTATGCCCGCAGGTTGATCGATGGAAATTTGTTCACGAATCGCCAGATGCATACCCAGATGCAGAAAGGGATTGGTCTCGCCGAATTCGGGCGGATAGTCGCGGTCGCGAAATGCCTCCAGATAACGGTTTTGGTCTTCCAGCATCGCATGATATTCCGGATGCAGCGCAATCACATCGACAGTCATGACTTCCATCGCCGTCAGTGGCTCGTTGGCGCGATATTTTCGCCACGCGTCGAAGAAAAAATCGCGCGTCTGATCGCGGGTAGGATTAAACATGGCCGCTCAATCGATGCTCAATTGACGCTCAATCGATGCTCATTCGACATATTGCACCTTCGATTTGAAGCCACAAATATCGTATGCAGCACATTGCCCGCATTTCGGTTTGCGCGCGACACAGGTATAGCGGCCATGCAATATCAGCCAATGGTGCGCGTGCAAGCCGAATTCGGCGGGTACCACTTTCAACAGTTTTTGTTCAACCGCGACCACATCCTTTCCCGGTGCCAAACCCATGCGGTTGCTGATTCGAAAAATGTGCGTGTCCACCGCCATCGTGGGCTCATTGAATGCAACGTTCATCACCACATTTGCCGTCTTTCGCCCCACGCCCGGCAGCGCCTCCAGCGCCTCGCGGGTGCGCGGGACTTCGCCAGAGTGCTCCTCGATCAGCATTTTGCAGGTGGCGATTACGTTCTTGGCCTTCATGCGAAACAGGCCGATGGTTTGAATATAGGAGATCAATTTTGTTTCGCCCAGCGCCAGAATGGCCTGCGGGGTATTCGCGACCGGATACAACTTGTCAGTCGCAAGATTGACGCTCTTATCGGTGGCCTGCGCGGAGAGGATTACCGCGATCAGCAACTCGAAAGGCGATGCGTATTGCAGATCCGAACGCGGATGAGGATTGAGCTCGCGCATGCGGCGAAAGAATTCGTGACGCTCGGCCGGTTTCATTTGCCGTGCAAGGGTGCTCACGACTTTGTTCCCGACGAGTTCAGTACGTCCCGTTCGCGCTCGGCAAGCAATTGCTCGCGCTCGCGACGGTTGCGTTGCAAGCGATGCTGATGAGATTGGTATCGCGCGCGCGCCGCATTCTTATCGATCATCGCCGGATACGCGGGATCCTCAACCA
>JAYTUX010000141.1:0-2254 GCA_043744315.1 Betaproteobacteria bacterium | reverse complement strand
TCTGGGTCAGTCTTGGCATCAACCGCCGCTTTGACTCGATCGACCATTTCCTCCTTTGAAACGACTTCCTTGCCCGGCCGATGGCCGCAGCGTTTGGCACCGACTTGGTCTTCAATGTGGCAGGCCGCCGCACCAAACTTGATCAGCGCCCTCACACTGCGCGCGATGTTGAACGCCGATGCACCGAAACCGGTGTCGATATCCACTAGCAATGGCAAATCGCAAACGTCGGTGATGCGGCGAATGTCGGTGAGGACATCGTCGAGGTTGTTGATGCCCAAATCCGGCATGCCGAGCGAACCCGCAGCAACGCCGCCGCCCGAAAGGTAAATCGCCTTATACCCGGCGCGCTTGGCGAGTAACGCGTGATTGGCGTTAATCGTGCCGATGACTTGCAACGGTGATTCATCGCGGAGAGCTTGGCGGAACTTCGCGCCGGCTGAGTGAATCATGAGTTTTCCTTACAAAACTGGGATTGAAACACTAATGGGGACGGGCGGTTTCAGGCAATTGTGGCTGAAGAGGAGCGCTGTTACTGGATTTTTTGTGTTTAGCTGAAAAACGCCGTCGTTGCAGCATCTGGGATTTTAACGCCCGTTACGCGGGCCTTCTGCAGTAATTCCCAGAAGTAGCGGTAGGTTGCGCGGTCGTGCAACTCACCTTTGTACTGAATCGGCCCCCAATCGACTGCTTGCGCGGCCAGCAGAATGTTGGCCGCGTCCTCGACCTCGGAGTGGTCCGGCTTCATGGCGTCCACAATCGGCTGTATTTGTGCCGGATAGATCGACCACATGCGCAGGAAGCCGAATTCGTTGCGCGCGCGGCGCGCGTCAGCGCTAACGACATCGGCGTTCTTCAAATCCAGACAAACGTTATGGCACGGGACGATGCCGTTGGCCAACGCGGCGGCCACCAGTTCGGCCTTGCCGCGCGCGATGAGCTGGTGCTCAAATTGGCCCGGTGAGCGCATGGCGGAGGCGGGGATTGCGCCGTGATGTGCGGACACGAAATCCATCAGCCCGAAGTCGAGGACCTCGACGTTGGGCAGGGTCGCGATCTGGAACACATCGCGCAGCGCGCCGTGCGTCTCGATCAACACGTGGATGGGTATCTCCCGACCAGCACCGGTCTTGGCCGACGTCGCACGAACGTAGTCGACCATTTCTTTGGCGTCGGCGTATGAAGTTGACTTGGGGATCGTGATGTAGCGCAGCACCTTGCCTGCGCCAGCGACAAGGATGTCGATGTCCTGTCGCCAGTGCGCGTTTGAGTGGTCATGAATCCGCGCGCCTGCCATTTTGTGTTTGTTTTCTTGGCTGGTGAGGACGCGGACGATCATTTCCGCATGGGCTTTTTCCTGCCCCGCCGGTGCGCCGTCTTCGCAGTCGCAAGTGATATCGAATACCGGCCCGATTGAATCCTGCAACGCCAGCGCTTTACCGATCAGCTTCTCGCTGCCGGCGAAGTGCTCACACGATGGGATTACGGGAAAGGGCTTTTCGCCCGCGAAGAGCGCCTGATTGGGATGAACGTTTGACATAGCGGTGGTCCGGGTTAGCGGTGGCGTGGAATGAGGAGGGTGAGATCCATCGACAGCACTTTGCTGTCTTCGGGCGCAGTCGTAAATTCGGCGCTGTTAGGGTCGATATTCTTGAATGCCATTATTCCGACGCGCAGCGCACCTACGCGATCCGTGACCGGCCATTTCATCAGCGGTATGGTCGCCGCATAAATGGTGTCGCCGGCAAAGGTCGGGTTGAGATGTGAGCCGCCGTTGATGGCGGCAATCGTGAATGCATTCTCTAGCCCGTCAAAACTCAACGCGCGCGCAATTGAGATAATCTGCCCGCCGTAGATGAGGCGCCGCCCGAAGCGGCTCCCTTTCATGTGGTGCAAATCGAAATGAACGCGCGCGGTGTTTTGGTATAGCTTGGTGGCGAGCGTGTGATCAGTCTCGTCAATGGTGATGCCAGCGGGGTGTGGAATGCGTTGCGGTGGATTTGACGCAAGTCGCCCGACCGCCGCCAGGCGATTGGTGTAGTCAACGGCCTCGTAGTCTTCCCACAGCTTGCTACCCCCCGTGGCGCGTTGCACCGCGCTCGCGTCGACCGTGAAAGCGGCGGGTGTGTTGATCAACTTCGGATCAGGCATAGGTTGGAAATTGAGCGTGCCGCGCGGGATGTCGATGGCGTCAGGGGCAACCGCATCGCGCCGATGCACCATCACCCAACGTATCCATGTCAGGACCAATTCT
>JAYTUX010000140.1:0-2254 GCA_043744315.1 Betaproteobacteria bacterium | reverse complement strand
GGCGCATCGCCGGATTTCGACGTTTCGGTAATTGGTTGGCCGACGCTACCCACATTTGGCTCAACCTTTGTCGTTGCGGATGCGGGAGATGTTGCCGATTTGGATTCTTCCATGCCCGGTGCAGTTGATTTCTCGGCCGGTTTCTTCAATGCCAGCATGACGGCCAATGCAATCACGACGAACGCAAGGGCGCCACCCGCCATCATTAGTTTGCGTCGATCCTGCAGGAACGGCAAGGGTTCAACGTCGCCCAGTGCTTTTGTCGCGAACGTGCCGGTGCTGACGCCGGTCTGACGTTGCGCGCGCGCATTGGGATTGGTCGCGGCAGCGCGATCGACCGTACCAGCCTTCGCCTGCTTGAACGCGGCCGCCGATTCGCCGACGATATAGATTTCGTGCTCGCGCACATGTTTGTCGGTACGTGATCCTTCATATTTGAAGAGCTTGGCGTATTCGTCGGAAATGACCGATACAACGTCATAAAAAGAGCGCGAAACGACGATTTGCCCGGGGCGCGCAAAACTCATGATGCGTTGCGCGACATTTATGCCATCACCGACAATATTCGGGTGGCCATTAATATCGCGCACCAGTTTCACCGGCCCCAGGTTGATACCAATTCTCAAGGGTAGAGCGCCTTCCACCTCGCGCGCCGGTGCATCTTGAACGGGTGTCTCCGGAGCCTGGGTCGAGGCAGCTTCCGCAATCGCACGATCCACCATGTCACGCAAATTCATGCCGACAAACAACGCGTCTTCCGGGTCCCCCAAAAAGCTCAACGCCGCGCCGTCGCCGGTATCGAGTATCAGGCGCTGTTCGGAAGGGATATCGACGAGGGATTCTGACAACAAGGACGTGAATCGATCCTTGACCGTGATCTGTTCCGACACGGATTTCTTTGAATAGCCAACAATATCGACAAATACGACACTGCCGATAAATGTGCGATTTCCCTGGTCAAGCATGGTGCTCACGATGGATTCTGGCCAATTCTCTTGCTAACGATTGGAGGTGTGCGACCGAAGTTATTGATAATTTTCCATATGTTACCGAAAACTGGGATGGAATCCGAACAAAAATGCCCCGATGCTGCTTTACGTCAAGGGCGCGATACGGGAGAGGTCCGGTAGCCGCTGGCATTGGCCCCGGGCTGGCATTCAAACAGGCACCCGTTGAAATCCTTGCTATCCGCGCTGATCAGATAGAGGAATGCGGGACTCATTGATTCAGCAGACGGTAACGCTGTTGCAAGCTCCCCCGGATGACTTTGTGCCCGCATCGGACTTGTTACCGGTCCCGGATGGCATATATTGACCCGAAGGCGCAGCGGCGTATTCGCTTCGTCGGCCAGAATGGCGGTGAGTGCAGCCAGCGCACTCTTCATAACTGCGAACGGTCCCCAATACGCTTTCGGATATATCGCATGCGTCTCCGTCAGGAACACCACTGACGCGCGGTCGGCGCGCTTTAACAATGGCAGACACGCACTGGTGAGTGCCGCTGGCACGGCAAGGTTTACCTTTGCATGAAGCATCCATGTTTCCAAATCATGCAATTCAATTGGCATTGGTGTGACAAAATGGCTTGCCGCATGAAATATGCCGTCGAGGCGACCGAGCGTGGTCTGAATGGCGTTTGCGAATCCATCAAGTTCGGCTTGATTTGCCTTGGCAAAATCAAGCGGCATGATGGCGGGTTGGGCAAGACCTTCGCGCTCAATCTGGTCATAGACCGCTTCGAGATTTGGCACATTGCGACCGTGCAACACGACCGTTGCGCCGTGCCTTGCGAACGCAAGCGCCGCAGCGCGCCCGAGGCCTTGACCTGCGCCCGTGACCAGAATAACCCGCTCTTTGAGCACGTCCGATGCGGGTTGATAGTTTGTCGGCAATAGTATGATTGGCAGCGACATGTCGAGTCCCGATTTACGATTTGTGCAGAAAAGTCGCCGCGTGACGCGCTGCGCCTATTCCGCTTCGCACGGCACCTTCGATGGTCGCCGGATAATCTCCGCTCGTATAGTCACCGGCCAGAAAGATGCCCTTCGTACTCGTGGTATGGCGTGGCCGCAGCGACTGGATGTCGGGCACGCAGGAAAATGTCGCAAATTTTTCTGTAACGACCTTATGCCAAGAAAGCGGCGGCAGCGTCCCGGTGTGCCGTGTGAGCTCGGTGAGGACATCGGACGCCAATTGTTCCTGGCTAACCTTTTCATGCGGACCAGAGGCGGAAATGACCGCCGCAATCAGTCCAT
>JAYTUX010000139.1:0-28204 GCA_043744315.1 Betaproteobacteria bacterium | reverse complement strand
ATGACCTCGGCCAGACCTTGTACATGCTGCGCAACATGAACGCCAACGAGCCACCGGGCATCCGGATGGCCGGTGCCTATTTGAGTGGCCTGTGCTTCGCGCTCGATGTGCCGCGCACGCCGCATCCCGAAAAAACCTTCGAGCGCATGATGACGCTGGCACTGCGGTTCGCCGATACATTGCAAGGCGAAGTGGTGGACGACAATCGTAAACTGCTGACGGCGAACGGTCGAAAAGCGATCGTTGATTCCATCGCCGAAATTTCCGCCGCGATGGAGGCGCGCAACGTGCCGCCGGGTGGTTCGGCGGCGCTGCGCTTGTATTCCTGACGCGGCGATGATTGATCCACCGATCGCGGCACGCGCGGCGGAATTGCGGCGCGAGATCGAGCGCCACAACTACAACTATTACGTACTCGACCAGCCCGCCATTGCGGATGCCGAGTGGGACAAGCTGTTCCGCGAGCTGGTCGCGCTGGAGGCGAAGTATCCCGCGCTGGTGACGCCGGATTCGCCCACGCAACGCGTCGGCAGCGGGCCGCTCGATGCGTTTGCGAGCGTCACCCACCGCGTGCCGATGTTATCGCTGGGCAATGCGTTCAGTACTGAAGATATCGAAAATTTCGACCGCCGCTGCCGCGAAGGACTCGATGTCGCCGGCGAAATCGACTACGCCTGCGAGCCCAAGTTCGACGGCCTCGCCATCAGTCTGACCTATGAAAACGGCGTGTTCACCCAAGGTGCTACGCGCGGTGACGGCGCTGTCGGCGAAGATGTCACGCACAATCTGCGCACGGTGCGCGCGATTCCCTTGTCGTTACCGGCGACAAACGGTGCAGCGATTCCGCGACTCGAAGTGCGCGGCGAAGTGCTGATGCTGAAGAAAGATTTCGAATCGCTCAACGTGCGGCAGGCCGCCAAGGGCGAGAAGTTATTCGTCAATCCACGCAATGCCTCGGCCGGCTCGCTGCGGCAACTCGACCCGAAACTCACCGCCGAGCGACCGTTGACATTCTTCGCTTACGGCATCGGCGCAGTGGAGGGCGTCGAGCTGCCGGAAACACATTCAGCGTTGATGGATTGGCTGGCCGCGCTGCGATTCCCTGTCGCCCGTGAACGGCGCGTGGTGCGCGGGCTCGCTGGGCTGGCTGGCTACTACGCCGATATTGGCGCAAGTCGCGCGGCGCTTCCCTACGATATTGATGGCGTTGTGTTCAAAGTGAATCGCTTTTCACAACAGCAAGCGCTGGGATACGTCTCCCGCGCGCCGCGTTTTGCCATCGCCCACAAATTTCCCGCCGAAGAAGCGACCACGGTGCTGCTCGGCATCGACGTACAAGTCGGCCGCACCGGCGCGATTACGCCAGTGGCGCGCTTGCAGCCGGTGTTTGTCGGCGGCACCACGGTATCAAACGCGACGCTACACAACGAAGAGGAACTGCGTCGCAAGGATTTGATGATCGGCGATACCGTTGTTGTACGACGCGCGGGCGATGTGATTCCGGAAGTTGCGGCGGTGATGTATTCAAAACGCCCGGCGGATGCGAAGCCGTTCGTGATGCCGACGCATTGCCCGGAGTGCGCGTCGCTGATTATCAAACTCGAAGGTGAGGCAATCGCGCGCTGTAGCGGCGGCTTGTTCTGCCCCGCGCAAAGGAAGCAGGCGCTGCTGCACTATGCGCAGCGCCGCGCGGTCGATATCGAAGGACTCGGCGACAAATTGGTCGAGCAATTGGTCGATGCCGATATCGTGCATACGCCCGCTGATTTGTATCGCCTGGGTCTCGCGGCACTTGCGGGACTCGATCGGATGGCGGAAAAATCGGCCGCGAATCTGTACGCCGCGATCGAAAAAAGCAAACATACGACCCTGCCGAAATTTCTCTTCGGGCTCGGTATCCGCAACGTCGGCGAGGCGACCGCGAAGGATCTCGCCAAACACTTCGGCGCACTGGACGCAATCATGGACGCATCCATCGAGCAACTGTTGGAAGTGCGCGACGTGGGTCCGGTGGTGGCCGAAAGTATCCGCAAATTTTTCGACGAGGCGCACAACCGCGAAGTCGTCGAGCAACTGCGTGCCTGCGGAGTGCGATGGGATGAATTTGCGCCAGCGACGAAACCCGCCACCGCGACCGGCGTATTTGCCGGCAAGACGGTGGTATTGACCGGCACATTGGCGACGATGTCGCGTGACGACGCCAAGGAGAAGCTCGAAGCCCGCGGTGCCAAAGTCTCCGGTAGCGTGTCGAAAAAAACGGACTTTGTGGTGGCCGGAGCGGAAGCCGGTAGTAAACTCGACCGTGCGCGGGAACTCGGTGTCACAGTAATCGATGAACAGCAATTCACATCAATGCTTTCCGACAACTAGACGCAACTCTAACATATGAAAAAAATCCAGAAAATCACCAGAGCCGTGTTCCCCGTTGCCGGCCTCGGCACACGCTTTTTGCCGGCCACCAAGGCGAGCCCGAAAGAAATGTTGCCGGTGGTCGATAAGCCACTGATTCAATATGCGGTCGAGGAGGCTGCTGCTGCTGGCATCACCGAAATGATCTTTATCACCGGTCGCGGCAAACGCACGATCGAGGATCACTTCGATAAAGCCTACGAACTCGAAGCTGAATTGGCCGGTAAAGGCAAACACAAACTCCTGCAGGAAGTCCGCGAGATGTTGCCGACCGGCGTGCAATACGTCTATGTGCGGCAGCCGGAGGCGCTAGGGTTGGGGCATGCGGTGTTGTGCGCGAAACATCTGGTTGGCAACCATCCGTTTGCGGTGATTCTTGCCGATGATTTGATCGATGCTGGCAATCATTCGCCGGTGATGAAGCAGATGGTGGAACAATACGAAAAGCATCACGCCTCGGTGCTGGGCGTGGTCAACGTCGAGCGGCACGAAACCTCATCCTACGGCATCGTCGCCTCGACGCCGATCTCGAAAAAATCCGGCGAGCGCGTCTCGAAAGTCTCGGCCATTGTTGAAAAACCGAAACCTGAAAATGCGCCGTCAACTCTTAGTGTAGTCGGGCGATATATTCTCGCACCGGAAATCTTTGCGCATCTGGAGAGAATCCAGGCAGGTGCGGGCAAGGAAATCCAATTGACCGATGGCATCGCCGCATTGTTGCGCGCGCAATCGGTGTTCGCCTATGAGTTTGCCGGGCAGCGCTATGACTGCGGATCAAAATTGGGGTATTTGCAAGCCACCGTCGCACTCGGTCTGAAACATCCGGAAGTTGGAAAGGCATTTGCAAATTATCTGGGCCGCAAATACTGACCTGACGGGTCCAATCTGTTCCCGTTCGGACAAAGCGATCGAAGGGCTTCGGCACACCTGGCCTTTCGTTACCCTGGGCCGACCGGTGCAATTTCGAGAAGTAATCGCTTTTAATTTCGACCTAGACGGCTACGCCCACCCCAACACCACCCCAGGTAAACAATGAATACCCAAGACGCCAAAGCCCTACTCGCCGATTCCGAAATCCTATGTACTGCCGATGAAGTCAATGCCGCGACTGCGCAGGTCGCCGCCGCACTGAATCGAGACTACGCCGATAAACACCCGCTGGTGCTCGGCGTGATGGGTGGTGCAGTGGTTTTTTGCGGGCAGTTGTTGCCGCAACTTAACTTTCCGCTCGATTTCGACATCGTTCAGGCCTCGCGCTATGGCGAGAATACCGTTGGCACCCATCTCAATTGGCGCGTAGTGCCGCGCGACAACGTGAAGGGGCGTCACGTATTGTTGCTCGATGACATCCTCGACGAGGGCATCACACTCGCGGCGATTGTTGAACTGCTGAAGAGTCAGGGTGCGCTCTCGGTGGAATGCGCGGTGTTTTGCGTAAAAGATTACGGCGACGCCATCAACACCAGGAAACCGCTGACGGCAAAGTACGTGGGCCTCACCGTGCCGAATCGATTCATCTACGGGTACGGCATGGATGTATCTGGCGCCTGGCGGAATTTGCCCGCCATTTACGCCAAAAAGGGAAACTAACGACATGCTCGCAATCATCGGTGGCACCGGTCTTACCAATCTCGCCAATCTTGAAATCACCCGCCGCGAAGTAGTGCGCACGCCCTATGGCGAGCCTTCGGGTCACTTGACGTTTGGTCACATTGGTTCGGCCGAAATGATTTTTCTCGCGCGCCACGGCTATGCGCACACGCTACCGCCGCACGGCGTGAATTACCGCGCCAACATTTGGGCATTGCATGCCGCCGGTGCCACGCGCATCATCGCCGTCAATGCCGTCGGCGGCATCGTGGCGGACATGGGGCCGGGCGCGTTGGCGGTGCCGGATCAGATCATCGATTACACGCATGATCGCAGGCACACCTTTTTTGAAGGAGAGGAACCGGTCACGCACATCGATTTCACCTTTCCGTTTTGCGCGCGTGCGCGGCAACTCCTGTTGGCGGCGGGCAAGTCGGTTGCAATTCCTGCGCGTGACGCAGGCACCATCGGCGTCATGCAGGGGCCGCGCCTCGAAACGCGTGCCGAGATCATGCGCCTCGAGCGTGACGGCTGCGCGATGGTCGGCATGACTACGATGCCCGAGGCGGCGCTGGCGCGCGAGAAAAAATTGTCCTACGCAATGTTGGCGCTGTCGATGAATCATGCCGCCGGGTTGGGGTCTTCATCCGAGGGTATCAAGCTTGTTGATGCCGACGCGGTACTCGCGGCTGGAATGGAAAAAGTACGCGTCATTCTCGCCAAGGTCGTTGAAATGCACGCGGCGATGCCGGTGACCGAACGGGGGCTCGCCTGATGGCGGCGCGGCCGATTTTGAAAATGGGCACGCCGAGCCTCTTCGAGAAATCCGTTCCATGGCACACGGATAAATTCAACACGCCCGAATTGCACGCGCTCATCAATGACATGAAAGACAGCATGATCGCCGCCAACGGTGCGGGGCTCGCCGCGCCGCAGATCGGCGAAAACGTGCGGGTGGTGATTTTCGAGGTCAACAACAATCCGCGTTATCCGAATCGCGAGCCGATACCTTTCACGGTACTGATTAATCCGGTGTTGTCGCCGGCCTCGGTGGCGCTGGAGGAAGATTGGGAAGGTTGCCTGTCGGTACCCGGCATGCGCGGTCTGGTGCCACGCCATCCGGTGCTGCGCTATACCGGCTTCGATGCGAGCGGCAACGTGATTAATCGCACTGTCGATGGTTTTCATGCACGCGTGGTGCAGCACGAAGTCGATCATCTCGACGGGTTACTCTATCCGATGCGCATCAAAGATATGACGAAATTCGGCTATACGGAAATCCTGTTTCCGGAGCTTGTGGATGTGGACGACGACTGACGTCGCAAGGATTTTGTTGTCATCCTGAGCGAAGCGAAGGATCGTGTCGCGCCGAGGTCCTTCGCTTCGCTCAGGATGACAGCAGCATTGTTTAATTTGGCTCACTCGAAGTGCAGTTATCACGGAAGGAGTTTCAACATGCCCGAAACCATTGATGTGACCCCCACAACCACGTCCGCACCGAGTGCCGAGCGCGATGTCTCTGGCTCGATGACGATCACGCACATTCTTTATCTGCTGCACGGCCTGGCACCATTCACCTTCTGGACCCTCGCTGTGGTCGCGATGTTCATCGGCATGGCGAAGCGCGATGAGGTGCGTGGCAGTTGGCTGGATTCGCATTACTCCTATCTGGCGAGCACATTTTGGTGGGGCATTTTGTGGGCGATCATTGCCTGGACCATTTTCTGGGTGCTGGGTGTGTTGACGCTTGGCATCGGCATGGTTGTGCTGTGGATTCTTCCCGTCATCGTGCTGATCTGGTATTTATATCGCGTCATTCGCGGCTGGCTGCGGTTGAATGACCTGAAGCCTGCGCCATAGCATCTTCACATCTAGAGCGCCATTTGACGGGCATTTCCAGGCACAAATGCTCGGTAAGGCTCGCCAATGCTGGTGTTTCTATTTCTGAAATCGCGTGATCTGCCCGGCATAGTTACGCACGAAAACCACTTTCCACAAATGAAAACTTCGACCAAGCGCGGCATCGTCGGCATCGCAATCGTACTGGCATTCGCAGGCCTCGCGTGGGGCGGCAGCGCGCTGCAAAAGAAATTTGCCGCCGGTGATGACAAGCCGCGATACAAAACAGCGGAAGTCGATCGCGGCTCTATCGTGCAATTCGTCACCGCCACCGGCACCCTGAACCCCGTCGCGCTGGTGAACGTCGGCACGCAGGTCTCGGGTACCGTGAGTGAGTTGAACGTGGATTTCAACGACCGCGTGAAGCGTGGACAGGTGTTACTGAAAATCGATCCGACCTTGCTGCAAGCGGTGATCAATCAGAACGTCGCCTCGCTCAATGCTGCGCGCGCGCAATTGACCCTTGCCGACAGCAACTACCATCGCAATGCGAAACTGGTGAATCAGGGTTTCATTTCAGTGGCGGCGCTTGAGCAATTGCGGCAGACGCTCGACGCCGCGACCGCGCAAGTGCAAGTCGCCGAAGCCGTGCTCGAACGCGCCCGCGCGGATCTGGCCAACAGCATCATCCGCTCGCCGATCGATGGCGTCATCATCAAGCGCACGGCGGACCTTGGCCAGACCGTGGCGGCAAGTTTTCAGACGCCGAATTTGTTTGTGATTGCGCGTGACCTGAAAAAAATGCAGATCGACACCAATGTTTCGGAAGCCGATGTCGGGCTATTGAAAGACGGTCAGGCGGTGCGGTTTGTGGTGGATGCGTTTCCGGAACGCGATTTCGATGGCAAGGTGCGGCAATTCCGCTTGGCTGCCAACGTCACGCAAAACGTGGTGACCTACAACGTGGTGATCGATGTGGACAATCCCGATGAATTGCTGAAGCCCGGCCTCACCGCGCAGGTGCGCATCATCACCGCCAATCGTCCCAACGCACTGCGGATTCCCACGGCGTCTTTGCGCTACCGTCCCAGCGATTTTGAAATCGCGATGGATGCCATGAAGAAAAAATTATCCGGCGGCGAAGTCAAGACCGACGCGAAAAAAGACGAGAAGCCCGTCAGCGAAGACAGCACCGACGAGCTGGGATTGCGCACCAAGAGCGGCGAACGTTTGTATCGAATCTACAAATTGGTCGAGGCGAAAGTTCCCGGCAAACAGGCCGACGCGGAGCCGGTCGATGTGGTGATCGGTGTCTCGAACAGCAAGTACACCGAAATCGTTAAAGGCCCACTCAATGCCGGCGACAAAGTGGTGGTGCGCTCGCTGCTGGCGGATCCGACGAAGCAATAATGCAAACTCGTCGCGACACGCGAGACGCAAATTGAAATCCAACGGTTCAAACATCCGTCATTCCGGCCTCCGCCGGAATGACGGGGGAAATTGCACATTGTCGAGCGAAATCGCATGACTGAAATTGCGTCTGACGCTCCCCTCGTGCAACTCACCGCCGTCCGCAAGAGTTACTTCTCTGGTCGCGTCGAAACACCCGTCCTGCACGGTATAGATTTCAACATGCAGCGCGGCGATTTTGTGGCGGTAATGGGCCAATCCGGCTCGGGAAAATCGACTTTGATGAATATTCTCGGCTGCCTCGATACGCCGACATCGGGCCAGCATCATCTCGCCGGCAATGCAGTGAATAAACTCAGCCGCGCGGAACTCGCGCGCTTGCGCAATCGTACTCTTGGCTTCGTGTTCCAAAGTTTCAATTTGTTGAAGCGCATGAGCGTGCTCGATAACGTCGCGCTGCCGCTTCTGTACGCCGGTGTGGCGCGATCGGAGGCGCGCAAACGGGCGACGGTGCAATTGCAAAAAGTCGGACTGAGTGAATTCGCCAAGCGCCAACCGAATCAGCTTTCCGGCGGGCAGCAGCAGCGCGTCGCAATTGCCCGTGCGCTGGTCGCCGATCCGCCGCTGATTCTCGCTGATGAGCCTACCGGCAACCTTGACACCAAAACCAGCAGCGACATCATGGCGGCACTCACCGAACTCAACCGCGAGCGCGGGCAGAGCATCATCCTCGTCACGCATGAGCCGGATATCGCCGCGCATGCGAAACGGCTGGTGCGCCTGAAGGATGGGTTGGTGCTCTACGACGGCCCGGCGCGCGAGGGTTTGCAGCAATGGCAGAACGAGCCGGTCGAGGCGGCCGCACAAGATGTCAACGCAACGGCAAGCAGCGGGAGCCGGCCGTGAGCTTCATTCAAATCTGGGCGGAATCGTTTCGCGCAATGTTCGCGAACCCGATGCGGACATTGCTCACCATGCTCGGCATCATCATCGGCATTGCGAGCGTGGTGCTGATGCTCGCGGTCGGCGACGGCATCAAGGCGTTCATCAACAAACAACTCGCCGCACTCGGCAGCAATCTGGTAATCGTGCAGGCGGATTCGCGCAAAGCGGTCGGCGCGCGGCTGCGCACCGGCACCGTGCAAACCATGACGGTCGACGACGCAGAAGCCATCAATCGTCTGCCCAGCGTGCTCGGCGCGGCACCGATGCTGACCACGTTTTCGCAGATTTCATTCGGCAACGACAACAGCAACAATCAGGTTCAGGGTACCACGCCAACAGCGTTTGTAATTCGCAACTTGCGGCTCGCCAAAGGCATTCCGTTATCGGAGGTCGATGTCGCGACCGCGGCGCGGGTGGCGGTGCTGGGCAAGAAAGTTGCCGAACAGTTGTTCTACAAAACTGATCCGATTGGTCAACGCATTCGCATCGACAACCAGAGTTTTCAGGTGATCGGCGTGCTCGACAATGAAGGACAAAGTTTCGATGTCGGCGATATCGGTGAAGTGGTGATGGTACCGATCTCGACCGCACGCGTGACGCTGATTCGCACACCGACGCCGCGCTCGGTGCAGTACATCATCGCCCAAGCGCGCAGTGCGGAAACGGTAAACGACATGGTCGCGGACATATCAGATCTGGTGCGCGACAGGCACCGTATTCGCGCCGATGATCAGGATGATTTCCGCATTGTGAATTTCGGCGAGTTCGCCAAATCCGGCGAAGCAATCGCCACCGGGCTTGCGATCGCGTTGGGCTTTGTTGGCGCGGTATCGCTGGTGGTCGGCGGCATCGGCATCATGAACATCATGCTGGTAAGCGTGACCGAGCGCACCCGCGAAATCGGCATCCGCATGGCCATCGGCGCGCGCCCGGCCGATGTGCTCTGGCAATTTTTATTCGAGGCGGTGTCGATCTGCCTGGTGAGCGGTGTAATCGGCGTCGCCATTTCCATGGCGCTCGCGGCGGCGATTACCGCGACCGGAAAATTTGACATGGTGATTGGCGTGCGAGTGGTCGTGATCGCGACCGTGTTCAGTTGTGCGGTGGGTGTGTTTTTCGGATTTTATCCGGCGAGAAGGGCATCGAAATTACAGCCGGTGGAGTGTTTGCGGCACGATTGATCAATCGCTGCCTAAAGAAGTCGAACACAAAACACGGCAACGACGCAATCTCCACTATGGCCGCAGTTCCTTGACCAGCTTCGCCCGAAACTCCCGCGCAAATTCCTCATCTTCCAAATTGGAATGCGCCAACACAAACACGTCCTCGGCCCGCTGTCCAAGCGTGGTGATGCGCGCATCGTGCAGATTGACGCCGAATTCCAGAAACACGCGCGCCATCGCCGACAGTAATCCCGGCCGGTCGGCACAACTGACGGTAAGTTCATAGAACGGTTTCTGGCGCGCGGGAATCAGCGCAATAGCGGGTTCCATCGGGAAGTGCTTGACCTGCCTTGATATGCGTCCGGAGTGCGAGGTCAATGTTGCGGCGGGATCGTCGAGCACGAGTGCGAGTTCTTGTTCGATCATGCCGATCACGTCGCGATAGCGACCGGTGCTTTCGGTTTTCGGCAGGATCTGGAATGCGTCCAGCGCATAGCCGTGGACGGTGGTGTAAATTTTTGCGGCGGCGATGTCGAAGCCGCGTTTTTCAAAAAACCCGGTGATGCGCGCGAACAGGCCTGGCAAATCGCGCGTCATCACCATGACGGCGTAGCCTTGCAGCGGATCACCTTCGGCTTGCGGGCGCACTTTGACCACCGCCTGCGAGGGGCTGGCATGGTCGTTCACCACCAACGCGTGCCAGGCGATTTCGGCGGCGTCGAAGCGTTGAAAATAGCTGGGCTCGGTATGCGCCCAAAGTGGCGGCGTGGCGTTGCTAACTATATTCTCGGCGTCTCGGTAGAGCTTCAGTGCCTCCAGTTTGCGCGCTTCTATCCAGTGTTCATTCGGCATGGCATCGCCGCGCAGCAAACGGCGCGTGGCGCGGAATAATTGCTCGAGCAATTTTCCTTTCCATGCGTTCCACACATGCGGACTGGTGCCGCGAATATCCGCGACGGTGAGGAGATAGAGCGCGGTCAAGCGGCGTTCGTCGCCGACACGCTGCGCGAATTGCGAGATCACATCGGGGTCGGAGAGATCCTGTTTTTGCGCGACCGCCGACATTTGCAAATGCATTTCAACCAGCCAGGTGACAAGTGCCGTATCAGCCTTGGAGATGTCGAGTTTCTTGCAGAATTGCCGCGCATCTTTCCGGCCGAGTTCGGAATGATCGCCGCCGCGGCCCTTGGCAATATCGTGAAACAGCGCGGCCAGGTAGAGTACTTCCGGCCGCGCGAATTCTTTGGCAAGCTCGTGGCAAAACGGAAACTCGTGCGCAAATCTGGGCAGCACCAGCCGCCGCAGATTGCGAATCACCATCAGGATGTGTTCGTCCACGGAATAGACGTGGAACAGATCGTGCTGCATCTGCCCGGTGATACGACCGAAGGCGGGAATGTAGCGGCCCAGCACGCCGTAGCGGCTCATGCGCCGCAAATTGAAGGTGACTTTTTCGCTTTGCAGAATTTTCAGAAACAGGCGATTGGCTTCCGGATCGTCGCGGAATTTCTGGTCGATCAGATGCACGGCGCGCCACAATGCGCGCAAGGTATCTGGTTCGAAAAACTCCGCGTCGTTGATGCTTTGCAAGGCAAGAAAGGCGCGAAAAATAGAGCGCGGATCGCGCTTGAAAATTTTTACGTCGCGGGCGGCGATGTTGCCGTTCTCCAGCACGAACTCGTCGTCGATCGGCAGCACATGATCTTTGCGGCGTTGCGA
The DNA here is from genome assembly GCA_043744315.1 of Betaproteobacteria bacterium. Classification (GTDB taxonomy): domain Bacteria; phylum Pseudomonadota; class Gammaproteobacteria; order Burkholderiales; family Usitatibacteraceae; genus UKL13-2. The sequence continues at coordinate 17,129 of JAYTUX010000139.1, read as the reverse complement.
GATGTGTTCCAGCAACGTTGGCAGCAAAATTGAATTCATTTGCCAGATTGCTTTCGCACTCAAATAGTAGCGGCGCATCAAGACTTCCGACGGCAATTTGCTTTTGGTGCCTTCGAGCTTGAGTTCTTTCGCGAGCGCGTTCTGGTGATCGAACACTAGCCGATCTTCGCGCCGCCCGGCCAGGTAATGCAATCGAATGCGGATATCGATCAGCACGCGCCGGTGGCGTTGGATGGCTTTCGCCTCGAAGGCGGTGATCAGGCCGAGCGCTTCCAACGCGTTCCAGTCATCGCCGAGATTTGCGGCCTTGGCGAGCCACAGCACCGTCTGCAAATCGCGCAGACCGCCGGGGCTTTCCTTGATATTCGGTTCCAGGTTCAGCGCGACATCGTTGTGGCGCGCGTGGCGGCGGCGCTGCTCGTCGATCTTGGCCTCGAAAAATGTTTTCACCGAGCGCGATTTCCGCAATGCGCGTTCGAGTTCGGCGCTCAATACCGCGTCGCCCCATATACGGCGCGATTCGAGCAAGCCGGTATCGACCGTAATGTCTTTACCGGCCTCTTCCACGCACTCGACCACGTTGCGCACCGAAATGCCGGGCTCCAGTCCCACGTCCCACAGGAGGCTTACAAAGGCCTCGACCGCCGTCGCACTCGCGGTTGCATCGTTTGGCAACAGCACCAGCAAATCAACGTCGGATGCGGGAAACAGGAAACCGCGCCCATATCCACCGACGGCGACGATCGCAAGCGACTCAGGCAGACGAATATCGGATGCGATGTCGGCGATCATGCTGTCGACAATCGCGGCGTGCTGCCGCAAATTGCGATCCGGTTGTGGGCGTGATTGATAGTTTTTTTTCAGTGCGGCGCGTGCCTTGGCGAGACGATCGCGCATGCGGCGCACATAAGCGGCGCGAGCCGCGGTGTCCAGCGGTGAAAATAAATGTAGTGTGGCACCTGCATCACTTGCGCGAGTCGCAACCGACGCAACGGCACGGGCGGATGCCATCGTCCGGGGAATCGACTAGTTGAGTGACGCGGGCATGGCGGGCGACCCGGCGGACACCGTCAACACTTCGAAGCCATCATCCGTCACCAGCACGGTGTGCTCCCACTGCGCAGAGAGGCTATGGTCGGCAGTGACGACGGTCCAGCCATCACCCAGCATGCGGATATCTTTCTTGCCCGCGTTGATCATCGGTTCGACCGTGAAAATCATGCCGGCCTGAATTTTCATGCCGGTGCCGGGGCGGCCGTAATGCAGAATTTGCGGCTCTTCATGAAACTTCTTGCCGATGCCGTGGCCGCAAAATTCGCGCACCACGCTGTAGCCGGCACCTTCGGCGAACACTTGAATCGCGTGACCGATATCGCCCAGCGTGGCACCCGGTTTGACTTGCCGAATGCCGCGCCACATCGATTCATAGGTGCTTTCGCAAAGCCGCTTGGCTTGAATCGAGGGCTCGCCAATTAGAAACATGCGGCTGGTGTCGCCGTGATAGCCGTCTTTGATGACGGTGATATCGACGTTGACGATGTCGCCCTGTTTCAATAATTTGTCGCCTGGAATGCCGTGACACACCTGATGATTGACCGACGTACACACCGACTTCGGATACGGTCGATGGCCCGGCGGCGCGTAATTGAGCGGAGCGGGAATGGTGCCCTGCACATTCACCATGAAATCGTGGCATAGCGCGTCGATGTTGCCGGTGGTGATGCCGGCTTTGATGTGCGGCGTAATGAAATCGAGCACTTCGGAGGCGAGCCGACCGGCGACGCGCATGCCTTCAATATCCTGCTGGGTTTTGATGACGACGTTCACAAGGCCAATTCGAGAAGAAATTCAAGGCGGCAGTATAGCAACTGGCGTTCGCGTCAAGTCATTGATCATCGGAAAACTCATTGCGAACACTACGTGGCAGCCAGTTCCTGCTTGCGCCGGTGCGGTTTGTACACTTCGCGCTGCAGCCACATTAACATTCGACTCGCTTCGTAGTGGCTACTTTTCCGCAGCACTTTTTCGGCACCCGTCGGGGAAAAACCATGAAAGCGGGTGTCGGGGATCAGGTCATATTCAAGGCTGTCGTAAAGGCTTTCCAGCATCAGCGTGGGTTTTTCGCCGATCACCCGCAGCAGATCGACATCGACCACCCAGAGTTCGCGCCCCACATCCATCATGCGGATCTGTACCCCGGCGAATTGGTAATAAATGCCTTGCCATTTGGTCAGCGGTTGACGGCTGAAAAACGTGTAAATTTCCCCGCTCCAGGCGATGATCGGTTTCGCCAACATGAATGCGCACGGCGCTGCCACCAGCAATGCGTATCCGGCACCGGTTGGGTTGACGCCAAATTTATAAAACGGCAGCCAGATCAGCAACGCCGACAGACCAACCCGGAGCACCGTTGAAATAATCAGGTCGCGACGCGGGTTTTCATCCATCTTGCCTCCTGAGGAAAAGCGGGAAGGTGTTTGATTATTGGCACTATTTCGCGCTATAATAGCTGGCTTGGGTACTTTATGTCGCGCCACCAATTTTGGTTTCGCAGGCATCCCAAGGCAGTCCCGTAGCAAATCCACACTCTCGCACCGTTAAGGTCTCCTTTCGCGTAATTGCAAAGGGAGTCTCGCGAGAGGCGGCTAACCTTAACTTTGGAGTTTTTCATGTCAGTCACCATGCGTCAAATGCTGGAAGCGGGCGTCCATTTCGGACACCAGACCCGTTTCTGGAACCCAAAAATGGCACCCTTTATTTTCGGTGCCCGCAATAAAATTCACATTATCAATCTTGAGAAGTCGCTGCCGATGTATCAGGACGCGCTCAAGTTTGTGCGCACGCTGGCCTCGAACAAAGGCACCATCCTGTTCGTTGGCACCAAGCGTCAGGCTCGCGAAATTGTGATGGAAGAGGCGCAGCGCGCCGGTATGCCCTACGTCGATTCGCGTTGGTTGGGTGGCATGCTCACTAATTACAAAACCGTTAAGGGCTCGATCAAGCGCTTGAAAGAACTCGAAGCGATGGTCGCCGACGGTTCGCTCGAAAAATTGTCGAAAAAAGAAGGCCTGATGTTCTCGCGCGAAATGGAAAAGCTGCAACGTTCCATGGGCGGCATCAAGGACATGGGCGGCGTGCCCGATGCGATTTTCGTCATCGACGTCGGCTTCCACAAAATTGCCGTCACAGAAGCGAAGAAATTGGGCGTGCCGATTATCGGTGTGGTCGATACCAATAACTCGCTCGACGGCGTGGATTATGTGATTCCCGGCAACGACGATTCGACACGTGCAATTCGTTTGTACGCACGCGGCGTGGCAGACGCAATTCTTGAAGGCAAGAGCCAGGTCATTCAGGAAATGGTGAAGCCGGGCGAAGAGCTCGTCGAAGTGACCGAAGACGAAGCGAAATAAGTTTGAAAGCGGAAAAAGGGGCTCCGGCCCCTTTTTTTTAAGTTTCAAAAAAACAAATAGCAGATAACGAAATAGCGGATAGGAACGGAAATGGCGGACATTACAGCAGGAATGGTCAAAGAGTTGCGCGAGAAAACCGATGCGCCGATGATGGAATGCAAACGCGCGCTGACCGAAGCAGGCGGCGACTTGGAGCGCGCCGAGGAAATTTTGCGCGTCAAGTTGGGCAGCAAAGCCAGCAAGGCTGCGAGTCGCGTGGCGGCCGAAGGCGTGGTGGCAATTCATATTTCCGGCGACCAGAAATTGGGCGCCATTGTTGAAGTCAATTGCGAAACCGATTTCGTCGCAAAAAATGATGATTTCTTGGCGCTCTCTGCCAAGCTCGCGGAACTCGTGGCCACGCAAAATCCGGCGGATGTCGCCGCATTGTCCGCACTCAGCATCAATGGCGTCAGTGTCGAAGACACCCGCAAGGCATTGATCGGAAAGATCGGCGAGAACATGTCGATCCGGCGGTTCGTTCGCGTGCCGGCCAAGGGTGTGTTGAACAGCTACATTCACGGTGGATCAAAGGTTGGCGTGCTGATCGATATCACCGGCGGCGATGTGACGCTGGCGAAAGACATTTCGATGCATATTGCCGCCTCCAAGCCGGTCGCGTTGTCGAGTGCAGAAGTGCCTGCCGAGTTGGTTGAAAAAGAGCGCGAAATCGCTCGCCAGAAAGCCGCGGAATCGGGCAAGCCGGCAGAGATCGTTGCGAAAATGGTCGAAGGCTCCGCGGCAAAGTTTTTGAAGGAAGTCGCATTGCTGAGCCAGCCGTTCGTGAAGGACGACAAAATGACGATCGAGGCCTTGTTGAAGTCCAAAGGTGCCGCCATCAATTCGTTCACGCTTTATGTGGTGGGCGAGGGCATCGCCAAGAAAGTCACCGACTTCGCGGCGGAAGTCGCCGAAGCAGCGGCGGCGGCAAGTCGATAGGCAATGAAGCGGGGAAGCGGCAATTCGCTTCCCCGTTTGTTTTTACCCGCCGATTCCAGCCCGATTGCGGACACAATCCGCGTTCAGACTTAGCACCATTCAGGAGCCCCGATGACGCCGAAATACAAAAGAATTCTCCTCAAGTTGTCCGGTGAAGCGTTGATGGGTGACGATGCATACGGCATCAATCGCCCGACCATTCAGCGCATCGCGGCTGAGATCAAGAGCGTCGCGGATTTGGGTGTGGCAATGGGCATCGTCATCGGTGGCGGTAATATCTTTCGCGGTGTATCCACCAGTGCTGCCGGTATGGATCGCGCGACTGCCGACTACATGGGCATGCTCGCAACCGTCATGAATTCGCTCGCGCTGCAGGATGCATTGTCGAAAGCAGGCCTGATTCCGCGCGTGCAATCGGCCATCAATATTGAATCGGTGGTCGAGCCCTACGTGCGCCCCAAGGCGATGCAATATCTGGAAGAAGGCAAAGTCGTGGTGTTCGCCGCCGGCACCGGCAATCCGTTTTTCACCACCGATACCGCGGCCGCGTTGCGCGGGGCTGAAATCGGTGCCGAAATCGTCCTGAAAGCGACCAAAGTCGACGGTGTTTATACGGCCGACCCCAAGACAGACAAGACCGCGACGCGCTATCATCAGCTTTCGTTTGACGAAGCCATCGTCAAGAATCTTAAAATCATGGATGCCACGGCGCTGGCGTTGTGCCGGGATCAGAAGTTGCCGATCAATGTATTCTCGATTTTCAAAGAGGGTGCGTTGAAACGGGTGGTGCTTGGCGAAGACGAAGGCACGCTGGTTCACGTATAAGTGGGTTTTCCAGTTGAGTAGGCGGAGCGAGAAATGAACGTCGCAGATCTGAAAAAGCAATCCGAAACCCGCATGGCGAAATCGCTGGAGACGTTGAAAAACGATCTCGGCAAAGTCCGCACCGGTCGGGCGCATTCCGGCATTCTCGACCACATCCAGGTCGATTATTACGGCGCGATTGTGCCGCTACGGCAAGTCGCCAACGTGAATCTGTCGGATGCGCGCACGATCACGGTTCAGCCGTTCGAGAAGAAACTCGGCATGACCATCGAAAAGGCGATCCGCGATTCCGATCTCGGCCTGAACCCGATTTCGGCCGGCGACGCGATCCGCGTGCCCATGCCCTCGCTCACTGAAGAGCGTCGCAAAGAGCTTGCCAAAATCGTCAAGAGCGAAGGTGAACACGCCAAAGTGGCGGTGCGAAATATCCGTCGCGACGCCAATACCGCGTTAAAAGATGCGCTGAAAGCGAAAACCCTGCCCGAGGATGATGAGAAAAAAGCGCAGGATGACGTGCAGAAATTGACCGACCGTTTCATTCATGACATCGACAAAGCGGTCGCGGAAAAAGAAAAGGATTTGATGTCGGTGTAGGGTTGCATCAACCCGCCGCCGCATCCGCGCGCCATGCACGAAAGTTCCACCCAATCGATTCCGCAAACTGGCGATGTGCCGCGTCACATCGCGATCATCATGGATGGCAACGGTCGCTGGGCCAAGCAACGCTATATGCCGCGCGTGGCGGGCCACAAACGCGGTGTCGAATCGGTGCGCGAAACGGTCAAGGCCTGCGGCGAATTGGGGGTCGATTATCTGACCCTGTTCGCGTTCTCCAGCGAAAACTGGCGGCGACCCGCCGATGAGGTTTCGGTGTTGATGCAGCTCTTCATCCGCGCCCTCGAAAGCGAGGTCGCGAAGCTGCATGAAAACCGTATCCGCTTCAAAGTGGTCGGCGATTTGTCTCCGTTCGATCCACGCATCCGCGACCTGATCGCCTCCGGTGAAGCGCTGACCCGCGACAATGAAAAACTCACGCTGACTATCGCGGCCAATTACGGCGGGCGCTGGGATATTTTGCAGGCGGCCAATAAAGCGCAGCAGTTGAAACTCCAGCAAGCACGAGCCTCACAGGCGGAAAATGCCCAAAACGGCGCGCCAGTGCTTGATCTAGCCAATACGATCCCAGCGGAAGTCGAGGCTATCACCGAAGTCGAACTGGCCGCCAATCTCGCGATGGCCTATGCACCAGAGCCGGATCTTTTCATCCGCACCGGCGGTGAAGAGCGTATTAGCAATTTCCTGCTCTGGCAATTGGCTTACACGGAATTTTATTTCACGCCCGAGTTATGGCCCGATTTTGGTCGCGCCGGATTGATGAAAGCGATCAATTCCTATCGCACGCGTGAACGCCGGTTTGGTCGCACCAGCGAACAAGTGACACCGTTGACCAACCCCGCCGCCGCCGGCGCGGCATAACGCGTTTTCCCGCCGCGTGCTGAAAACCCGCGTCATTACCGCACTCGTGATTCTGCCGATCGTATTGATCGCGCTGTTCGCGTTTCCTGCTTGGGCCTGGGCGATGTTTGCGTTTGGTATTGCGATGGTGGCATGTTGGGAATGGAGCCGCCTCAGTCAAATGAATTCGCTGCAGGCACATTCTTTTCTCCTGATCTCGTTTGCGATCTCCGCCGCAATTTGCGTCGTCTACTTTCGCGAGGGTGCTGTCGCAGAATTCGCTACATTGGCGCGAGTGACCCTGGCGATCGCGGTGGTGTTCTGGATGATCGCTGCACCGCTGTGGCTCGCCAATATGTGGCACCCTACGTCGATGTGGCTGCGTGGTGTGACAGGTTTGGTGGTGATTATTCCGATGGCGCTGGCGATGATTTCGCTGCGCGCGATCAGCCCTTGGTTGCTACTGTCGTTTGCGGTGATCATCTGGGTCGCCGACATCGCGGCGTATTTCACGGGCAAGAAATTCGGTCGCCACAAACTCGCCCCCGCGATCAGCCCCGGCAAAACCATGGAGGGTGTTGTCGGTGGACTGGTGGGCGTCGTGCTGTTTTTTTTCGCATGGCAGTATCTGACCGCAGGCACAGCCCTTCACGAGCAGGCCTGGGTGGTGCAAATGCATGCTCACCTGATGGCATTGTTTATCCTGTTCATATTGCTTGCGATGTTGTCGGTGCTGGGTGACTTGTTCGAATCGTGGATGAAACGCGGTGCCGGTATGAAAGATTCGAGCAATCTGCTGCCCGGTCACGGCGGTGTACTGGATCGAATCGATGCGCTCACCTCGACGCTACCGCTGGCCGCGTTGTATGCGATGTTGATGTTGCCCGCTCGTTGAATGACGCCATGAAAAACATCACTATCCTCGGCTCGACGGGTTCAATCGGCGTCAGTACGCTAGATGTGATCGCGCGCCATCCCGATCGATTCAAGGTATTCGCACTTTCCGCTGCGACGCGCATGGAAGCGCTCGCCGAGCAATGCTGCCAATTCACGCCGCGATTCGCGGCGGTGCCTGCTCCTGCGCACGCGGATAATCTCAAGCGTCTTCTCGCGAATATGAACATCGCAACCGAAGTCGTCTCCGGCGACAATGCCTTGCCGATGATTGCGTCGCACGCCGATACGCACATGGTGATGGCGGCCATTGTCGGCGCGGCCGGTTTGCCGTCTTCGCTCGCGGCGGCCCGCGCCGGCAAAGTGGTGTTGCTCGCCAACAAGGAAGCGTTGGTGATGGCGGGTGGCATTTTCATGGACGCCGTGCGCGAGCATGGTGCCACACTATTGCCGATCGATAGCGAACACAACGCCGTGTTTCAATCCTTACCGGAAAATTTCCACGCCGGTCTTGCCCGCGTGGGTGTGCGCAAAATAATTCTCACCGCCTCCGGTGGGCCATTTCGCCATCGCGCCATTGCCGATCTCGCGACCGTTACGCCAGATGAAGCCTGCGCGCATCCCAATTGGGTGATGGGCCGAAAAATTTCCGTCGATTCCGCGACCATGATGAACAAGGGTCTCGAAGTGATTGAAGCGCGTTGGCTGTTCGATGCCACACCGGAACAAATCGAAGTTTTGATCCACCCGCAAAGCATCGTGCATTCGATGGTCGAATATCTCGATGGCTCGGTGCTCGCGCAAATGGGCAATCCCGATATGCGCACGCCCATCGCCTACGCATTGGGTTATCCGGAAAGGATCGCGGCCGGCGTCTCGCCGCTCGATCTCGCCAAGGCAGGCAGGCTTGAATTCGAGACACTCAATCTTGAACGCTTTCCCTGCGTGCGCCTGGCTTATGACGCTCTCGCTCGCGGCGGCACGGCGCCCGCTGTGCTGAATGCGGCGAACGAAATTGCAGTCGAGGCGTTCCTCGGTGGTGAATTGGCGTTCCCGGATATTTCGGGCGTCATCGAAGAGGTAATGACTGCAGCTGAGGTTGCCAAGGCGGTAACGCTTGAGGCTGTCATGGTGGCCGATTCCGCCGCCCGTTCGTTGGCGCGCGAACGTATCGCGATTCGCGCGCTCAAACCGTCGAACCGCCGCGCCGCCGAATAATTCAGGAAACCGACCTTGAGCGTTTTGATAACCATTGCCGCATTTATCGTCGCCATCGGCGTGCTGGTGACGATTCACGAACTCGGCCACTACTGGGCGGCGCGCCGCTGCGACGTGAAAATCCTGCGCTTTTCGATCGGTTTTGGCCGGCCGCTGTGGCTTACGCGGCGCGGGCCGGATCAGACCGAGTGGGTCATCGCCGCACTGCCGCTAGGCGGTTATGTAAAGATGGCAGACGAGCGCGACGAGTCAGTAGACGCAAAAGACAGCTCGCGCGCATTCAACAACAAAGGTGTGTGGCAACGCATCTTCATCGTCGCCGCCGGCCCAATTGCCAATTTTTTGCTCGCCGCCATTTTGTACTGGGCGCTGTTTGTCGTCGGCACACCCGGCAACAGGCCCTTGCTGGCGGTGCCGCCCGCCAATTCACCGGCGGCGATTGCCGGTTTCAACGAGCGCGAACAGATTATCCGGGTCGGCGATCACGTGACTCGCACATGGGGTGACGCGCGGCTCGCCCTCCTGAGCGAGGCCGTAAAACGTGGCGTCGTCGAGATCGAAGTTGAGGATGGAAAAAACAGCGTTGCGGGTGAGGGGCAAAAATACACGCGACGGATCAGCATGGAATCAATCACGGCCGATGACCTTGATCGCGATTTTCTCGGCAAGGTCGGATTGATGCCGTACCGCCTAAAGCTTGATCCGGTACTCGATGAAGTGGTTCCCGGGAGCGTTGCCGACAAGGCCGGCTTGACGCGCGGCGACCGTGTGATTTCGGTTGCCGGCAAGCCGATTGCGCGCTGGGAAAGTTTTGTCGAGGTCATCATCGCCAACCCCGACAAAGCGGTCGCCATCACGGTGTCACGCGGCGGGCGAGAAATTGTTCTCACCGTCACACCGGATCGGGTGACCGAAGGTGGGCGGACCTTCGGCCGCATCGGCGTGAAACCGCTTATTGACACGGCCGAGATAGAAAAACTCCGCGTCATGGTGCGCTATGGCCCGCTGGAATCGATAGCGCTGGCCGTCGAAAAAGTATGGGACATGTCGGTTTTCAGCCTGAAAATGATGGGCCGGATGCTGGTCGGCGATATTTCCTGGAAAAACCTGTCGGGGCCAATTACTATCGCCGACTATGCCGGCCAGTCGGCGATGCTGGGCTGGATCGCCTATGTCAATTTCCTGGCGCTGATCAGCATCTCGCTGGGTGTGCTGAATCTACTGCCGGTGCCCGTCTTGGATGGGGGGCAGTTGATGTATTATATGGCCGAGATTCTCAAGGGTAGTCCCGTTTCGGACCGGACCATGCAAATCGGCCAGCAGGTCGGCTTGACTCTGCTGTTGGGCTTGACCGCCTTCGCCCTCTTCAACGACATTCACCGTCTCCTCACCGGTTAGATCCCTGATGCCTCAATCGTTTCGCAATACCCTCCAAACGCCAAGAATTTTGAAGGCACCAAAAATTTCCAGACTGCTTGCCGGATTATCCGCAACGTTCCTTGCCGCCTTGACCTCAATGGCGGCGCTCGCCATTCAGCCCTTCACCATCCGCGACATTCGTGTCGAAGGCGTGCAGCGCACCGAGGCGGGCACGGTATTCAGCTATTTGCCGGTGAAAGTCGGCGAGCAAATGGACGACGACAAAGCGGCCTCGGCCTTGAAGGCCCTGTACGCGACGGGTTTTTATACTGACGTGCGCCTCGAAGTCGAGAATGACGTGCTGGTGGTTTTTGTCGTTGAGCGTCCGTCGATCTCGCAAATCGAAATCGTCGGCGCGAAAGAATTCACCAAAGACAATTTGAAAGATGGCTTAAAACAAGTCGGCATTTCGGAAGCGAAAATTTTCGACCGCTCCGTGCTCGACCGCGCCGAAAAGGAAATCAAGCGTCAATACACCAGCCGCGGTTTTTATTCCGCCAAAGTCACCACCACTGCCACTCCACTTGAGCGTAATCGTGTCTCGCTGACCTTCACGATCGAGGAAGGCGAAGTTTCCAAGATCGTCGATATCAACATCATCGGCGCGAGCGCGTTTTCGGAAAGCACGCTGCTGAAAGAGTTTGAGCTTTCCACCGGCGGCTGGTTTTCCTGGTTTACCAAGGAAGATCAGTATTCCAAACAAAAGCTGTCTGGCGATCTGGAAAAGCTGCGCTCGTATTATTTGAACCGCGGCTACCTTGAATTCAATATCGACTCCACCCAAGTATCGATTACGCCCGATAAAGAGAAAATCTACATCACCCTGGCCATCACAGAAGGCCCGGTTTACAAATTGGGCGACATCAAGTTTTCGGGCGAATTGAAAATCCCCGAAGCGGAAATGCGCGCGCTGCTGTTGTTCAAACCGGGCGAAACTTTTTCGCGTCAGAAGATCGTCGATTCGGTCAAAGCCATCAGCGATCGTTTGGCCAACGACGGATATTCTTTTGCCAACATCAACCCTGTACCCGATCCCGACCGCAGCAAACAGATTGCGTCATTCACCATGTTTGTCGATCCGGGTCGGCGCGTGTATGTGCGGCGTATCAATGTGCAGGGTAATTCGCGAACTCGCGATGAAGTGGTGCGGCGCGAATTGCGTCAACTCGAAGCGGGCTGGTATTCGATCGATAAGATCAACCGCTCGAAAGAGCGCCTGGAACGCACCGGGTTTTTCGAGGACATCACGGTCGAAACGCCAACGGTGCCTGGCACCGCCGACCAAGTTGATCTCAACGTGACTGTCAAGGAACGCAATACCGGCAGCCTGCAATTCGGTGTCGGCTACTCCAGCGCGGACAAGCTGACCGTGTCGGCGTCGGTGTCGCAGGCCAATATTTTCGGCAGCGGCAATCAGCTCTCGTTCCGCATCAATAGCGGCACGGTCAGCAAGGTGTACGAGGTTTCGTATTTGAATCCGTACTGGACGGCTGACGGCATTTCGCGCGGTTTCGATGTCTACCGCCGTGATTTGAATACTGCATCCCTCACGACCGGCGAATACAAATCGCAATCGACCGGTGTTGGCGTGCGTTACGGCGTGCCGGTGACAGAGTATGACTCGATCAATTTTGGCGTCGGTTTCGAGCGCAACGATCTCACGCTCGATGCCGCAAGCCCGCCGCGATATCTGGATTATGTGAACACGTTTGGTTCGCGCAGCAACACCATCCGCGGCTCGCTCGGCTTCGGCCGTGATACGCGCGACAGCATCTATTTCCCAAGCCGCGGTTATGTGCTGGAAGCCGGCGCTGAAATCGGCCTGCCGGGCGGCGATATCAAATACTACCGCGTGCAGACCAAGGCGCAATGGTTGCGCCCGGTGTGGGGACCGATTGTGCTGAGTGCCAATGCCGAATTCGGCATCGCCAACGGCTACTCTGGCAAGCCGCTGCCGTTCTTCAAGAATTTCTACGCAGGCGGTGTCGATTCGGTGCGTGGCTTTGAGCAGAGCTCGCTCGGCCCGCGTGACGCCAACGGTGATTTTGTCGGCGGTAATCGACGCATGGTGGGGAATCTCGAATTGCTGTTTCCGATGCCGGGCGTAAAATCAGACAAGTCGGTGCGGCTGTCCACCTTCATCGATATTGGCAATGTCTTCGGTGTGAACGAGAAACTTCGTTTCAACGATTTGCGCAGCTCGGCCGGTTTCGCGGTGAGCTGGTTTTCGCCGGTCGGCCCGCTGAAATTCAGCCTGGCCAAACCGCTGAAGCAAAAACCCGAGGACAAAGTGGAACGATTCCAGTTCCTGCTCGGGCGGGTGTTCTGATTTTCGCGACTTGATCGAGGCGCGACGAAGTATGAAAGGTATGGTCATGAAAACGCATGTTCGGCTGATTTCATCTATGTTGTTGACCTTGATGGCCACGATCGGTGCAAGCGTCAGCGCGACTGCCGCCGAACTCAAGATCGGCTTCGTTAATCAGGAACGAATTCTCCGCGAATCGTCTCCTGCCAAGCGCGCCCAGGACAAGCTCGACAAGGAATTCGCGCCGCGCCGCTCAGAACTCGATCGCATGGAAAAGCAGGGTCGCGAACTGGAAGCGACGCTGCAAAAGGAATCGGTGACCTTGCCCGAGGCCGACCGCGTCGCCAAGGAACGTCAATTGGCGCAACTCGCGCGCGACGTGCAGCGCATGCAGCGGGAATTCCGCGAAGATGTGAACCTGCGCCGCAATGAGGAGCTCGCATCCTTGCAGGAACGTGCCAACAAAGTCATCAGCGGCATTGCCGAAAAAGAAAAATTCGACCTGATTTTTCAGGAGGCCGTTTATGCCAGTTCCAAAATCGACATCACCGACAAGGTGATCAAGGCGTTGGCCGACAAGTAGGTTAACGTTTCGGCCGACGTGGGCGGCGGCTTTTCAATCATTCGGTGGGACGACGGCAATCACGGGGTATTCCGATCGTCGCGGGTTTTGAATGGCCGAAACGCCAGCGCAATTGCCAAATTCTACGGGTTAAGGTGCGAACCGCCGAATGGTGCGCACGAGCGTCGGGCCGGTGCCGAACTGATAGGTAATCTTGCCCACTGCACCGGTTGCACCCGGATCGTCAAAATCGAGACTCGCCGTGCCAACTGTGGCCAAACCCGTATTGCCTGGTGGCGGGCTGGTGGCACCCGGTGGACGCAGCGTCAGCCAGAGCGGTGCAGTGGTGGTCGCCAATGGATTTTGCCATGTCGGTTGAAAAACGTACCACTGCGATTTTCCATCCGGTGCGTAGGTGAACCACGCCGCAAGAATATTATCGGTCGGTGATTTCGCATCCTGCCAGATGAACAATCCCCAGCCGGAGTCGTTCGGATCCCACCAGTGGCCCGAGTAATCTTGTCGCACCCAGGGGCTGGCTTTATCAGCGCGCGCATCGGATACGGTGAAAGAATAGTTATCCACCAGCTTGGTTGGGAGCGCCGGTGACGTAATTGACTGCGGCTCAACCACATTCAAGACGTAGTTGCCGGCCGGCAAGCGCCCGATTTCCACCACATCAGGATTTGCTACGCCGCATCCCCCGGAAGGATAAATAATGTCCGATGTATTGACCGCCATGTTCACGTTAACTACATTTTGCGCCATGCTTACCCGGTACAAGTTTCCCAGGCCAAAAATTGTTCTCGGACCCGTGCCGCAAGTCTTGTATCTGCTGAGCGCGAGGGTCAGCGTGTCTGCAGACGTGGGATTCGCCGGGTACATGTAGTGTGGGCCCTCACCTTTGGGTGGTATTGGAGGGGGTAGAAGACGCCCGGTCTGAGCACCCAATTCAGTCAAGCAGGAGAAAACAAAAACTGCCGCGATAACGCGATACCAATTTGTTCGCATAGCCATCGTCGCGTTAAGGCGCGAACCGCCGAATGGTGCGGACCAACGTCGGGCCGGTGCCGAACTGATAGGTAATCTTGCCCACTGCACCGGTTGCACCCGGATCGTCAAAATCGAGGCTCGCCGTGCCAACTGGGGCCAGACCCGTATTGCCTGGTGGCGGGCTGGTGGCACCCGGTGGACGCAGCGTCAGCCAGAGCGGTGCAGTGGTGGTCGCCAATGGGTTTTGCCATGTCGGTTGAAATACGTACCACTGCGATTTTCCATCCGGTGCGTAGGTGAACCACGCCGCAAGAATATTATCGGTCGGTGATCTCGCATCCTGCCAGATGAATAAACCCCAGCCGGAATCGGCCGGATCCCACCAGTGGCCCGAGTAGTCTTGCCGTACCCATGGGCTTGCCTTGTTGGCGCGCGAATCTGAAACAGTGAAAGAAAAGTTGTCCACTAGCTTGGTGGGAAAGTTTGTTGAAATTGTTGATGGCGGCTCAACTACATTCAAAACGTAACTGCCTGCAGGCAAACGACCAACCTCCACGACATCCGGGTTTGCTAGACCGCATCCGGCAGACGGATAAATTACGTCCGATGTATTGACCGGCAGATTCACTGTAATTACGTTTTGCGTCATGCTTACACGGTACAAATTCCCAGGCCCAAAAATAGTCCTATTAAACGTACCGCAAGTCAGATATCGGCTAAGTCCAAGTGTCACTATGTCCGCCGATGTTGGATTGGCAGGAAACATGTAGTGCGGACCGGTGCCTTTCGGGGGCGTGGGAGGGGGTAATACTCGCCCGGTTTGCCCAGTTTGAGCACTTGACTCGGTAATGCAAGTCAAAACAAGTACGACTACGAATATCCAATATGAGTTTGCGCGCATAAATGTCACCTTTTCGGCTTGGACAACATTTTGAGAAGTCTCGGGGCGTTCGAAGAGAGCTGAATTCATTGGAGTCTTCCATACATGATTGTTGTTTTGGACTCATCGATGTTCCAGCACCTGAGCTTCCATTTATAGCCGTCAAAAGGAGGGAGGCCGTAAGGAGAGTTTTGAGGGTCACCCAAGTAAAGGGCGCCGAAAGGATAATAATTCCAATTGCCTGCATTCGACCAAAGCAATGTCGGGCTAAAGTAAGCAAATTGATTGAATCCGCTGCTTCTCTCGGGATCGCCAAGAGAATTTCCGATGAAACCGTAACTCTCGACACTGCAACTGTCCGCACCAAAGCCATATGCAGTCTGGTCAAATGGTGCGTTAATCGTCCAAGTCACTTGTTGGGTGTCGGGTATCACGACTGTCTGCCCGGATGTGCTTGACGTATTGACGCGCCACTCGGCCGTTACGTGCTGCGCGATTCGCACATGTGCGGTGGCGCCCGTAGCTGCACCCTGCGGGGAGTAGCAGGTGGCGGTCCATGTGTAGTCTCCCGCGCCCAAGCCCGCGCTCAAGTTGAAAGGCGGCGCACCTGAATGGGTGAAAGGATAAGGAACGCCAACTTGGTATCTGGTTGCGAAGCAGTACGAGTAACCAACGGCTTCCATGGTCAAACTGAAGCCCGGGAACTTGACGTAGTTTATCGTGTCCTGCGACGAAGTACGAACGTCATTCGCGTTCTGTGCCCCGGGAATTTCCAGCAAGATATCAACCGTTGCACGCGCGGTCTGTGTCTGATTGCCGAATTGGGGCATGGCAAGGCCAGATCCCGCGAGCGAAACTAAATGTGCACGTACCGCTTCTTCCAATTGCCACGAATTGGTGATACCACTATTGCTTGCGAGAATCTGCGCGGCGAAACCTGCCACATGTGGTGCCGCCATTGATGTGCCCGACAAAGTGTTTGTGCCGCCTGGCCACGTCGAAGTGATTCGCTGGCTTGGTGCCCAGACTTCAACACAATTTCCAAAGTTAGAACCACGGGATGCACTTCGAGCATCGCCGTCGACATTGATATAACCACCCAGCCCGCTGCCGAAAGGTTTTACAGCTTGACCATTTTCATCGAGGCCACCGACTACGAGAATTCCATCTGCTGCTGCAGGGGGGCCATAAGCAACATCGCATGCGTATCCGTAGCCATTGCCTGCTGACTGCACGATTAGTGCCCCTGGGTACTGCACAATGTACCCACCGCCAGGCGATGCAACATTGCGCATTTTTTCTCCAAGGATCGACGCTGACGCGAAAACTCCGCCGCCCAGGTTATACGACAGATTAACAATACCAACGGTGTGGCTTTGAATTCCGCGCACTTTCACCATTTCGAGCGCTTGAATGATCGCGGTATCAGACGCACCTTCAACACACTGCCCGTAGTTTCCCGTATTTTCCGTAACCGTAATTGATACAATGCGCACCCCCGGAGCAACCCCCACAACGCCTTGGTTGTTGTCGGCAGCACCAATAATGCCCGCTACATGCGTTCCATGTGGGTAACACCCGGCAGGGCTCAGGCCGGGCAATGCAACCAGTTGATCTGCCGCCGAATATCCGGTCAAATCCGGGTGAAGGTGGACGCCGGTATCGAGCACATACACCGTTGCGCCGCCACCGGAACCGCCGCTCGCCCCCATCGCCTGAAGCCCCCAAGGCCGCACCTGTCCACTCGGGTCAGTGATGGAGCTCCACAGTGAGCTGGGCGAAATATAGCTGTCCTGCGTAATGCGCCGGACGCGTTTGTCCTTTTGCAACTGCTCAATCTGTTTGCTGGTGAGGTACGCCGTAAAGCTGGAGCCCACCAGGCTGGTCGAGGCGAACAGGTCGATGCCGCGCAACTTGATGACATCGTCGATCAGCGCGGCAGACTTGTTTTTGTGCCAATTGATTTCGTCATCCGCACCCGCGAATTTCGATGGCTTGCCGGAGACGTCGTCGAAGAGGTCAATAATGAAGCGGATACGCCCTTCTGAATCCGTAATAGGGCCGCTGGGCAATGTTGCTGCCGTGGTGGATGACCAAGCGAACAGTAAGAAAAGTACTGCTAAGAAATACTTGCAAGGGTTATTGACGAGACTGGCGTGCGGGGGGGGGGGGGGGGGGGGGGGG
>JAYTUX010000138.1:0-7347 GCA_043744315.1 Betaproteobacteria bacterium | reverse complement strand
CCGGAACCAAAGGCGTTGGTTGCCGTGACGGTGCAATTGTAGGTGACGTTGTTGGTAAGCCCGGTCACGGTGATCGGCGAAGCGGTGGCGGTATTCGTGTAGCCGCCGCTACACGTAGCGGTGTAGGAAGTAATTGGCGAGCCGCCGTTGCTTGTTGGTGGCAGGAATCCAATGGTCGCTTGCAGGTTCCCGGGTATCGCGGACGCGATCGTCGGTGCGCCAAGCGCGGTATCGTCAAGTATCTTTCGCACGATCCATGCATCGGGTTTGCCGGCCTCGACCGATACACCAAGCACATGAATCGCATTGCCAGGACCAATGGCAGTGACGACCGCATGACCGGCATCGCCAGAATCGGCGGAACCGTTGTAGGCGATGTTCATCAGTTCGGCACCAGTGCTGCCGAGATATTTGATAGTACGGATATTGGTACCTTGCCCTGGGTCGGTGCTGTAGCCAGTTACAAACGGATTTTTCGCCGCATCGATCGCGACTGCGGAACCACTCGCGAATATCCCGCCCGCCCCAGGGTATCCAACGGACCACAGTTGTCCTCCATCACTGCCGCGATATTTGATGGTTCTGACCGTGAATGTGCTCGCGGCACCGGCACCTTCTTTGCTCATCCCCGTCACCACGATATCACCCACAGAATCAATGGCGAGGGCTGCACCGGAATCGTTGACGCCGGATGTGCCGTTGTAGCCCACGTTCCAGATTTCAGCACCACTAATACCGTTGTACTTGATGGTGCGGAAATTGTCGGATTCGCCAACGTCGGCACTGGTCGCTGCGACAATAGCATTCCCCGCTGGGTCAACAGCCACTGAAAATGCCTTGCCATTCGTGGACTGCGGACCACGATGGCTCGCGGTCCAATGCTGCATACCATCGGCGGCTGCGTACTTCATGGTGCGAATGCTGATCGCAGATGGACCGGCATCCTTGCTGTAACCGGCGACGAACACATTTCGATTCGCGTCCAGCGCAATCGAATAACCCACATCATCAAATCCGGACATGCCCTCGAAGAATGACGACCACAATACCGCGCCGGTGACACCACTGTATTTAATAGTGCGGATATTCTTGCCGCCTGAAGCGTCCTGACTGGTACCGGTAACAATTACGTTTCCGTCCTGATCAACCACAACCGCGTTTGCTTCATCCGCGCTGTTTCCCGCCGTGCCATCGTATGCAACATTCCACAATTCGGACCCTGTCATTGCCGCGTACTTGATGGTGCGGATATTTTTGCCACCCAACGTGTCGCTGCTTACACCGGTGATCACCACGTTACCGGAAGAGTCAATTGCCAACGCGTTGCCGCGGTTTGTTCCGAGGGTTGCGGACGATCCTTTGTAACCAACATTCCACAACTCCGCGCCAGTGGTTGCGCTGTACTTGACCGTACGTATGCTTTCGCTCGCGTCCAAGGCCTTGTTGTAGCCGGTAACAAATACATCGCCGTTGCTGTCCACCCCCATCGCCTTACTGGAAAACGGCAATGGCGCGGGCAATGCGCCGGTGGTGACATTGGGATGCGCGGTATTCCAGATTTCTGCCCCTGTTGCGCCATTGATCTTGATGGCACGAATCTCCTTGCGCTGGCCCACGTTACGCGACTTGCCGACAAGCAGAACATTTCCACTGCCATCGTTTGCGATTCCGAGCGCCTCATCTTGCCCAGTGGAAGCTGAATATGAATAGGGTGTCGCCCAAATCTCCGCTCCGTCTGCGGCCGCGTATTTCAACACACTCATCGCGCGAAATCCCGGATTGCCATAGCCGGCGACCACTACATTGCCGGCTCCATCAATCGCCAGCGCGTTGGCGTCGCCCGAGACGCTGCGCAGATTCGTCCAAAGTTGACTGCCTCCGCTGGTGTATTTAATGGTGCGCATGGCGACATTGACGACCCCGGAGGGGGTACCGCAATCCACTCCACTGCAACCGCTGACGAACACGTTGTTGGCCGAATCGACGGCGACCGCTGTACCGGTGTGATTGCTATTGGCTTCCGTAAAACTGGTGGTCCACAAATTCGCGCCACCGGTACCATCGAACTTAAACGTACAAATTTCGGTACCGCCGCTGCCAGAGCGACAGGTACCGGTCACGAGAACGTGTTTGTCGCTATCGATTGTCACCGAGTTGCCCTCGACGAAACCGTCACCGGAACTGAAATGAGTTTTGATCCACATCTCGGCACCATTGGCGCTGTCATACTTGATAACTCGCATGTTCGCGACGCCAGACGGATTGGTACTGGTTCCGATCACAATCACATTGGTGTCGCTGTCGATTGCAATTGCTCGGGCTGCATCGACGTTGTCCGTCATTGAGCCATCGTATCTGACGTTCCAAATCTCGGTGCCGGTGGCGCCGTCGTATTTGATGGTGCGCATGTCAACATTGCCAGCCGAGGGTTGACTGCGGCCCGTCACCACCACATTTCCTACGCCATCGATGGCGACGGCGGTACCTTGATCCGATCCATCGGCGAGTGCCTCGGTATAGCTCCTGTTCCAGATTTCCGCGCCAGTCACGCCATGGTATTTGATGGTACGGATATTGACGCCACCGATAATATCGCGGCTATAGCCCGTGACGACGACATGACCACTCGCGTCGGTCGCAATTGCCAAACCGGCATCATCGCCGTTGGCAGAACCGTTATACGTCGCAGACCAGATTACGGCCCCGGTCGCGCCGTTGACTTTATAGGTGACGATGTCATTGTTGGCACCGTTTGACGCGCAACCCGTGACAAACAGATTGCCCGCAGCATCGACTGCTCGGCGATACGCAGCACGCGGCAGCGCATCGCAAAACGGGCTCGCATCACCGGCATATGCCGTGTAAGCACTCTTGCTCCACGCCAGCGTTTGCGATTGGACAATCGGCACTGAAAATAGGGTGAAAATCAGAACGAGCCCGAGTTTCGCGAGTGAATGTCGTCGATCAATCTCACGCGCCCAGTGCGAACAAAATTCGCGCAAAAAAAGACCTGCACGAATCACGGAGGAATTTTCGCGCTTACGTTCAGCCAATTCTGACGCTCGACATGGCAACGAATGGATACGACAAATGCGTCAAGATACGTGGGGCGGAGCGCCGCTCACGCACCGCAATTCAAAAAGTGTTCGCGATAGTACTTAAGCTCCTCAATGCTTTCATATATATCCGCGAGCGCCTCGTGCTTGCCGTGCTTTTTCATACCCGCCATGATTGCCGGCTTCCAGCGCTTTGCAAGCTCTTTCAATGTGGATACATCAAGATTGCGGTAATGAAAGTAGGCCTCGAGCTTCGGCATGCCGCGCGCCATAAAGCGGCGATCCTGACAGATTGAATTGCCGCACATTGGCGAGGCACTGGCCGGTACATGTTCTTTCAGAAACTCAATCATCCGGCCTTCAACTTCCGCGCCGGTAAGATTCGAGGCTTTTACCTTGTCGATCAAACCGGATTTTTTGTGGGTGGACTTGTTCCATGCGTCCATGCCATCGAGCACGGAATCAGGTTGATGCACCACCAGTACCGGGCCCTCGGCAATGGTATGCAGATTAGCGTCGGTCACCACGATCGCGACTTCGATGATGCCGTCGGATTCCGGCACCAGCCCCGTCATTTCCATATCGATCCAGATGAGATTGTTTTGATCCTGGGGCATGACAATCCGCGAATGCGCCTTAAAATAGAGTGATGCGCTATTTTCTCATGATTCAACGAGCCACATTGGCATGACAGCCGCCCATTTTTCCGCGATTTTTCTCGCACTGCTGGTCATCAGCACCAGTTTTGCTGCTTGCCTTTCATGGCGGCACATTGCTCATGTGCGCGCGCACCGCGCGAGCGTACCGGCGGAATTTAGTCACACCATTACGCTTGAAGCCCACCAGAAAGCGGCCGACTACACGGTCGCGCGGCAACAATTGGGATTGCTCGAAAGCGCGGCCGATTTCGGGCTATTGCTGGTGCTCACTTTGGGCGGAGGATTATTTTTCATACATACCATCGCAGCGAAATTTTTCTCCGGCCCATACACATTGGGATTGGCGACGTTCGCAGGACTTGCCATCGTATCGGCGATGATCTCCACGCCCTTTGAGATTTACCGCACCTTTGTCACCGAGGCACGATTCGGCTTCAACAAGACCACTTGGAAGATTTATTGCCTCGATGCATTGAAGGGGCTCGCACTATCAGTAGTGATTGGTGTTCCGCTGCTGCTGATCGTATTCTGGCTGATGGAAAAAATGGGTGGGCTGTGGTGGTTGTATGTATGGCTGGTTTGGCTTGCATTCAGTCTGGCGATGCTGGCCATTTATCCGAACTACATCGCGCCGATGTTCAATAAATTCAACCCCCTCACTGATGCGTCCTTGAAAGAGCGTATCGAGGCTTTGCTGGCACGCTGCGGATTTTCTTCCAGCGGATTGTTCGTGATGGATGGTTCGAAGCGCTCCAGCCATGGCAACGCGTATTTCACGGGATTCGGCAAAACCAAACGCATCGTATTTTTCGATACCCTGATCGAGCGCCTGACGCCGCCAGAAATCGAAGCGGTCCTCGCACATGAATTGGGCCATTTCAAACGTAAGCATATTGTCAAAATGATCGTCGGCCAATTTGCGTTGACGTTCGTAGTGCTCGCGCTCATGGGTTGGATCATCGACAAACCGTGGTTCTATGCAGGCCTCGGATTTCCCCTGAATGGGTCTGCGCCACATGTGGCGATTTCTCTATTGTTGTTTTTTTTGGCACTGCCAGCATTCACGTTCTGGCTGACGCCGCTCGCGAGCCTCATTTCGCGTAAGCATGAATTCGAAGCCGATGCCTACGCCGTGGCGCAAACTCGCGCGGACGATCTGGTGACGGCGCTGGTGAAACTGTATCGCGACAACGCATCGACCTTGACCCCCGATCCACTGCATTCGGCAGTGTACGATTCGCACCCTCCTGCGTCGATTCGCATCGCTCATTTGAAAGCAGCCGCCGCCTGAGCGCGCCGCATAAGAAAGGTGAAAACATGACGTTATCGCAAATGAAATGCGTGCCGGGCGGGCAAGCCAAAGCCCTCTCAGAGGCAGCCCTCGCGACGCACCTCGCCATGCTGCCCGACTGGACGCACGTCGGCCACACGATCACGAAGACATTTGTGTTCAAGAATTATCACGAGACGATGGCGTTCGTAAATGCGTCGGCGTGGGTCTCGCACCGCGAAGATCACCACCCTGATATGTCCGTGCATTACAACAAGTGTGTCGTCGCGTACTCCACCCACGATGCTGGCGGCATTACATTGAACGATTTCATTTGCGCGGCAAAGCTCGACGCGCTGTTCAGCCTCTGATGAAAGCACTCGTCACCGGCGACTTCGGTCGCGAATACCTTGCTGAACTGGAAGACCGCACGCAACTCGTCTGCGTGCGTAAGGGCAAGAAGCAGGACGTCGCCTGCGGAGACGAGGTCGAGGTCAGCATCACCAGCCCTGGCCATGCGCGGATTGATGCGATTCACGAGCGCCGCAATGTACTGTTCCGCACCGACGCGTGGCGGCAAAAGACACTCGCCGCCAATATCGATCAAGCGATCGTCATCGTCGCACCCCGCCCGACTTTCAGCGAAACATTTCTCTACATGTGCCTGGTCGCGTGCGATGCCGCGCACATCGCGCCGCTCATAATGTTGAACAAGAAGGACTTGCCCGAATTTGAAGCCGCGCGCAAAAGCCTCGCGCATCTCGAAGAAATCGGCTACGACGTGTTACCGATGTCGGCGAAATTCGATATCGAACCGCTACGCGCGTATCTGCAAGGCAAAACCACGTTGCTGGTAGGCCAATCCGGCATGGGCAAATCGCGCACTGTAAATAATCTGGTGATGCGCGACGTGGCCAAGGAAGGTGAGATATCGGAGGCACTTGATTCTGGCAAACACACCACCACCTACACGCGGCTCTATCACCTCGACGAAGAGACGAGCATCATGGATTCGCCCGGCCTGCAATCGTTCGGCCTGTTTCATTTGAACGACGACGATATCGCCTTCGCCATGCCCGAATTCCGTCCCTACATCGGCACCTGCAAATTCAACAATTGCCTGCACCTGACCGAGCCGGGATGTTCGGTGATCAAGGCGGTCGAGCAGAAGAAAATTCACCCGCCAAGAATGGCGTTTTATCAGGCGCTGATTGAGCAATCGCAGGAGTTGCGGGTGTCGCATCCGGATTGGAAGAAATAATCAGTCGAATTTCTTGACGCCGTCAACATGTTCCAGGGACTACGCACCGTCATTTACCACGTCAACGATCTTGCGAAGGCGACCGATTGGTACACAAAAGTTGCCGGAAAGCCGCCCTATTTCAAACAACCGTTTTACGTCGGTTTTGAGATCGGCGGTTATGAGCTCGGTCTGCTTCCGGACCGCGATTGCATCGCGACGTATTGGGGTACACCGGATATCGACGCCGAGTACGCGCGCCTGTTGGCGATTGGCGCAACGCCCAACGATGCCATCAAGGAGGTGGGCGATGGCATCCCCGTCGCTACCGTGATTGACCCGTTCGGCAATGTGGTCGGCATCATTGAAAATCCACATTTCAACGCGGGCCAGGGTGGCTGATTTGGCGAAGCGAGTCAAACACGCAAAATCCGAGCTTGAAAACATACCCAGCATCGGGCCGAGCATCGCGAATGACCTCATCAGCATGGGCATCACGCGCGTCGCGCAATTGAAAGGTCGCAGCCCCGAAGGGCTTTTCAACAAGCTTCGCGCAATGACCGGCGGCTACCAGGATCCTTGCGTGCTGTATTCGTTTCGCTGCGCGGTGTATTACGCCTCGCACACCCGGCACGATCCGGAAAAATTGAAGTGGTGGAATTGGAAAGACCGTTCCAGCGCGGAAGCACGCCGAAAAGTCTAGATTCGGCGGACGTCTCCGGGCGAAAAGTGTCGGAACGCCTCGCCGGTACTCGCATTTTCAACCTTTGCGCTAGACATGTCGCCGCTGGAAAATATCTAAAGCACCGAAAGACTCGGCCCGCCTTTAGCGCCCAACCAGGTGGTATCAAAACGTTTCTGCGTGGCCCTCAACGCCGCCATATCACCGCGCTTGCGATAAACCTCCATTAACCCCTGCAACGCCCAGCCATTGCTCGGCGTTTGCGCGAGCGATTCGCGGAACGCTTTTTCAGCATCGTCCAACCGACCTGCGCGCAACAGCGCCGCACCTAGCGATTGACGCACGGGGTAATACCAGTGCGGCGGCTCGGTATAGGGCAGCGTGTCTTGCACAAACACGGCGTCTTCATAGGCCTTGATGGCGGTCTGCAAATCTCCGCG
>JAYTUX010000137.1:0-7355 GCA_043744315.1 Betaproteobacteria bacterium | reverse complement strand
ACAATTTCTGAATCGCATCGAGCGCCAGCGTCTCGCCTTCGATGACCATCTTGATGCCGTTGTAATCGGGCGGATTGTGCGAGCCGGTGATCATCACGCAGGAGCGCGTATTGAAATGAAACGCGCCGAAATACACCATCGGCGTCGCGGCCATGCCGATGTCGATCACATTGATGCCGGTCGATTGAATGCCCTTCACGAGTGCCGCGGCGAATGATGGCCCCGAGAGCCGGCCATCGCGGCCAATGGTGATGTGGGTGCCGCCGCGGCGTTTGGCTTCGGTGCCGAGCGCTTTGCCGACGAGTTCGACGGTTTTAGCCGTCAGTGTCTTGCCGACGATCCCGCGGATGTCATAGGCTTTGAAAATTTCGGTTGCGACGTTGCTCATGATTATTCTCGAATTGGAATGTGATGGAAATTTTTCTAGCTGGATTGTCTGACAATCATTTCGACGCTGTTTCTTGCGAAGGACTTCCCACTGTAAAAAGAGGGAAGTGCATCGAATTGCACCGCGTAATGACTTGTCGGCTTATCATTTTTTTCCTGGCGGGTAATTCGAAGTGCTAGCGACCCTCATCAAAAAAATCAAACACCCGTCGCGTCATCCAGCTTCCTCCCGGAAACGGTCCCGACAAAAAGCCCACGTGTCCGCCGTCATCTGGAAATTCCAGCGTCACGTGCGGTGAAACATCACTTGATGTCGGCAATGCGGATGCCGGCAGGAACGGATCGTTCTTCGCGTTTAATACCAATGTTCGCACCTTAACATCGATCAGGCCCGGCTTGGCGGAGGCGCGCGTCCAGTAGTCGTCGGTGTCGCGGTAACCGTGCAAAGGGGCCGTGACTTCGTTGTCGAATTCGCGCAGCGTGCGTGCGCGCTGCATGATGTCTTCGCGAAAAATACCGGGGTGCTGCGCCAACTTTGCCATCGACGTTCGTTTCATCGTGCGCAGAAAACGGTAGGTGTAGAGCTTGCAAAAGCCGTGTTCCAGTGCCTCACCCGAGGCCATCAAATCCAGCGGCGCGGAAATACCGACCGCTGCCGCGACGATTTTTTCGGCATCGCTGCCTTGTTCGCCCAGCCATTTCAATGTCGCATTGCCGCCGAGCGATACCGCCGCCACGTAGAGTGGCTGATCGGGGGCCTCGGCTTTTGCGCGTCGCAGAATCCAGTCGATTTCTGCCGCATCCCCCGAATGATAGGCGCGCGGCAGACGATTGATTTCGCCGCTGCATCCGCGAAAATGTGGCACCAGTCCACGCCAGCCGCGGCGTGCGGTTTCGTTCATCAGATTCAATGCGTAGATACTTTTCGACGACCCCTCAAGGCCGTGGAATGCGACCACCAACGGCTTATCTAGCGGCCCATCGACACGGTCAACGTCAACGAAGTCACCATCGGGCGTGCCGTGCGGGGTGCTGTCCCAGCGCTCGCGCCGGTAGGTAGGAATCGCGGGCCGGTCGAACACAAACGGATACACGGTTTGCCAATGGCCGCCCAGGCCGCCTACGCCACCACCCAGCCACCAAGGTGCTCGATATTGCACGGCGCCCGCGTTGGCCTGTGCGGCGACCGTTACCATTGGGTTTTCCAATCGAGTCGCACACGTCCATCGGGTTCTGCTTTGCCGATCGATTTTAATTTCTGCAGCATCGCGTCTGGCAATTCGCCTACTGGTGCGACGAGGCCGGCATAGTTGACGGTGCGCGTGGCCAAATCGATGGTGCCGGTGCCGTCCAGATTGAGAGCGCCTTTGCGTTGACGCAAGGTATAGGCGATGCGTGAATCGCGTGCGTTGAGCGTGGCAGTGTAATCGCCGGCCAGACTCGCATTCAATGGCCGAACGCTGAAGGCTTTTGCATCAATGCGGATCTCGCCATTGAGGCGAAAATCATCACGCGTCTGCAGCGAGATGCTCGTCCCATCCGCGGTGGAAACGTCGATGCGGCCGAGTGGCGTCAGCAGCGCCGTCAGCGGTTGGAACTTCGCCAATGTGCCAGCGTCGAACGTGAGTTGCGCGCGACGGACTTCCAGTGTACCCAGGCCCAACCCGACATTCAGTGCGCCGGAAATGGCCGATGACGCAGGAGCAATATCCCATGCCGCGCGCAGTTTTACCAACGATGCCGGATCAAACGTCCAGGTCATGGGCACCAGAATTAAATCTGCTGCATTTTTCGCGCGTAACATGCCGGTGCCATTCCACACGGTACCGCTTACGCTCATTTGCCATGGCGCGGGAAGCGCTTGATTGATGCGCGTTTCAAACAAAATCGCGGGCAGGAACGCAATCAGCCCGACGACAAAGCCGCCGACAACGATGATGCCGATGCGCCGCGCGCCGAGGCCCATCATCGATCCGCGCGGGCGCCGCTTTGGCGCTTGTCGGTCAAGGTCATGTCGATCGACACCTCGCGGCTGTTGCCCGGCAATGCTCGCAGTGTCAGGTTCACGAGCTGCAATTGATGCCGCGCGTCGGCATCGCCGAGCCGATCCCACCATTTCGCGTAGTTGATTTTCGGAATCACGATTCTGAATCCGCGATTCGCGTCGATGCTCGCCTGTGCGCCTTCGCCAAACAGATTTTGCAGCGCAGCCGTATCGGCCGTCACCGGCGGCGCGGGCGCAATCGCGGATGCGCCGTTCAGCGCGCGAATTTCTTCTGTCTGTCGCTGCATCATCGCGAGTTGCGCGGACAGTTGCGGCAGTCGCGCCGTCAGGCGTTCGCGTTCGCGCGCGGCCGGCAGCCACACATAGGCGTAGAGGATAGCAACGATCACCAGCAACGCGCCGATGCTGGCGATGGTTTGCGCGCGCGCATCCAGTTGTCGCCAACGGCGCGAGAGTGGAGCAATTACGTTCGCCACTCGGCGCGCAATCGCTGTTGATGTGGTGGTGCCGCTCATGCGCCCGCCCGCAACACGATGCGCACCGTCAATGATCCCGCCCTCGACTCGCCCGCTGCGATCGACGCACCCGGCATATTCTCCAGCGCGCGCTGTAACGATTGCCGCTGTTCGTTGCCGGCAAGCGTTGCATCCAGCGTTGCGACACCGCTTTGCAGCGTCAACGAATTGACGGTGGCGGGTGTGCCGGGCAGCGACTGCATCAGCTTGGTCAAGCGCGCGATTAGCGCCTCCGGGCCGGTGTCTGCAGCAATGCCGCGGGCGCGCTTCATTTCATCGAGATTGCGGCGCATTTGCAGCGGCGCATCCACGATCGCTTGCGCGTTCGGGAATGCCAATTTGAATACCTGCGTCATTTGCGCCTCGATCGCGTGTCGTTCGCGATCGAGCCGCCAACCATCGATCAACGTGAACGCGATATGTGTTACCGCGATCAACGACACCGCAATTAGCGCCGGGCGCGCAATCATGAGCCACTTGCCGAATGCGTCGCGCGGCGCGAATTCCGCTGTGAGGAAATTAGCGGATTTGCTGGCTTGCAGGCGAGCTTGCGCAAGGTTTGCTGCGGCAGGTGCCATCGTGACCGGCAGGCCGAGCACGGTTTCCCATCGGGCGCGAACGCCATCGTCGAATGGTGCAGACGGTGTCATCGAGGTCAACGTCGTCAGCGTCAATGCCGTGGGTGCTCGCTGCTGTTCGCTTGCTTCTTTCAAGGCGAGTACCAGCCCGAACGGTGGCTCGTTGGCGTTGCCGATGTCGAGGTTGTAGACAAAGCCGTCGGCACGCTTCGCGAAGCCGCGCGCCCGCTGAAAGTCGATGGTCACCGTCCATTGATTCTTTTCAACCGCAATGCCAGTCGCGCTGGACATCAGACTGTCCGCCGGCAATCCGGCATCGCGCAGCCATTTGAGCGCATCGACAAGCCAGGCGCGGTCGATGGCGGCAACGACATATCTTGTCGCCTCGGCGGATGGTCCATCTGCGATACCGACGATAACCACATGCACGGTCGACGGATCGATCGTGAGCTTGTCTTCGATCGCATAACGCAACAAGGCATCGCGTTTTGCGGCGTTCACCGGTGGCAGCGCGGTCTCGATCCAGAGCAGGCGGGCGACGGGGGCGAGTGCTACGATGCGCTCGGCGCGCGGCGCACTCGCGAGCGTGCCCTCGCCGGATCGCAGCAAGTTGGCCGCGCCATCGAGCAACGTCCAGGTGGTGGAGGTCGCGGCGTCGAAGCGCGGAAGATCGGGAATGTCTAAGAGGAGTGTGAGTGCCAAAGCGTGATTTCTGCGCGGGCTAGCCGCTATTCGGTTTTCACCCAAATTATACTGGGCCACTTCATCGCGTTGCCGCCTTCACCCGCCGCGCCGGGTGTGCCCTGCGAGCGTTGCAACAGGGCGGATTGGCGGATTTGTGCGCCGGCATTGTCGATGGCGATATTCACGGAAAAAAACGCGCTGCTCACGTCGAGCGAATCGTTAACCAGCGGCGTTGCGAATTTCTTCCAGTATTCCGCAATTGCCGCTTTGCTCTCGAATGGTTTTGCCAGTCGTTGTCGCGCAAGTGCGGCGATGTCGTCGGCTGATAATTTCGGGAACGTCGCCGCCAGTACTTCTTGCGGCGCGGTGTTGATATTGATCGGTGTGCGCAGCGGCAGCGCGGTGACGAACGGTTTTAAGCGCGCGATGCCGGCGTCATCGAAGCCGCGCGCGCGCCGCAATTCCTCAATTTGTATAAGGTTGCGGTTGGCGGCGCGATAGGGGGCCTGCATCGCCATGTAGGTCGAATTTTCCGCGCCCCCCGCGCCGGTGGGCTCGTCGTCGGCGTCGATCCAATCGGCGGCGGCATCGGCGAGTTCGGGATTCAGTTTGAGGTTGGTCAGCAGATCGCGGAATACCGCGATGTCGGCTTCGCTGCGCACGCCATTTTTGGCGAGATTGTTGATATTGAAAAGCCCCGCTTCATCGCGCAACGCACCGGCCGCCATCGCGCCATCGAGCGGGATCGCCGCGAGACCGCGCGCCCACGGCTGCGTCAAATCGACGCGCGCCGTGGATTTTTGCAACTGGTACAGCGCCGCGCGCGCCCAGTCGAGCGTCGGTGCTGCATATTGAATGGCTTGTGCACGCTCGGTCGCGCGCGCGGCACGGGTTAAGGCACGGCTTTGCTGCGCGAGCAGGAACGCGGCGATACCGGCCGCGAGCATCACCACCAATAGCGCGGTGATGATGGCGACGCCGCGTTGTCGATGGCGCGTCATGCGTCGACCCGCCGCAATGCGAACACGCGGTTAAAGGTCTCACCATTGGCCAATGTGATCGAGAGTTCCAGTGCGGCCGGCATTAGTGATGGCGCGATGATCGACGTCGCGACGCTCGTGCTAACGGGCGTGGACCGCCAGACATTTTGCCAATTGCCGCCGCCATCCATCGCGCGCCATTTCGCTTCGCGCACGCCGGTCAAGGCGGGGACTGCGCGTGGCACGGTGCGCGGCGCGCTGTCGAGGCTCGGCCACAACACCAACTCCAGCACGTCTTCTTTGATGCGGTAACCGACACGTTGCGGCGCGGCGGATTGAGCAGTGCCGCCGGCGAAACCGCTGCGGGTGAATACCAGCATCGCGTCGTCGGCACCGGGCAACAGTGCGGTGAGGCGCAGCGCGTCATCGAGCAAATTGTCGGCGTTGCGCGCGGGACGGTCGAGCAGTGCCACGAAATCGTCGTCGAGCCGCGCGAACAGCAGTGCGACGTCCCGCAGGCGCGCGGTTTCGCTGCTCAGGTGTTGCCGGGTCTGGAACACTGAATCGAGCGTGCGGTAGGACATCAATGCCATGATCGCGAAAATGGCGAGGGCCACCAACAATTCGACCAGCGTGAATGCGCGCTGCGAGCTCATCCTTGGCCGACTCACGGTGCGCTTCCGGGTGGACGGGTCAGATACGCGTTCATGGTCGTCAGCGATTGCGTGTCGCCGGGCCGCAAGATGTTGAGCTCGATTTTGCGGAATGCGGGATTGGGTGTTTCCGACGTGAGTTGCCGCCACTCGAGATCAATCCCGGCCATTTGCGCGCGCCCGTTGGTGGAGCCCGCCGCCGGGAACACGTTGGTCGCCGTCATTTCGGCGATGCGATTCTGCGCGACCCAGATTGCAATCGTGCGCAGTCGCGCCTCGCGCGCGCTGTCGGTGGCCACACTCGCCGCGCGCGATGCGGCAGCGAGCGCAATACCCAGGATGGTGAGCGCCACCAGGACTTCGATGAGCGTGAAGCCTGTCGAGAAATCTGCTTTGGCGGGATGGCGCTTCACTGCGTCATTCTTTTGACAGGCGCATATTGCCGATCGCATCGCCGGAAATTTTTCGCGTGCCGGCGGGGCTGCGCAAAATAAGCTCAAACGGCTCCGCGACGCCAGCGGGAAAAAAAGTGATGTGATCGTCGTTCGCGGTCGCAGTTGATGCACCGATGCGCAACTGCGCCTGCATGCCGCTGCCGATTTTTCGCGCCGCCAATTCAGCAACGGTCGACGCGTTCCAACGTGACGCATCGGCAACATCGCGCTCGGCAAAACGCAACTCGTCACCGGCAATGTTCGCCGCGATGATTCTTCCGCCAAACGCCGCTTCATCACGTGCAGTTTGCAAAACCGCCAGCCACTTCTCGCCTTCCTGCTGAAGTGCTTCTTCGTCGGTTTGAAACAGGTTCGCCGTGGCGAGGACGGTGGCGATGCCGAGGATGGCAATGACAATGAGGATTTCTATTAGAGTGAATCCCAAGCGCTGGCGGGGTGTTCCGGGCAAAAGTGCCCCAAAACGCCCGCCAGTGCTTGAGTTTGTAAATGTGATTGTCAAGTCCACGCCGTCATCCCGGCGGAGACCGGGATCCAGTCCGCATCAATTCTTGTGAACGCACGCTCGGGCTGGACTCCGCCCTCCACCTGAAGGACGCTGCGTTTACGTCTTGCGCGTGGCTTCAAGAAATACACGCGTTTCTCAAAGCCCCCAAGACCCGATATCGGCATTGTTGCCCTCGCCACCGGGTTGCCCATCCGCGCCATAGCTCATGACATCGATCTCGCCTTTGACGCCGGGATTGAGATACAGGTACGGCCGCCCCCACGGATCATTCGGCAGGCGCTCGAGATAGCCGCCTTGCCTCCAATTCATCGGGATCGGATTGGTGGTGGGTTTGACAATCAGTGCTTGCAGGCCTTGATCGGTTGAGGGATAAAAGGTGTTGTCGAGGCGATACAACTTGAGCTGCTGCATGATGACCGCGATATCCGATTTGGCGGCACTTTGCCGCGCCTGATCGGGCCGATCGAGAATTTTTGGTATCACCACGGCGGCGAGAATGCCGAGGATCACGACGACGATCATGACTTCGATGAGGGTGAATGCCTGTTGCGATACGCGGAGTTTCATAAATTTCCAAATACGATGGTTGACAC
>JAYTUX010000136.1:0-2266 GCA_043744315.1 Betaproteobacteria bacterium | reverse complement strand
CTTGGCGCATAGAAATTGAGGCCGATCGCATCCGCACCGGCATGCGCCAGGGCAAGAGCGTCCTCGACACGTGTCAGGCCGCAAATCTTGATTCGGGTTCGGGATATTTTCATGCAAGCAATCGTGCGCGTGCGTTCGGCAACGCGAACTTTTCATCGTACTCGATATCGGCCAAGTACAAACCGTCGGCTGCAAATGTTGGCGCGGCAATCGTGCGGTCGCGGGCGTCGAATATTCGCCGGAAGTCTGCGATTGAATGGCGACCCGCACCAACATAGACGAGCCCACCAACAATATTGCGAATCATATGGTGCAAGAACGCGTTGGCACGAAATGAAAATTCGACAATGTTCCCGTGCGTGTGGATTTTTGCCTCATGCAAAATTTTCACCGGCGATTTCGCCTGACATTCAGCGGCACGAAACGACGAAAAATCATGTTCGCCGACGAGTACTGCCGCCGCGTCCTGCATTGCCGCAAGATCGAGCGGTGCGTGAAACCAGCCGACCTGACCGCGCATGATTGCGGCGTCGACGCTATCGTTCAGGAGTAAATATCGATAGCGGCGCGAGCGGGCTGAAAAGCGCGCGTGAAATTCATCGTTGACCTGCCTTGCCCAGAGAATTCGAATTGTCGATGGCAGAAAAGTGTTGGGGCCGCGCACCCAGGAACTTTCGTCACGTATCGTGTCGCAATCGAAATGCACCACTTGTGTTTCTGCGTGAACGCCGGTATCGGTACGGCCCGCGCAGGTCACGGCAACCCTGGCTTCGTTGCCCGCGACAAACCTGCAAATAGCAGTTTCAACGTGATCTTGCACGCCGCATCCCGACGGCTGAGATTGCCAGCCGCAGAAGCCGGCTCCGTTGTATTCAATTCCCAGCGCAATACGCATTGGATCTGGCCCTCGCCGGTTTCAGACTCGATATCGGCACGGAAAAAATAAAAGGGCGCGCGGGTGTGGCCCCGTGCGCCCTTGGTGGAACCATCGAAACGATTACATGCCCGCGAGTATTTTCTTCGCTTCGGCTTGCTGAGCGGCGGAACCTTCGCGCGACACTTCCGTGAGGATTTCTTTCGCGCCCTCGCTATCGCCAATTTCAATATAGGCCTTGGCGAGTTCGAGTTTGGTGGCAACCGACCCTTCTCCGCCACCGCCACCGCTCTCACCCGGCACATCAAGATCCAGGCTCAAATCCGACAAACTCGGCATGCCTGATGGTTTCTCTGCAGGTGGTGGTGACTTGATGGTGTCGCCACCATCAAGCGAAAGACTCGACAAATCGAAATCAAACGAAGACGGCGCTTCCGCCGCCGCAGGCGCACCGGATGCAGCAGGTGCCGAGGGTGAATCCAGCGCAAGGTCAAAATCGAGGCCGCCACCCAGATCATTGGCTGACGTATCGCTGCCGCTGCCGGTGTTCAAATCGAGATCGAAGCTCGCGCCGCCTGCCGGTTGATCGGAATTCGGCGACGTGACGTCGAAGGCGGAAATCGGTGCGGGCGTGGTCGATGCGCTACCGGTAAAGCCCAAATCAAAATCGACATCGGGAGGTGCCTTGTCGGCGTCAGCGGCAGCCATTGCTGCGCCTCCTGCTGCAAACGCTCCCGTGGTCGCATAGGCAGCTCCGCTACCGCTATACAAACTATTTTGCGGATCGATCGACGCACCCATCGCGGCCACCTTGGACCACATCGGGCTATCGCCGCCGATGGCGTCCTTCAATTCGCGGGCCACCGTTTCAAATGCCGGCGCACTTTTGCGTGCGTGATAAATCTCGAGCAACTTCACAGTAATTTCGTGGCGGCTCTTGTCGCGCGACATCGCTTCTTTGAGGATCTCTTCGGCCTGAGCATCGCGGCCATAGGCGATGTACACCTCGGCTTCGGCCACCGGATCGACTTCGTCGGTGTCAATCGAGCCCGGGCCGGTCTTGTCGAAATCGGTGAGGAAAGAACTATTGCCGGTATCTACCAAACCGCCACCACGATTGCCGGTGACGGAATTCGGTTTCAGATCGCTTGGCATCACCGACGAGACGCTGCTCATGCCGGTGCTATTGCCACCAGAAGCTTTTTTGCGGCGGCGCGCCATGAAGGCGAAGAGCCCACCAGCACCGAGTAATGCCGCACCACCCGCACCAATGGCAACCATGTTGTCTTCAAGGAAATTGGGTTCCGGCGGCGGAGGCGGTGGTGCGGCCTTTACCGGTGCCTTCGGCGGCGCAGGCTTCACGTCGGCCGGCTTGGCGTCGGCGGGTTTTGC
>JAYTUX010000135.1:0-7374 GCA_043744315.1 Betaproteobacteria bacterium | reverse complement strand
TCAGGCTCGAAAAATCGGCAGGGCGCGCAGCCGCTGCCCGGTGAGCCAGTGTGGCGCGCGGCCGCGGCGCGCTCGTTGACCCTGGTCAAGGTCGGGGCTCGGGAGGCGGACTCTAGGATAATCTTCGTTCACTCCCCGTGCACCCCGCGCCCCGCCATGAGCCCCGACTTCAAACCCAGCGAGATTGAGTCCGCCGCCCAGGCGGCTTGGAGCGCGGTCGACGCCTACCGCGTCACCGAAGACACGTCCCGGCAAAAGTACTACGCCTGCTCGATGCTGCCCTACCCCAGCGGCAAGCTGCACATGGGGCATGTGCGCAACTACACCATCGGCGACATGATGGGCCGCCAGCTGCGCATGAAGGGCATGAACGTGCTCATGCCCATGGGCTGGGACGCCTTCGGCCTGCCGGCCGAGAACGCGGCGATGGCCAACAACGAGTCGCCTGCCAAATGGACCTACGCCAATATCGCCGACATGAAAGCGCAGATGCAACCGCTTGGTCTCGCATTCGACTGGTCGCGCGAGATCACCACCTGCAAGCCCGAGTACTACAAGTGGAACCAATGGCTGTTCCTGAAGATGTTGGAAAAAGGCATTGCTTATCGCAAGACACAGGTGGTGAACTGGGACCCGGTAGATCAGACCGTCCTTGCCAATGAGCAGGTTATTGACGGGCGCGGATGGCGTTCCGGCGCGACGATCGAAAAGCGTGAAATTCCCGGCTATTACCTCGCCATCACGCAGTACGCTGAAGAACTAATCGATCACGTATCGCACAAACTGCCCGGCTGGCCGGAACGGGTGCGGGTAATGCAGGAGAACTGGATTGGCAAGTCGGTGGGCGTGCGTTTCGCGTTTCCGCACGCAGTCAAGGATGCCGCGGGCAATCTGGTACAGGACGGAAAGCTGTTTGTGTTCACGACGCGCGCCGATACCATCATGGGGGTCACCTTCTGCGCTGTCGCGCCCGAGCATCCGTTGGCGCAGCACGCCGCGGCATCAAACCCGGCGGTCGCAAAATTCATCGAACAGGCGAAACTCGGTGGCACCACGGAAGCCGAGATCGCATTGAAGGAAAAGGAAGGTGTCGATTCCGGACTGGTTGTCACGCATCCGCTGACCAGCGAACAAATTCCGGTCTGGGTCGGCAACTATGTGCTGATGACGTATGGCGATGGCGCAGTGATGGGTGTGCCAGCGCACGATGGGCGTGATTTTGAATTCGCACATAAATACAAGTTAAGCATTAAGCCCGTTATTGTTCCCATGGATTGGCCGACTGAACATGTCAAGCTCGCCGAAAGTCTATTTCGATACGATGACGGGCATGGTGAAAGAACAGGACCAGATCTACGGGCACCCGGTTTGGAAATGGATCCAGTGTCCGGCAAACCAAGGAGAGATCGCTCGATACATTGGGCACAGTGGAGCGATTCCCATAGCGCACTTGGGCGCTGCGTGCTAAGCGGTCCAATGGACGGAATGACTTATGAGCAAGCAATCGATTTCGTCGCCGCACAAACTGCCCCCAACGGTGGCGAAAAAAAAATCCAGTACCGCCTCCGCGACTGGGGCATCTCCCGTCAGCGCTACTGGGGCACACCGATCCCATTAATCCATTGCGCCGATTGCGGCGTCGTGCCGGTGCCCGAAAAAGATTTGCCGGTGGTGCTGCCGGAAGACTGCATCCCCGACGGCAGCGGCAATCCGCTCAACAAACACGCCGGATTTCTGAACGTGAGCTGCCCGGAATGCGGAAGGGCCGCGCGCCGCGAAACGGACACGATGGATACCTTCGTCGATTCGTCTTGGTATTACATGCGCTATTGCTCGCCGGACGCGAACGACAGCATGGTCGATGCGCGCAACGATTACTGGATGCCAATGGACCAGTACATCGGCGGCATCGAACACGCTGTGTTGCATCTGCTTTATGCGCGCTTCTGGACCAAAGTGATGCGCGATTTGAACCTGGTCCATTTCGACGAGCCGTTCACCAACCTGTTCACGCAGGGCATGCTGTCGGCCGAGAGTTTCTACCGCACCGACGCCGCTGGCAAAACACGCTGGTACTACCCGGATGAAGTCGAGGTGAAGCACGACGAAAAAGGCCGACCCACGGGTGCGCTTGCCAGGGAGGATGGTGCGGCCGTGATGCTGGGCGGCATGGAAAAGATGTCCAAGTCGAAAAACAACGTCGTCGAACCGAAAGACATCATCGAACGTTACGGCGCCGATACGGCGCGCGCCTATGTGATGTTTGCCGGTCCGCCTGATCAGAGTGCAGCGTGGTCCGATTCCGGCGCGGGAGGTGTCTATCGATTCCTGCAACGTTTGTGGTCTTATTGCGCGACCCATCGGGAGGCGATGCGCGCCAATGGCATTGGCGCGAAATCGGCGGCATTACGCTTCACGGTTTATTCACTGCTGAAGCAGGCGCAATACGACTTTGATCACCTGAAGTACAACACGGTGGTGTCGGCCTGCATGAAAATGCTCAACGCCATCGAGGACGCCGGACAGGAGGCGGGGGCAGCGCGGAACGAATGCATTTCCATCCTCTTGCGGGTACTTTATCCACTCGCTCCCCATATCGCGCACCAGCTTTGGCGGGACTTGGGTTTCGCGAATGAAGCTGGCGATATCATCGACGCCCCCTGGCCGATGGTCGATCCCGTTGCGCTCGAGCAAGACGAGATCGAACTCGTGGTGCAAGTCAACGGCAAATTGCGCGGCCACATTTGTGTGCCGAAAGACGCCGCAAAGGAAGCTGTCGAGCAAATCGCCCTGAACGATGAAGGTGTGAAGCGCCACACCGAGGGCAAGCCGATCAAGAAAATCATCGTCGTGCCGGGGAAATTGGTCAATGTGGTGGTGTAGCTTTTCGCGCCACGTGGCGTTGGCCGCGGTACTCGGGCTGCTGTCGGCGTGCGGCTTTCATCTGCGTGGCGAATTCAACGTTCCCTTCGCGAGCGTTTATGTTGCCACCACGGGCGCATCGCAAGTCGCAAACGTATTGAAGCGCGAACTCGGCAACAGCCCGACCAAATTGATGCCGAGCGCAAAGGACGCCGAAGCGCAGCTCAATATCAGCGCCGAAAAACGCGAGCGGATCATCCTTTCCTTGTCCGGCGCCGGACGCGTGCGCGAATATCAATTGAAATTAAACGTGCGCTATCAATTGGTTGATAGCAAGGGCGCGGTGGCGATTCCGACCAGCGAGATTCAATTGCAGCGCATCATGACCTACGACGATTCGCAAGTTATTGCCAAGCAACAGGAAGAGGCACTGCTCTACAAAGACATGGAACAAGACGCCGCCAGCCAGATTTTGCGACGCATGTCGGCAATCAAACGCCCGGTGTAAATCGATTGCCATGCGCCTGACCGCCGAACAATTTCTCGAACGCCCACCGGGCAAGCTCGCTGCTTTGTACGCTATTCACGGCGCAGAGCCACTGGCGGCACTCGAGGCAGGTGACGCCTTGCGCGCGGAAGTGCGGGCAGCAGGCTATGTCGAGCGTGAAGTGTTCACCGCAGAATCGGGCTTCGATTGGTCGAAACTCAAATCGGTCGGCAGTGAACTATCGCTATTTGCCACATTGCGTTTGCTGGAAATACGCATTCCAACAGGGAAACCAGGCCGCGAAGGCGGGCCGGCGATCGAGCAATTCTGCCAGCGCTTGCCGGATGACAGCATCACGATTTTTTTCCTGCCCGAGATCGATTGGCAAGGCCGCAAAACAAAATGGTTCGCTGCAATGGAGTCAACCGCCGTAATGATCGAAGCCCCCGCTGTCGATCGCGCGCGACTGCCGCAATGGTTAAAAACCCGTCTTGCACGACAAGCGCAGTCAGCCAGTACGGACGCACTGGAGTGGCTCGCCGATCGCGTCGAAGGCAATCTGCTGGCCGCACGGCAGGAACTTCGCAAGCTCGAATTACTGTGTCCGCCGGGCGAAATTTCCCTCGCGTCGTTTGAAGACAGCGTGGCCGATGTGTCGCGCTTCAATCCGTTTCAACTGGTATCGGCGATTCACGATGCGGCCAGCGAGGATGCCAATGCCGGCGGGGCCGGTGCCGCGCGCATTCAGCGCATGCTCGACGGTTTGAAAGCCGAAGGCGACGCGCCGCCCTTGATCCTCTGGGTCATCACCAACGAGATCCGTCTACTCGCGCGGGTGCGTGGCGTGACCCGATCCGGTTATCCGCCGTCGCCGGCAAAAATGCGCGGGCTCGAGCGTGTTGCGCGTTGCCACACACCCGAATCGCTGCTTGCGTTGCTCTTGCAAGCGGCCGAAATCGACCGCATGATAAAGGGCTTGAATGCATTCGACCCGTGGGACGCACTCGCCGAACTGGCGCGCGGTTTGGCCGGGAAACCTTTGATGAAGGCTGCTTGAGCGATGAACGCAGGCAATAATATTTTTGCACTCGCCGCGAAAGACGTGCCGGGCTATATGCGCGGGGTTGGCGCGCTCGCTCGGGATGCGGCGCATGAACTTGCGCGTGTCAACACCGCGCAGAAAAATGCGGCTTTGATGCACGCGGCCACCGCCATAGAGAAAAATTCGGCGCTGATTCTCGCCGAGAACGCCAAGGATGTGGCGCGTGCGCGGGAAGCTGGGCACGATGCGGCGTTTGTCGATCGCCTGCTGTTGACCAACGCATCGATTACTGCGATGGCTGAGGGCGTACGCGAAGTGGCGGCGCTCGCCGATCCGGTGGGCGAAATGAGCGAACTCAAATACCGGCCCTCGGGCATTCAGGTTGGCAAGATGCGCGTACCGCTTGGCGTGATCGGCATGATCTACGAGTCACGCCCCAACGTCACGGCGGATGCGGCAGCACTCTGCCTCAAATCAGGCAACGCCTGCATTCTGCGCGGCGGCTCGGAGGCGCGCGAATCGAACCGCGCGATCCATGCCGCAATCGTTGAAGGGTTGCACACGGCGGGCATCATGGATTCCGCCGTTCAGCTTATCGCGACCACAGATCGCGCTGCCGTCGGTGAAATGCTGCGCATGAAAGGCGTGATAGACGTCATCATTCCCCGCGGTGGCAAGAGCCTGACGGCGCGCATCTCTGATGAATCGACTGTACCCGTCATCAAACACCTCGACGGTATCTGCCACGTTTACGTCGACGGCAAGGCCGACCTCGACAAGGCCGTGCGCATCGCTGACAACGCAAAAACGCAGCGCTATTCGCCTTGCAACACGATGGAAGCGCTGCTGGTCGATGAGGCCATTGCGAGAGAGTTTTTGCCATTGATCGGTCGCATCTATGCGGACAAGAATGTGGAAATGCGTGGCTGCCCGAAGAGCCGCGCCATTCTTGAAGCGGCGGGCATCGCCAACATCGAGACCGCGACCGAAGAGGATTTTCACACCGAGTACCTGGCACCCATCGTCTCGATTGCCACCGTTGCCGGTCTCGACGAAGCGATTGCGCATATCGCTAAATATGGCTCGCAACATACCGATGCAATCGTTACTGAAGACCATTCGCGCGCGATGCGTTTTTTACGCGAAGTCGATTCAAGTTCCGTCATCATCAACGCCTCGACGCGTTTCGCCGACGGCTTTGAGTATGGACTCGGCGCCGAAATCGGCATTTCCACCGACAAGTTGCATGCGCGCGGGCCGGTCGGGCTCGAAGGCCTCACTTCACAAAAATGGGTGGTATTTGGCGATGGCCAGATTCGCGGATAGTGCCGGGCATTGAAACCGATCATCCTGTTCGGCGGTACGTTCGACCCGGTGCATTGCGGCCATGTGGCGATGATTGAAAACGCACACGACGCCTTCAAGCCGGCACGAATGGCGGTGCTACCGGCAGGCAATCCTTATCAGAAGGGCAGAATGCCTTATGCTGCAGCGGCACAGCGTGTGGCCATGTTACGGCTCGCCTGCAAGTCAATTCCTTCTGTCGAAATCGATACGCGAGAATTCGATCGTACCGGGCCAACTTACACGGTGGATACCTTGCGCGAATGGCGCGCCGAGTGTGGCGAGGCCGTGCCGCTGATTTGGTTGCTGGGCGGCGATGCATTCGCAAGACTCGATACCTGGCATGAATGGCGAATGCTATTTACGTTGGCGCATTTTGCCGTGCTATTGCGCGAAGGCGAGCCGCATCCACTCACGGTCGCGAGCATGCCATTGAAGGCTAAATTGACGCATCGGCACGTCCATGCAACCGAATTGGCGGAATCCTCGGCGGGCGGCTACGCAATCCTCGACGCAGCCGTTCCGCCAATCTCATCCACCACCATTCGCGCTCGGCGCGCGCGCGGCGAATCCATTCGCGAATTGGTGCCCGACGCCGTTTGCGACTATATTGAGCAGCACAAACTCTATTTATCCGGGGAGCAGCAATAAGTTGGCCACTAAAAAACTCACCGCCATCGTCATCGACGCGCTCGAAGACATCAAGGCGCGCGAAATCAAACTCGTCAATGTTTCAAAACTTACTTCCGTCTTCGATTACATCGCAATCGCCAGCGCGGATTCGTCCCGGCAGACCAAGGCGCTCGCCAAGAATGTTTTCGACAAAGTAAAAGAATCCGGCGGCTGGATTTACGGCATCGAAGGCGAGCAAACCGGCGAATGGGTGCTGGTCGATTGTGGTGACGTTGTCGTCCACATCATGCAGCCGGCCGTACGCGAGCATTACAAACTGGAAGAATTGTGGAGCGAGGGCACGCTGGAGTTTCCCAAGCCGGCTGCGCCAAAACGCAAAGTGACCACGCCAACAGCATTGTCGAAAGCCAAGGCAGTCGTCAAGGTAAAGCCGACTGCGAAAGCAAAAGTCAGCACGACCGTGAAAGCCAAATCAAAGGCCAAGACGAAGGCAGTGGCCAAGACATCCGCGCCGGCAATCGCAAAAGTGATCAAGGCAAAGAAACCGGCAGCAAAGGTGAAAACGGTGGCGCGAAAGACCGCGACAAAAGCCGCGCCCTTAGCAGGGAAAAAGGTTTCGCCAACAGCCGTAAAAAAACCAACGGCAAAGAAAGCAGCCGTGAAAAAATCGGTCGCGAAGAAACCCTCGGCGAAAGAAATCGCGGCGAAGAAACCAAAAGCAAAAACTTCTGCCCGCGCAACACTTGCAACGCGTAAACGCAAAACGACCGCGTAAGCGTCAGTCATGTGACATTGCATTTGTGCCGGCACCCTAATCTGAAAATCCACAAAACTCCAGCATTGGCGCGGTTTTTCGGCTTCTTTTTCCCGGAACGCCGCGCCAGTGCTAGCGTTTCGCAGCACAGTTGGCGCGCTCAGGATTTTAGTGCAACGTTTTCTTTACCATCTCTGCCCAGACTTCGTTTGGTGTTCGCCAGCCCAGACATTCACGTAGCCGGTTGTTCAG
>JAYTUX010000134.1:0-2274 GCA_043744315.1 Betaproteobacteria bacterium | reverse complement strand
TGCGCCGTCACCAACGGTACCTGCAACTCCCGCCACTGAACCCGCAAAGCCGGCTGAAGTCGTCTACAAAGATGGGGTCATCAAAGTGGGGTCCGAATTCAAAAAATCGATTGGCGTGGTGACCGATGTCGATAAGGGTGACAACGGTTGCTATCTGACGCTAAAGGATGACAAAGGCCTGGAGTTCATTGAGGTTGGCAAGTTCGAAATTTGCACGCAGAAGCCCCCCCTCAAAGGCAAACGAGTGGCACTCGCCTACAGTATTGAAACCATCCAGGCCACGTCGTGTTACGGCGACCCCAAATGCAAGAAAACCGAAACCATTCCCGTGGTGGTCGGTGTAAAGATTGCTGAATAGTCAGGCGGAACACTGACCTTGTCGCGACCATTTTTTCATTGAGCCGCAGATGCCATCCGGCTCATTGAGCGACGAGGATATTGTCGCCGCAACCACTGCGTGGATAGAGCGCGCAGTGATTGGGCTCAATCTCTGTCCGTTCGCCAAGGCGGTGCACGTAAAGGGCCAGATTCGCTACGCGGTATCGCGCGCCGAAACGCCGGACGAGTTGCTTGCGGCACTTTATCGAGAGCTGAATTTTCTCGCCGATGCCGATGCCGATGCGACCGACACCACACTGCTGATTCACCCGTTCGTGTTTGCGGATTTTCTCGAGTACAACGACTTTCTTGATGTTGCCGATGCGGCGATTGTTGAACTTGGGCTGGAGGGCGAATTGCAAATTGCGAGCTTTCATCCGCGCTATCGCTTTGCCGATACCGACCCGGACGATATCGCTAATTTTACCAACCGTTCGCCCTATCCGACCTTGCACCTGCTGCGCGAAGCGAGCGTCACACGAGCCGTCGTGGCATTTCCTGATGCTGGCAATATTTATGAAAAAAATATTCAGACACTGCGTGAACTTGGCAAGGAAGGTTGGGACAAACTGAATTCATGACGGCATTTTCTGATGCATTGAGCACCGTCAATGGTCATCACGCAAATTCCGGCATGATTCCATACGTGTAAATTGCACCACGCGACAGATTGATTATGGAGGATCGAATGAGGTCATCGCCACGCAGGAACTCGATATTATTCGCGCCGCTTCTCGGCTTGACGCTGTGCGTGGCAATCGGTGCGCAGGCGGCACCGGCCGAATGCCCCCAACCGCGCTTTACGGGCAAGGCGCCGGAGGAGTACTACACGCGTGTCAATCCGCTCGCGAGTGGAAATGCCAGCACCAGAGCGGCTGAGGCAATTTTTCAAGGTGACGCCGGTTCCGCGAATTGCGCCTTGTGTCATGGCAAGAGAGGCAACGGCAAAGGGCCGTTATCCGGCCAGTACGATCCGCCACCACGCAATTTTGCCTGTGCGCAAACCATCAACGGTGTGCCGGATGGTCAGCTTTTCTGGATTATCCGGTTCGGCTCGCCCGGCACCGGCATGCCGCCTCATCCGTCGCTCAAGGATGACGAGGTTTGGCAAATGGTGTCATATCTGAGGCAACTCGCGAAATAGCCTTTGCACAAGCTCGTATTCGCAATGGCCTATCGCCCGTATCTTGCGTTGGCGTCGCGGCGTGCGCGGGCTGATTGCTCCTCGTATTCGCGTTGCTGCAGAAACCTTTTCTGCCGCTCCACATCCGCACGCGCCCTCCGTAAATTGCTTTCGTCGTCGTAGCGCTGCTGCCGATCTGACATATTTTGCCGCACCTGATCGTATTGCATGATCTGGCTTTGTAGCGCCGCCTGTCCCGGTGGTACATAACGGTCATCGGCCATGAATTGCCTGTTCTTGACTTCGTCCTGGCGAATTTCCATGGCCTGAAGTCGCTGCGCGTCTTCGGCTTCTTTCAGCGTGCGGATTTCGTCAGCAAGGC
Source organism: Betaproteobacteria bacterium (assembly GCA_043744315.1). Taxonomy (GTDB): domain Bacteria; phylum Pseudomonadota; class Gammaproteobacteria; order Burkholderiales; family Usitatibacteraceae; genus UKL13-2. The sequence goes on along the minus strand of JAYTUX010000134.1, from coordinate 391 downwards.
GCTGCCGCTCGCGTTCACGCCGTTCCTCGACTTCCTTGACTCGCCGGACTTCCGCCTGTTCGCTGGCGATGCGTTCGCGTTCCTGCTGCTGGCGCACCGCTTCGCGCTCAATTTTCCAGTAAATGGTACCGCCCAATATTGCGATTATGGCGATGACCGCCCACAACAGCCTCGAGCGCAATAGCCCGGCAGACGATTCTTCAGACATCTTGATACTCGAAATGGTTTGATTCCAAAAAGTATAGCCGCAATGCGCCTCGCGTAAAATGTAACCATTTGGCGGAAATCAGGTCATACCTCGCATTCCCGCGACATACCCGAGCATCGCGACGCGCACCGGTGCTCGCCGAGGCATCAGCAGAACCGCAACTGATGCAGTTTTCCATTCATG
>JAYTUX010000133.1:0-2280 GCA_043744315.1 Betaproteobacteria bacterium | reverse complement strand
TCTGGGTTACAGATTTGACGTAAAGTAGATTTTTTACATGCGAAGGAAATAATCATGGGATTGCTCGATGGATTACTCGGTAACTTGATGGGCGGCGCCGGCGGCAGTGGCGGCGGCAGCAATCCCCTGTTGCAAATAGCCATGCAGATGCTTGCCAACAAGGGCGGCGGCGGCGCGGGCGGTGGAGGTGCATTGGATAGCATGGGCGGGCTAAGCGGAATTATCAGTGCTTTTCAGCAGGGTGGCCTCGGCCATCTCGCCGATTCGTGGGTTGGCACCGGCGAAAACCTGCCCGTCAGCGGGGATCAACTCACGCAGATTCTGGGCTCAGGCAAGATCAGCGAGATCGCCAGCCAGCTCGGCATGTCGCAAGGCGATGCGGCCGGTGGACTCGCGAAGATACTTCCCGAGTTGATCAATCACGTCACACCGAATGGTCAGGTGCCTGGCAGTCACAGCATGGTGGAAGACGCGCTGGCGATGTTCCTGAAAAAATAATGACCGGGCAAACGCCCGCCATGATGGCTATGTGATCGGCCGGAAACCCAATAGGCACGCGGGTTTCCGGCCGATTACTTTTCTGCGCCAGCTACCGCTTCGGTGCTTCGGCAGTATCAACCGGCAGCGTTACCAGTGATGGAGACTTGACTTCTTCAGCGTCAGCGTAAGCCACCAGGGCGATGCGTATGGTGACGTCGTCACCGACCGAATGCGCCCACGCCTTCATGCCGAACGCGGAACGTTTAACCGTCAGCGCCGCCTCGGCGCGACAGACTGGTGGCTCGCGCTGGATGGCGGCTTTGCAGGCCGCGTGACTGACGGCGAGTGTCACTGGCTGCGCCGCACCCGTCAGCGTCAGCATGCCCTCGATCGAATGGAGGCGGTTACCATCAAAAACAAAACGCGATGATTTGAAATCCATGCGCGGATATTTTTCGACATTAAAGAAATTGGGGCCGCGTGCCGCTACTTCTGCGCGTGCCGAATTGGCCGTGAGACTGGTCGTATCGACCATGACTTCGATGTTGCCCGTCTGGCTGGACGAGTCGAAGTTCAACACACCGGTGGTGTGTTTGAAATGTCCGCGAATCGGAATGAAACCAAGCATCAGGACCTCAAAGCTGGACGCGGTTTCGCGTGGATCTATCTGGTAAGTGCTTGCGATCAAGGCACCAAAGTGAAACGCGAATAATGCGCCAAAGAGCCAACACAACGAACCGTGGCGCAATTTTTTGTAGTCCGCCAGTTCTCGATCAGCCATCGACATCGTTGAAGTTTTCCGCCGTGCGCTGCCATTGTTCAATTGCGCGTCGGTCTCTTTTGGTTGGCCTGCCGCGAAATAGCGGCTCAGGCATTTCACGCAGTTCGGCAACGATTTTTGCACGCGCCTCGATACTTTCAGCAGATTCAGTGAACAGTGTTCGTGCGATGGTTGCGGAGCCGCGTTTTTCGACAACTGCAATGACGATGAGGTCATATTCCAATGGAGGCTTTCGTAAAACCAGGCGATCCCCGGACTTGATGGTTTTCGCAGGCTTCACGCGCTCGCCATTGATTTCGACGCGACCTGCAGCAATGGCATCGACCGCGAGCTGGCGGGTTTTGAAAAAGCGGGCAGCCCATAGCCACTTGTCAACCCGCGTTGAAGTCAGACCGCTTTCGCTATTACTCACGAAACGTCAGCGCGCCTTGCCATTCAACTTCACCGATGCGACATTCATCGGCAGTGCGGTGCCGGTGTCGTATTCCGCTCCTGCCAGCACGCCGAGTTTCGCGATTTCTTCGGCGCTTTTCTTGCCGTTGAATACTGCATACATGGCGCCGAGCGCAAAATCGCGGCCCGAGCCAATCGACCAGAATTTGTCGAACTCGAACACTTCGCGCATCGAATATACGCCGTAGATTCCGCTGGAATTCACCACCAGCGCGGTGAGCTGGGACGACTCATATGGATCATCATCCTCTTCCTTTGTATTCAGGAATGCTTCATCTTTGAGAATAGGATGGATTTTGCGAAAGCTCTCGTAAATTTCCGCGCGGCCGTGAAACTTGAATTCCGGATGCTTTTGGAGCAACGACTCGAGCACCAATTGATGCGCCGCGCTACCGGCGATACCAAAGTAGGTGTCGCCGTGCTTCAACAGTTTTTCGGGCGCCGCGTCGTGCGCGCTCGCCAGACGGGTAGAGCCAAAAGTCGTCAGCGTATCGCCGGCGATCACGGCCACTCCGTCTTTTTTCACCACGACAATGGTGGTCATGCGTTTCCTTTTCAAAAATTGC
>JAYTUX010000132.1:0-2283 GCA_043744315.1 Betaproteobacteria bacterium | reverse complement strand
AAGCATTCACCTCCGGCGGGATCGACCAAGGCTATCTGGTGGTGGTTGAGCTTGATGATCGCGCGGCTCCGGTGAATCTCGCGGAGGTGGTGGGCGATGTCATCGCGGCGGAAAAAGTGACGCGCTAGATCGCAATCATCCAGACACCCGACGTCACCGCAACCCGCACCGCGAGATACAACAGCAACCCCGCCGGGCCGAACATCAGCGTGAGAAACAGAATTGGCAGCAGCCAGCCATGCGCGATGCCGATGCGTGCACCATCGGCGGCGATGAACAGCCCGACCATCAAGTCAAACGCAAGGTAGTGGATCCAACCTGCAAGCACCACGCGTGGCGATTGGAACAGGCTGACGACACCAGCGAGCGAGCGGAAATTGCCACGTATTTTTGTGCCGGGCTCGTCAAGGTGCCGGGCGAAAATCAGGAAGTAAACGTATAGCGCGGAAAGCAATGCAACCGCGATGGTGAATACGATTGTGCGTGCCGATTGTGGCCACCAGGGATAGCCGAACAGCGCGCACCAGCCGGCGAGCGCTACGGCGGTAGATAAGTTGAATGCATTTGAGAGCGATTTCATGGGTGTGCTCTGCTGTCTTGGGTACTTCTGTTGTCTTGGCGAAGGTCCGTAGCGCTAATGTTAAATGCTGTGATCGAAAACAGTACTGTCATCCTGAGCGTAGCGAAGGATCTCGTCGCACGAACAAGATCCTTCGCTACGCTCAGGATGACAGTACTATTTTGCGATTGTGGGGGCATAGGTGAGCGCTTGTGGGCCGACACCGGGAAGACGGGTTGTTAGAATTGTGACATTTAAAACACAAGCACTGGCGCGGCGTTCAGGGCGAAAGTGGCTGAAAAGACGCGTGGATAGTAGGGTTTGGCTGGCTGGCGAGTGCAAGTTCATTCGCATTTAGCCAGCGCCATTGCCCCGCTGCCAAATCCGCCGGCAACTCCAATGCGCCAATCCGGCTGCGATGCAGCGCTTCCACATGATTACCGACTGCTGCAAGCATGCGTTTGACCTGATGGTATTTTCCAGAGGTCAGCGTCAGGCGCAAGTTTCGCGGCGCCGACTGCGAACACGCGAGTGCCTGCACCGGCTGCGGATCATCGTCGAGCACCACGCCGGCCATCAGTCGCGCGATTTGTTCATCGGTAATATCGTCGGCTGCGCTCACGTCGTAAATTTTCGGCACTTCGTGTTTCGGCGATGTCATACGATGAATGAATTGGCCATCGTCGGAAAACATCAGCATGCCGGTCGTGTCCTGGTCGAGCCGACCCACGGCCTGCACGTCGCGCGTACGCAAAGGCGCGGGCAGCAACGTGTACACGCTCGGATGTGATTTCGGTTTTTGCGAACACTCGTAACCGGCTGGTTTGTGCAGCAACAGGTATGCCTTTGCATGGAATTCCCAGCGCACACCTTCGACGCGAAACGCGAATGCGTCGCCATTTTCTGTCGCTGCCGTCACATCCCAATCGGCCTCTGGATCAAAGCAGGTAACGCCGTCAATCTCAACCTCACCGCGCGCGATTATCAAGCGGCATAATTTACGCGCACCGAACCCCTGACTGAAAAGTATTTGCTCCAGATTCATGCGCGCCAAATACTCGCGAGCCAGGGCTGCTGTTCCCGCGGCAAACCCGGCGGCCGAAAGTAATGGTCAATTTCAGTAAAGCCAGCGGCGACCATGAAACCGCGCCAGCGTTCCAGATCGTGATATACGCCATAGCGGCCGCGGTTCCAGCCCTCGGTATTGTCGCCACGCGGGTTCGAGGCGAATAACACACCGCGAGGTTTTAAAGTCGCGTGCAATTGTTGCAACACGCGCGACAGTTCCTGCGTCGGCACATGAAACAAGGAGGCGTTGGCGAATACGCCGTCAAAGCTCGCCAGAGGCAAATCGAGTTTCAAAAAATCCTGATGCCACACCTCACAGCCGCCATGGTCACGCGCCATCCTGGCGAATCGTTCCGCACCATCGAGCCCTGTCGGGTGGTGGCCGAGATCGGCGAACGCCTTCAGATCACGCCCCGGCCCGCAGCCGAAATCAAGGATCGCGAAAGGGGGCGTGCCTACAATGTTCTGCAACAGCGCATCGATATTTTGCGTGACATCGTGATCGCGCGTGCCTTCCCAGAAATCGTCGGCGCGATTGTCGTAGTGTTTCAGCGTATCGATGGATACGGTCTCAAGCGCGCCAGTATCGAGAGGAAACACACTCATGGTTTGCTTCCGACTGAATTTTCCTGCTGCCGCATGTTCATCACATCACG
>JAYTUX010000131.1:0-2290 GCA_043744315.1 Betaproteobacteria bacterium | reverse complement strand
TGACATGCTGCTATTCAGGCCGCCGCTTTTTGCGGCATGTGTTTGGCCACTTGCGCGAGCAACTCTTCTTTGTCGTAGGGCTTCACCACTGTTCCGCTATAGCCGTATTCCACCGACGACATGTCTTCCGTCAGCGCCAGCAAAATCGGCACATTCGGCGAACCAGCGGGCAGCTTTGCGCGCAGCGCTTCGGGAATGGATTCGATACCCATGTCGGCAAAGCCTGCGGTGCTTGGATCGATGATGATGACATCGTACTTATCCTGCTCCATCTCGATGTAGGCAACGGTGGCGCTGTCGGCCGTGCTGATGCGGTAGCCGACTTTTTTCAATACCATCGCGGCACCCATGGCGTGTTCGCGATTGGCGTCGATGACCAATATTGTGCCGGCCGTCGCCTCGCGCAACGAATGGCGCGTAATCAATGTGGACGTTGATTCGCTGTCGTCATCCTGTGCGCCCATCACCGCGGTAAGCGCTTCATTGAGCCGGTTTGCCGCGATGGGCTGGCGCAGGTAGGCGCTGATTCCGCATTCGCGGCAGGCAATTGCATCGCCCGGTTTTCCTGTTGTGGCAAGCATGACGACAGCAGTCTGTTTCAGCTTCACATTATGTTTAATGCGAAATGCGAGCAGAAAACCATCCTGTATCGGCAGTTGGTTAGAGGTAACCACCAGTGGAATGGCGTCACCCTCGTCGGCGGCACGCGCCAAAAGATACAGCGCCATCGACGCGTTGTCAGCCTCGTGCGGCAACATGCGCCAGCTACGGGCCAGCTCGGCAAGTTGTTTGCGCTGTTCCAGGTCATTACTCACGATAAGCACGCGCATACCGGTCAACGTCACAAACGTGGGGCGGGTGCGCGGCTCTTTGATCGCCCGGTAGGGGAACGCCGCCGTGAACTGCCAGGTGGTAGTCTCTTTGCGTTCCTTGATGTCGATTTTGCCGCCCGCTTTGCCGGTGGCGTTACCGTGCATCGCCCGCACAATCTGGCGCGCGAGCGAAAGTTGCATCATGGCGGCGGGATTGACCGTCTTCGGCCGGACGAATCCTTTCGGAATGGTTTGCACCACGCTGAAACTGATGTGGATCAAATTCACTGCCGAGTATTCCGGCTCAATCACCAGCGAAATTTCTGTACCAGCCACGTGATCGAGCAATGGTGGCATTGCGCATTCAAGCAGGTTACGCAGACACAACATCATGCGTGCACCGTCGCCGGTCATGTGTTCGGGCACATCCTGTTCTATGCGCAGTCTTAGCTGTACGCCACGTTCTTCCGCGCTCGGCACGATGCGCTCAAGCATGCGCGCCACACTCTCGCGCAAATGAAACTCGGCTGAGTCCAGCGTGATCTCGCTGGTTTCAAGTTTCGAGAAATCCAGCAGACCCGCAATCGACGCAAATGCCGATTGTGCCGACATTTCCACACGCCGAAATTGCTCCAGCACGTGGCCCGGCAGTTCGAGCTGCTCGGCGCGATAAATGGCACTGCCTGCGCCTTCGACGGTGGTGGCGAGATCGTGGGCAATTTTTTCGATGAGCTGTAATTGCGCGGCATCGGTTGCCGACATCGCGGGCAGGTTTACAGCGGCCTTGCTCTTCGCATCGAGCGCGCGAAAAATATGCAAACGTCCGGCGACACCATCTTCGCCTGCAACCGGTATCGAATGTTGCTTCGCGCGGCGCTTGTCGGTAAAAGTAAATTCGAATTCGTCCGGCGTGACGGAATCCATGGGAAAGTAAATCGGCGCGACTTTTTTGTCGGTGGCGTTTGATGCCTGTGTGAACAGCGCCGCGCAAGGTGTGCCGATGAGCGATTGGGTGGCGGCCTTGACGCCGAACATTTCGCAGAACGCCGCATTCACCATTTCCACCGAGCCATCCGCGCTTTCGACCACGCACGCGTCCGAGATATTTTCGACCACGTCCAGCAAATGTGTACCTTGCACGTTGGCTGCGGCTTCGCGGGCTTTTTCAATGGTCAGATCGCGCATCCATCCCACGATGGTGATGGTTTTACCGCCTTCGCGCCGGCTGGCAGCGAGCTTCAGTTCGATCGGCCGCCAGGTGCCATCAACGTCGGCAAGGGTAATCTCGAGCTGTGTGCTTGCCGTTTTGCCATCGATGATGCGCTGCAAGCTCTGCTGGAATCGCGGCCGATCCTGAATCGCCAATGAATCTGCCAACACGTATTCCGTGTCTCGATCCGTCCATGCACTAAGCGCTGGCGTCGAGTACACGACGACGCCAGCGGTATTCATTTCGAATACCGGTTCGTCCAGTGCTT
>JAYTUX010000130.1:0-7465 GCA_043744315.1 Betaproteobacteria bacterium | reverse complement strand
ACTGCATTGGCGAGAACGTTCACGCCATGAACCATGCGGACGCGCGCGTCGCCGCCGAATTTAACTTCTTTTGAGGCCATGATTGAATCCTTTCAAATGTGTTTAATGACGAGTGCGGAATGCCGAAACCATTTAGGCCACGACGGCCATGATGTCTTCTTCGCGCATGACCAAGAGCTCGTCGCCGTCGACTTTTACGGTCGTACCGGAATACTTGCCAAACAAAATCTTGTCGCCGACTTTGACGTCAACCGGGAACAGTTTGCCTTCGTCGTTCTTTTTGCCTGGGCCCACGGCCAGGACTTCGCCTTGATCCGGCTTTTCAGCGGCGGTGTCCGGGATCACGATGCCGGATGCAGTTTTCCGCTCTTCTTCCAAACGCTTGACGATCACGCGATCGTGCAGGGGACGCAGTTTCATAGCTCACTCCTTAGGGTAATACGTTGATTTACATGAAATCCAACGCCGAGCCAGGCCCGGGATGGGTGGAAACGTCAGGGGAGCGCGATTGGCGAAGATGCCGTTAGCACTCAACCCGATTGAGTGCTAATAATACGACCGATGTGACCGGATTTCAAGCCTTGACACGCGAATAATTCTGCGCGATGACTTTCCGACGCGCGCTGGGAAGGGCTGAACAGGCGACCAGCCCTATATCTGGCGCGCCATTCCAATGGTTTTTGCCTGAAATGCCGCGCCAGTACTGGGGCTTACAGTGCAGTTTGGGGAAGCGCCGCGTCAACAACTTGCAATCGATAGCCGAACCCATACACCGACTGCAAAACCAATCCGCGCTCAGCGGCAATGCTCAGTTTTCGCCGAATGCGGCTGACATGGGTATCCAGCGAACGCGACGTTTCCATGGGTTCGTTGCCCCACAATGTCTGGGTGATCCTTGTGCGGGAGACCACGCCGTTCAGGCTTTGAAACAACATTAGCGCCACCGCGTATTCGCGATTTTGCAATTCCACCAATTCGCCGTTCACGCTAAACGTGCGGCGGGTCAAATCGATGGAATATGGCCCGACGTTTAAAGTGCCTTTTTCAACTGCCAGTGGGTAAGCGCGACGCAACATGGCGGCGACGCGCGCGGCAAATTCATCGCGACGCGGCGGTTTAACGATGAAATCATCGGCGCCCACATTCAATGCTTTGACGATATCCGATTCGCTGCCACGCGCGCTGCAAAAAATAATCGGCGCGTGTTCGCCTTCCCGAGCGAGAAGATGACGAACCAGGTCAATGCCGTCGATGTCGGGCAAGCCCCAATCGACCAAGAAAAGCGAGAAGTGCCGCGACCTGAGCGCCCTGATCAGGTCTTTGCCATTCTTGAACCACTCGGGGATGTGGCCCATTTCCTGCACCCAGGCCGAGAGCAACTCACCGGTAATTTCTTCATCTTCGATAATCGCGATCGTCACACCGGTCGGTGAAACGCTTGGGGCAGCGGTGGGTGATGGCGTGTTGAGTTTCATAATTGGATGTCGGCATTTTGCGGGTAGAACGTACTCGACAGCGACTATGTCACGGCAAATAAATGATAGTGGGCTTTTTGCCGGTCGGGAGTTGACATGCATCACGCTTCCGAGGCCCGATACGTTCCGCGCAACAGATAATTATCGCGAAATATTCGGCACGATAGCATAACGCATCCGACCCAAAAATCATCAGTAAATGAAATACCAACCGCTTGCGTGCCGCATTGCGCAGTACACCGATCTACTGTGGGAGATGAGAGTACAGTCAGTGCGCGCAGCCATCTGCCGCAATACGATTACTGCGACCCATCTGATAAACCCAGCGGCGGTCGCGCGGTGTGAGCCTGCGTTCGGGCGTCTCGCTCAAAATCGGGCAAGGTGGATTGCGATATCCACCCGGCTGCAAGGTCACATCGTCTGCTACCTCCGACCATAAACCGCCGCGTACTGGACGGAACAACCATTGCACATAGCCGGAACGCCCCGCCGCATCGATGAGTTCTTCGCTGTCCGGCACATCGGCCACAAACGGCGCCTCACCGTCGATGGCCAACGGCGATGATCCGAATGCATGCATGCCTTCAATGGTTTCCGATGTTGGTGCGCCCATGCGCGAAAACGGACGCGCCTCCAATCGCTCCAGATTCCATGCGCCCAGCTCCCACGCGGCTTCGAGCGTTTCGCTATCCAGATCATCGAAACGATCCCAGCGGCGATTGATTTGCAGCGCCGAGCTCGGCACCGGCTGGTAGCCGACAGTGTTGGAATCTTCGGTCAATTTCACTTCGACAAATCCATGCCAGTGCAATGTCAGCACCGTGGGCGTATTGGTGTGTGGCACGGCGGCCAGCGATATCGCCACTAGCGGCAGGCGGTTGGCGATAACTTGGTTCTCGATCAAATCCAGCAGGTTCATAAGATCCTTTCCGGTCGATTGATGTCTCCACTACACGCCGATTGAACGCGGCACTCAATGAAACAGAACACATTTCGCCAAAAAATATTTATCCCGTGTTGTTAGCAATCATGCGGCACTGATGCCAGCGACGATTGTTCGTAGAGGTTGCGCGTTCGGGCGCTGTGCTACATTGCCTGCCGATGCCCACTCAAAATCGCAACACCGAATTCATCTCGCGCTCGCTCAGTGCCGTGTGGCATCCCTGCACGCAAATGAAGCATCACGAGCATGTGCCGCTAGTGCCGATCGTCAAAGGTGAAGGCGCGTGGTTGATTGACGCCAACGGCAATCGCTATCTGGATGCCGTCTCATCGTGGTGGGTAAATTTATTCGGTCATACGAATCCGCGAATTAATGCCGCGCTGAAAGATCAACTGGATCGGCTCGAACACACCATGCTCGCGGGATTTACGCATGAGCCGGTCATCGAACTCTCGGAACGCCTCGGCAAATTGACCGGCCTCGGTCACGCGTTCTACGGCAGCGATGGCGCCAGCGCAGTGGAGATTGCACTAAAAATGAGCTTTCATTTTTGGCGCAATGCGGGTCAATCGGCCAAGCAAAAATTCGTCTGCCTGCAGGGTGGATATCACGGTGAGACCATCGGCGCTTTGGCTGTGACCGATGTGGCGATTTTTCGCGATGCATACGGGCCATTGCTGAACAACAATCTGCTGATTCCGTCGCCGGCCGACGGCATCGATGAGAGCGCCGCAGCGTTGGAAAAATTGCTCGATACGCGTCACAATGAAATCGCCGCGCTGATTGTCGAACCGCTGGTGCAAGGCGCCTCGGGCATGCGCATGTACGACGCGGCCTGGCTCGCACGGGCGCGCGCGCTGTGTACTCGCTATAGCGTGCATTTGATCGCCGATGAAATCATGACTGGCTTTGGCCGCACAGGAACGATGTTTGCGTGCGAGCAGGCGAATGTCAAACCCGATTTCATGTGCCTGTCAAAAGGCCTTACCGGCGGCTATTTGCCGTTGTCCTGCGTACTCGCGACCGACGATATTTACGCCGCGTTCTACGATGACGATACCGCGCGCGGCTTCCTGCATTCGCACTCCTACACCGGCAGCGCGCTCGCTTGCCGCGCCGCGCTGGCCACACTGGATATTTTTGTGAGCGACAAAACCGTTGGTACCAATGTTACATTGGCGAAGAAATTTTCACCGCATGCAAACGCGATCTACGCACATCCACGCGTGAAGAATTTCCGCCATCTCGGCATGATCTGGGCATTCGATATCGCCTCCGACAAGCCCGCCTTCGCGCGTGAATTTTTTTCCGCCGCCCTAAAGCACGGCGTGTTGCTGCGCCCGATCGGCAAGACCGTTTATTTCATGCCGCCGTATGTGGTCAAGGAAGATGAATTCGCGTGGCTCGTGAAACAAACCATCGCGACGATCGACATGGTCATTGCGGCATGATCGCGACGCGCCTCGTCATCGCATTTTTCGCCTTGATTGCATTGAATGTGTTCGCACAGACCTTGCCGCCGGGCGTTGCGGCGGCATTGGCGCGGGCCAAAATTCCATTGGAGGATGTTGGCATCGTCGTCAAGGAAGTCGGCGCAAAGGAATCCGCCTATTCGCTGAATGCGGACAAGGCGATGAACCCGGCGTCGGTCATCAAGCTTGTGACCACTTACGCCGGATTGGAATTGCTTGGTCCGGCCTACACTTGGAAAACCGAAGTCTTGATTGCCGGCGACATGCGCCACGGCACGCTGACCGGCGACGTGGTGCTGAAGGGTTATGGGGACCCAAAACTGTCGGTGGAGCGCTTCTGGATGCTGTTACGTCAATTGCGCGAACGCGGACTTAAAACGATTAACGGCGACTTGATTCTGGATCGGAGTTTTTTCGACGCCGGGCCACATGATCCCGCGAAATTCGATGGCGAAGCGCTTCGATCCTACAACGTTGGTCCCGATCCGCTGTTGCTTAATTTCAAAACCGTGCGGTTCTTTTTTGCGCCCAGTGTGGATGACAAATTGGTATCGATTTCGCCGGACGTGCGCCCCGCGCAACTTGAAATAGTCAACCGCGTGAAGTTGATCGATGGTCCGTGCGGCGAATGGCGCGACCGCGTGCTCACCGATATTCAAACACCGTCGCCGATAAAATTGAAGGTCACGTTCACCGGACAATATTCAAAGCGTTGCGGTGAGCGCGCCTGGAATATTTCGCTTCTGGACCACGCGCGATTTGTCGGCGGCGTATTTGCCGACATGTGGAAAGATATTGGCGGCGTGTGGAACGGTGCCGTCAAGCTCGCACCCGCGCCCGCCGAGGCGCGCCTGATTGCGACCGCCGAATCCCCGCCGTTGGCCGACGCGATTCGCGACATCAACAAATATTCCAACAATGTGATGGCGCGCCAACTGTTTCTTACACTCTCGGCGGAACTCGACAAGCCGCCCGGCAATCAGGCGGCGTCCACGCAGATCATCCGCGACTGGCTGACGAAAAAAAACATCGCCGCGCCGGAATTGAATCTGGACAACGGCTCCGGACTCTCAAGAACCGAGCGCATCAGCGCCGCGACCTTGGCGCAATTGCTCGACGCCGCGTGGAAATCGAGCGTCATGCCGGAACTGATGTCGTCGCTCTCGCTGGTGGGTGTGGACGGCACCATGCGGCGGCGCGCAAAATCGGAATCGATCGCGGGGCAGGCGCACATCAAGACCGGTACCCTGAATGATTCGAAAGCCATTGCCGGCTACGTGCTCGACGCAAAAGGACAGCGCTGGATTGTGGTGATGATGATCAACAGCCCCAATGCGGTGTTTGCGCAGGCGGCGCTGGATGCGATGTTAAATGCGGTTTATGCCGCCAATGGTGCGGCGAGCAAGTAAACGAATTGCGAAGTTACTAGCACCGGCGCGCGTTTCAGGCCGAAAACACCTGAGAAGCCGCACCCATAAAGGAGTTTTACCTTCTGATATGGCCACCCCCACGGTGCCCCGGAGCCTATAATCGATTGGCACGTTCTCTTGGTCGCAAGCTGAAGTCTTTCTCCCATCTGGCAACGTAACTTGAACCCATTCATCGCCAAACTGCTGGACGCGTTCAAGGCGTTTCGATTCAAGCCGCGTTTGTTGACGCATGTAAAAACCTACCATCGCGACGATTTCAGCCATGATCTCGCGGCCGGACTGACGGTTGGCGTCGTTGCACTGCCGCTTGCGATGGCGTTCGGTATTGCCTCCGGCGTGCGTCCGGAACAAGGCATCGTGACCGCGATCGTTGGCGGATTTCTCATCTCCGCCTTGGGTGGTTCGCGGGTGCAGATCGGTGGCCCGGCGGGCGCGTTTGTGGCGCTGCTCTACGGCATTGCTGAAAAATACGGTGTTGCCAATCTGCTGATCGCCACCATGATGTCGGGCGTGCTGTTGTTCGCGATGGGCGCGTTAAAGCTTGGCAGTCTGGTGCGATTCATTCCGGTCTCCATTGTCATCGGCTTTACGGCGGGCATCGCCATCATCATCGGCGTCTCACAAGTGAAGGATTTCTTGGGGCTGGCAATTCCCAAAGTGCCGTCCAATTTTTTCTCGTTGCTGTCGGTGATTGCCGATGCGATTCATACCGTCAATTGGATGGCCTTTGCCATTGGTGCCTCGTCGCTGCTTCTCATTTTATGGTGGCCGGTCGCGTATAAAGCGCAGCCCAATCGGTGGGCGCACATCATGTCGAAGCTGCCGTCGACTTTGGTGGTTCTCGTGGTCTGGTCGATTGCAGTTTGGCTATTTCATTTGCCGGTCGAGACCATTGGCAGCAAATTTGGCACACTGCCGTCTGGCCTGCCGATGCCGTCGTTGCCCGCGTTTGAGTGGGAATCCGCACGAAACCTGGTCGCGCCGACCATTGCCATCGCGCTCTTGTGCGCAATCGAATCGCTGCTGTGCGCGCGCGTTGCCGATGGCATGATTCGCGACCGGCACGACCCCAATCAGGAGTTGATGGCGCAAGGGGTTGCCAATTTTTTTTCGCCGTTCTTTGGCGGCATTGCCGCCACCGGCACCATTGCCCGAACCGTGACCAACGTGCGTGCCGGTGCGAGGTCTCCAGTGGCCGGCATGGTTCATGCGCTGGTGTTGTTGCTGATCATTGTTGTCGCCGCACCGTTTGCAGTGAATATTCCGTTAGCGGCGCTGTCGGCGATTTTGGTGTGGGTCGCGTATAGCATGGGCGATTGGCGGCAATTCGCGCGACTCAAACAGTTCTCGATGTTCTATCGCACCACACTGCTGTCGACATTTTTGTTGACCGTGATATTTGATTTGGTCGTTGCCGTGGAAGTCGGACTGGTGCTATCAAGCCTGTTTTTCATTTATCGCATTTCGTCACTGACCAAGATAGATGACATTGCGTTGCCGCCCGAGCAAACGACATTGGCGGATGGACGGCGCATCGGCGCCTATCGCTTGTTCGGTTCACTTTTTTTTGGCTCGGTCACCAAGCTTGAATTCTTGCTCGACCCGACACGTCCGTTGCCGGATGTCCTGATCCTCGACGTTCATAACGTGATCAATATCGACACCACCGCCATGGACGCACTCGAAAGTGTGCATGATCGTGTCATGCGCAGCAATGGCCGAATGCTTATTGGCGGTGCCAACGAACAGCCGCTGTCGATCATGCGCCGCAGCGGTTTTATCAAGCGGCTGGGGGAAGAAAATTTGCGCTCTTCACTCGATGACGCCCTGACGGAAGCGCGCATGCAACAAGTCGGTGCAAAACACTAATTCGACGCGCGCGCATCCGCAAAGTGCGTGCTCAGGAAATCGACAAACGTGCGCACCTTGGCCGATAAATGCCGGCGGCTCGGGTAGATCGCATAAATATTTGACGGTGGCGGCCGAAAGTTTTTCAGAATTTCCACCAATTTTCCCGTCTCCAACCATGGCGTGACGACAAAATCCGGCTCCAGCACAATGCCGGAACCGGCCGCCGCAATTGCAGCCGACATCTCGCCGCTATTGGCGTGGACATTGCCATTGATCTGCACCTTGATGTCGTTG
>JAYTUX010000129.1:0-7476 GCA_043744315.1 Betaproteobacteria bacterium | reverse complement strand
TTCACGAAGCCATGCGCAACGCCATGCGGCAGGCACCCGACGCGATTCTGGTCGGCGAAATCCGCGATATCGAGACCATGAAAAGCGCGATGATGTATGCGCTCTCGGGTCATCTTTGCCTGGCAACCTTACACGCCAACAACAGCTACCACGCGCTGAACCGCATCATCAACTTCTTCCCACTTGATCAGCGCGCGATATTGCTTTCCGATCTCGGCGTCTCGTTGAAATGCATCATCTCGCAGCGGCTCGTCAAAAACGTTGAAGGCGGACGCAACGCGGCAGTGGAAGTGCTGATGAACACCACCAACATCGCGGAATTGATTTCCGAAGGCAAAGTCGGTGAGATCAAGGAGGCGATGGAAAAATCGCTTACGCCGGGTTCGCAGACGTTTGAGCAGGATTTGTTCCGCTTGATCCGTACCGAAAAAATCACTGTCGAAGAAGGCCTCACCAACGCCGATTCATCGACCAACTTATCACTCCTGATCGGCAATTCCGGTATGGTGATCGCACATAAAGATGGCGTGCCCCCGCCACCAAAAGCGGGTGGTGGCGGTGCCAGTTTTGGGGAATTCAAGATCAATTAGCGCGGTTTAAAATCCTGCCGCAAAATCGATTCGTCAATCAACGCGGGCGCCCGACGCCTTCACAATCTTCGCCCATTTCTCAATCTCGGCTTTGATGAACGCCGCGAATTGGTCCGGCGTGTTACCGACGGGGTCTGCTCCTTGCGCGGCAAGGCGTTCGCGCATGTCGGGCGTTGCCAGTGCGGCCACGGACGCTGCATTGAGCTTGGCGATAATATCTTTTGGCGTGCCGGCCGGGGCCAGCAGACCAAACCACGAGGTCGCATCGAACCCCTTCAAGCCTTCTTCGTCCATCGTCGGCACATCGGGTAGCGCAGGCGAGCGCTTGAGGCTGGTGACCGCCAACGCGCGTAGTTTTCCGGCCTTGGCATGCGGCAACGAGACCGGCATGTTGTCGAACATCATCTGCACCTGCCCGCCGAGCAAATCTGCGACGGCAGGTGCGCTGCCTTTGTACGGGACATGCAGGATGTCCACGCCCGCCATTTGTTTATAGAGCTCGGCGGCGAGATGGATCGAGGTGCCATTGCCACTGGAGGCGACGTTCAATTTTCCCGGCTGTGCCTTTGCAAGCGCGGTTAATTCTTTCACCGTTTTGGCGGGAACGGATGGGTGTACCACCAGCAAATTCGGCACGCCGGCGACCAGCACGATCGGTTCGAAATCCTTGACCGCGTCGTAGGGCATCTTTGTGTACAGGCTCATATTGATCGCGTGTGTACCGACGGTGGCCATGACCAGGGTGTAGCCGTCGGGCGGCGATTTCGCGACGAGATCGGCACCGGTATTGCCGCCTGCGCCGGGCTTGTTTTCGATGACAACACTCTGGCCCCAGGCTTTTTGCAACTCGAAGCCGATGGCGCGCGCGAGGATATCGGTGGCACCGCCAGGGGGGAAAGGCACGACGATTTTGATCGGTTTGTTGGGGTAGTTCGTTGCAGTTTGGGCAAAGGCTTGGGCCCCGCAGAAGGTAAATACTGCGATTGCCGCAGCAACGATCAAACGCAAAATCTTGCTGGAAATGTGAGTGGCAAATTCGTTCGCTTCTTTTCTCATTGATTTCTCCTCGTGAATGCTCTGGCGCAATTTCGGCCGAACATGGCCGAATTGATCTGTGACCACGCGATCATACGACCACGAGCAACAAAATCAAATTGTCATCCTGAGCAACGCGAAGGATCTCGCCGCTACAGCAAGATCCTTCGCGTTACTCAGGATGACAGCAAGTTTTTGCACTGGCAAAACTCAAGCATCGGCGCGGCTCTTAAGCCGCAATCCCGTCAAATGCCGCGCCCGTATTAGACCTTTATGTCATCAATGACCGCCCCTACCAGCTATAAGGAAACGGTCGCCCATGCACCCAGACATAGTAAGAGCGCGGATACCAAATCGAACCATAGCCGGGCCAGCCGGGGCCATACAGCCACAAATCGCGCCGCGCTTCACGGCGTCCGGCACGTTCGGCCATTCTGATTTGGCCTTGCTGCATGTAATCCAGCACCGCATCTGGCACGCCGTCGCGCGACAATTTCGCGTATTGCGAAGCCGTTACGTCGTAAACCGCATGGGTCTGTTTGATTTCTTCGATGATGGCCGGTGCCTCTTTGCCTTGCTTGGCCAGATCGACAATTTGCCCCAATGTGAGCGGCGGGCGCGCGGGTTCGCGCTCGGCAAGCGTTGCGCAACCGGACACGAGCACGAAAGTTGCGGCAAAAATGGAAGCGAGTAAACTATGTCGCATGGAACACCTCCTGATTTCATTACACGAATCACACCATGATTTCCAACATGACACGATTCGCCATTGCGCGTTTCGTGCCGAGATTTGGATCGTCGTCAAACGCCGCGGTTCCCCCGCGCTGCCGCACTTTTCATAGCGCGACGCCCGATTGTGGTGGCGCGATGACAACTCCGCTTTGCGCCCGATCAACACAGCATTCCGATTGGCCTCACGCGCGCAATCGCGAACCGACCCCTTATTTATACGCTGTTTTTTGAACGCCGGTTTCACCGGCCATGCAGCAGGAGACGATCATGGATTTGTTTGACAACCCGATGGGCACCGACGGTTTTGAATTCGTCGAATATACCGCCCCCGATACTGAGGCACTGGGACGCTTGTTCGAGGGGATGGGCTTCACCGCGGTCGCGCGCCACCGCAGCAAACGTGTCACGCTCTACAAGCAGGGCGGCATCAATTTCATCGTCAATGCCGAGCCCGATTCCTTCGCGCAATCCTTCGCGCGCGTGCATGGCCCGTCGGCGTGCGCGTTCGGTATTCGCGTCAAGGATGCGGCGGCCGCTTTCAAGCGCGCCGTCCAATTGGGAGCGAAGGCTTACGACGGCCCGGTCGGCCCGATGGAATTGAATATTCCCGCGATTCAAGGTATAGGCGGTTCATTGTTGTATTTGATCGATCGCTACGGCCCGCGAACTATTTACGATGTCGATTTTGTGCCGGTGCCGGGAGCGGATCCGGATCCGAAAGGCGTCGGCCTTGAATACGTCGATCACCTTACGCACAACGTCTATGAAGGCCGCATGGATACCTGGGCCGAGTTTTACGGCAAGCTATTTAATTTCCGCGAGATTCGTTACTTTGACATCAAGGGCAAAAAGACCGGCCTGACCTCGCGCGCGCTCACCAGCCCCTGCGGAAAAATTCGCATCCCGATCAACGAGCCATCGGATAAAAAATCGCAGATCCAGGAATATCTGGACGCGTACAACGGCGAAGGCATTCAGCACATCGCGCTTGCGTGTTCAAATATTTATGAAACGGTGGAGAGCTTGCGTGGACGCGGCGTGAAATTTCTCGACACACCCGACGCGTATTTCGATTCGATCAATCAGCGCGTGCCGAACCATGGCGAAGACGTGGCACGGCTCAAGAAAAATAAAATCCTTATCGATGGCGAAGGCCTCGACAAGGAATCGAAGGAAGACAAACTGCTGCAAATTTTCACCGATACGGTCATCGGCCCAATTTTCTTTGAAGTCATTCAGCGCAAGGGCAACGAAGGCTTTGGCGAAGGCAATTTCCGCGCGTTGTTTGAAGCGATAGAAGCCGACCAGATTGCACGCGGGGTGATTTGACGATGACGTCGAACAAGTACCTATCCGGTTTCGGCAACGAACACGCGACCGAAGCGATTCCCGGTGCATTGCCGCAGGGCCAGAATTCGCCGCAGAAAGTTGCGTTTGGTTTGTATGCGGAACAAGTTTCCGGCAGCGCCTTCACTGCGCCGCGCGCAGAGAATTTGCGCTCGTGGCAATACCGTCTGCGGCCCTCCGCCGAGCATTCGGCGTTTGTCGCGATCGATAATCGCAACCTTCGCACCGGCCCGAACCGTGAAGTTCCTGCGCCGCCGGATCGGCTGCGCTGGGATCCGCTGCCAATGCCTGCGCTGCCCACCGATTTTATTGATGGTCTGATTACCATCGCCACCAACGGAGATGCGTCGTTGCAGCGTGGCGTCGGGGTGCATATCTATGCCGCCAACACCTCGATGACGCGCTGTTTTTACAATGCGGACGGCGAATTGTTGATCGTTCCGCAGCAAGGCCCTCTCTCGCTCAAAACTGAATTCGGTATCATCGAATTGGAGCCGGGTGAGATCGCGGTAATACCGCGCGGCGTAAAGATTCGCGTGGAAATTTCCGGCGAGGTGCGTGGCTACGTTTGTGAGAATTATGGCGCACCGCTGCGATTGCCAGAACTCGGCCCAATCGGTTCCAACGGCCTCGCCAACGCGCGCGATTTCTTGGTGCCGGTCGCTTGGTTCGAGGATGTCGCCGGGCCGACGGAGATCGTCGCCAAATTCGGCGGCCGTTTGTGGCGCTACACGGTACCCGGCTCACCGCTCAATGTTGTCGCATGGCATGGCAACTACACGCCCTACAAATATGATTTGACGCTATTCAATGCGATCAACAGCGTTTCGTTCGATCATTGCGACCCGTCGATTTTTACGGTGCTCACGTCGCCCTCCGAGGCGCCGGGCACCGCAAATGTCGACTTCGTTATCTTTCCGCCGCGCTGGATGGTGGCCCAACACACCTTCCGCCCGCCGTGGTTTCATCGCAATCTCATGAGCGAATATATGGGCCTGATCCACGGCACCTATGACGCGAAAGCGTCCGGGTTTTTGCCTGGCGGCGGATCGTTGCACAATTGTTTTTCCGCGCATGGCCCGGATCAGGCGACGTTTCACAAAGCGTCGAATGAAGTGTTGATGCCGGTGCATCAAGGGAATACATTGGCATTCATGTTTGAGAGCCGCTATGTGTTTGAGCCGAGCGGGTTTGCGATGAATACATCAGCGTTGCAAAAAGATTACGATTCGGCGTGGGCGGGTTTTCAGGCTGCCGAAGTTAACAACTAACCGTTCGCCCTGAGGTATCGAAGGACAGAAGTCAATCGCGAATGTCCTTTTGGGTATATATCCTTCAGTGCATTGACGGCTGCTATTACACAGGGCACACCGACAATTTAGAATCGCGCTTGGGTCAGCATTCGGAAGGAAAGTCCGCCGCGTACACTGTGATGCGTTTGCCAGTGACTTTGGTTTTGTCCGAACAATTCGTTTCGCGTGCAGAGGCCTTGGAAATGGAATTGCGCATCAAGGGTTAGAGTCGGAAGAAGTAAGAAGCAATGATGCGGGGGGATTGGAAGGAAGTACAAAGATTGGCATGGGGTACAAACAATCCGTTGCCGGAGTATCTGAAGTGAATGCCCTTCGATACCTCAGGGCGAACGGGGTTTTGGGAACCTATACCCAGTCACCGTTCGTGCTGATCCTTCGACTCACTCAGGACAGGGTACGCCTTGCGTATCGAAGCACATTGAATGAAAGGTAAATCTAGATGAAACTCGCTTCCCTAAAGGGCCCCACCCGCGACGGTTCACTCTTGCTCGTCAACGAAAACCTCACGCGTGCGGTGTCGGTACTGGATATCGCCCCAACCATGCAATATGCACTCGAACACTGGCGACATGTCGAGGCACAATTGCTGAATGAATTCGAGGCGATTGACGCTGGCACCAGCCGGCCGATCGTCGATTTTCAGAAAGCACTTGCCGAGAACCGGCTGGCGGCACCGTTGCCGCGCACGCATCAATGGCTCGATGGTTCGGCCTACCTTTCACATGTCGAGCGAGTGCGACGCGCACGCAACGACAAAGTGCCGGAGAGTTTTTACACCGAGCCGCTCATGTATCAAGGCGGCGGCGATTCGATGCTCGGACCGCGTGACGACATCGAAATCATTTCCGAGGATTGGGGTGCGGACCTGGAAGGTGAAGTTGGCGTCATCACGGGCGACGTTAAAATGGGCGCAACACCGGCGGAAGCGGCGCTCGCGGTGCGCCTGGTGGTGCTGATCAACGATATTTCCTATCGCCGATTGATCCCTGCCGAATTGCAAAAGGGTTTCGGTTTTGTGAACGGAAAAGGCCTCAATGCGCTCTCGCCTGTCGCTGTGACACCGGATGAATTGGGCGGTGCATGGAGTGATGAAAAAGGCGCGGGCAAGGTCGATTATCGCCTCGTCTGCCACGTGCGCGGCCAATGGTTCGGCAATCCCAACGCGGCCGATGACATGACATTTTCACTCTATGACCTGATCGCGCACGCGGCCAAAACGCGGCCCTTGAAAGCGGGCACATTGATCGGTTCCGGCACCGTCTCGAACCACGACAAAACCACCGGCTACGCCTGCATCATGGAAAAGCGCTTGGTCGAACAAGTGGAATTGGGTGCGGCCAAAGAAGAGTTCCTGAAATTCGGCGACGAGATTGAAATCGACATGTTCGATCATCACGGCGAGACGATCTTCGGCTCGATCAAGAACCGCGTGGTCAATGCCGGTCTCAAATAGTGGCCGGTCAAACCGATCACGCCCTGCGCGGCGATTATTCAAAGATGCGGCCGGACTACACGGTCGAGCAGGACTATTCGCGCTACTCGAATGAAGAACAGGAGTTGTGGAAACGCCTGTACGCGCGCCAATCGGCGTTGATACCCAAATACGCCTGCGATGAATTTATCGATATCCTCGGCGCGCTGAATTTCGGTGCGGGCATTCCGCGTTTCGACGCGATCAACGCGAAACTGTTTCCGGCCACGCGCTGGACATTGGTTGCCGTGCCGGGATTGTTGCCGGACGATGTCTTCTTCACGCACCTGGCGAATCGCCGATTTCCTGTCTCAGTGTGGCTGCGCAGCCCGGAAGAATTTGAGTACATTGTCGAGCCGGATATTTTTCACGATTTTTTCGGCCACGTACCGCTGTTGTTCAACAATGTGTTCGCCGATTATCTTGAAGCGTATGGCAAGGGCGGCGTGAAGGCGAAGGGCTTGAACGCACTCGATTACCTTGCGCGCTTGTACTGGTACACAGTCGAATTTGGTTTGATCCGCACGCCAACAGGATTGCGTGCCTATGGCGCAGGCATTTTGTCGTCGGCCGGAGAATTGCCGTATTGCATCGAAAGCCCGAAGCCTCATCGCGTCCGCTTCGAATTGCTGCGCGTGATGCAGTCGAAATACAAGATCGATACGTTTCAGGAAACCTATTTCGTCATCGACAGTTTCCAGGAATTGTTCGACGCGACCGCGCCCGATTTCACCCCACATTACGCCGTGCTGCGAAACCGGCCGGACATCGCGGCGAACGCACTCATCGCAGTTGATCAGCTGGTGAGAGTCTAGAATTGGCGCGGGTTTTGGAACATAAAACCGCTAAACTGCGCGTCAACGCTTGTGTTTGAGTTCTCGTCTGACGCTGGCCTATGGGGCCTCTTAGTTTCCGCCTTTGTCTCAGCCACCATTCTCCCGGGCAATTCCGAAATTGTGTTGGTGGCCATGTTGGCAAAATTCCCCGC
>JAYTUX010000128.1:0-2297 GCA_043744315.1 Betaproteobacteria bacterium | reverse complement strand
TTGATTACGTTGGTGTGAAACGCTTCGATAGCGATGGACATGTGATTGGCGAACGGCGTTTCATCGGCCTCTATACGTCTTCGACCTATCACGAAAACCCGCAGCAGATACCATT
This sequence comes from Betaproteobacteria bacterium, assembly GCA_043744315.1. GTDB lineage: Bacteria > Pseudomonadota > Gammaproteobacteria > Burkholderiales > Usitatibacteraceae > UKL13-2. The sequence continues at coordinate 2,182 of JAYTUX010000128.1, read as the reverse complement.
GTTGCGCCAGAAAATTCAGCGCGTCATGGATCGCGCGGGCTTCCCGCATTCCAGCCACTCCGGCAAGAATTTGTATTCTATTCTGGATAACTGGCCGCGCGATGAATTGTTCCAGATCGGCGAAGACGATTTGTTCGACACCGCCATGGGCGTGCTGCGCCTCGGTGAGCGGGCGCGCACCAAATTATTCGTGCGCCGCGATATCTATGCGCGTTTTTATTCCTGCCTCATTTACCTGCCGCGCGAAAATTACAACACCGAAGTCCGGGTGAAATTGCAGGAGATTCTCAAGCGCGCATTCAAAGGCATCAGCGCCGAATTCAATGTGCAATTGTCTGAATCGGTGCTGGCACGTATTCACATGCTGGTGCGCACCTCGCCCGCTGCCGAAGCGGTGACTGATTTCAAATCGCTGGAAGCGGAAGTGGTGGCAGCGGTGAGGCGTTGGGAAGAAGGTGTATTCGAGCGATTGATCAAAACGGCGGGCGAAGACGCCGCCAACGATGCGCGCCGGGAATTCGTATTGCCTTTTCCAGTCGGCTACACCGAAGACACCGGCGCCGAACAGGCAGTCGCGGATTTTATGGCCGTGCGCACGATTACGGCCGACATGCCCATCGCGATGTCGCTCTATCCGCAACCGGGTGAGCGTGCGCGGCGTGCGCTGCGTTTTCGCTTGTATCAACTCGGCAAACCGGTGGCGCTATCGAGTTCGTTGCCAATGCTGGAGAATATGGGCGTGCGTGTTGAAGGCGAGCGCTCATATGTGATCGCACGCCACAATGCGCCGGCTGTGCACATTCACGATTTTTCACTCTCGCCGATGGAAGTCGCTTTCCATCTCGAAGAAATCAAGGCGAAATTCGAGAATGCATTCGCTCGAATCTGGGCAAAGGAAGTCGAGAACGATGGTTTCAATCGCCTGACGCTGGCGGCACACATTGCGGCGGACGAGATCGTCATGCTGCGCGCGTACGCAAAATATTTGAAACAGACTGGGTTCAATTTCAGCCAGCAGTACATCGAAAATACGCTCGCCAACCACGCGGGTATCACCGGCGAACTGGTGGAATTATTTCATTCGCGATTCAATCCCGCGCTCCACGTCGACCGCGCAGAAATGATGAAGCTCGGCGTGAGTGCTATTGAGACCGCACTGGACGCCGTTGCCAACGCGGATGAAGACCGCATCTTGCGCCGCTACTTGAGTGTAATTCTTGCGACGGTGCGGTCCAATTTTTACCAAACTCCCACTGCGGGTAAGCGAAAGTCCTATCTGTCGTTCAAGTTTGATTCGGCGAAAGTGCCGGAGCTTCCGGCACCGCGTCCGTTATTCGAGATATTTGTCTATTCGCCGCGCGTCGAGGGCATACATTTGCGCGGCGGCAAGGTTGCGCGCGGTGGCCTGCGCTGGTCAGATCGCCCGGAGGATTTCCGCACCGAAGTGCTGGGCCTGATGAAAGCGCAGATGGTCAAAAACGCCGTCATTGTGCCAGTGGGCTCGAAAGGCGGATTTGTGCTAAAGGCAGCGCCTCCGTCAAGCGATCGCGAAGCGTATCTGAAAGAAGGTATCGCCTGCTATCAGACATTCCTGCGCGGCTTGCTGGATATCACCGATAACCTCGTCAAAGGCAAGGTCGTGCCACCTGTCGCCGTGATACGCCATGACGCGGATGACGCCTATCTGGTGGTGGCCGCCGACAAAGGCACGGCGACGTTTTCCGATTACGCGAACGCGATCAGCATCGAATATGGCCATTGGCTCGCCGACGCGTTTGCGTCGGGCGGCTCGGCCGGATACGACCACAAGAAAATGGGTATCACCGCGAAAGGCGCATGGGAAAGCGTCAAGCGGCATTTTCGCGAAATGAACATCAACACGCAGACCACCGATTTTACGGTCTGCGGCGTGGGTGACATGTCGGGCGACGTGTTCGGCAATGGCATGTTGCTGTCGAAACATATTCGCCTCGTTGCCGCGTTCGATCACCGGCACATTTTTCTCGATCCGAATCCCGACGCGGCAAAAACATTCAAAGAGCGCGAACGCATGTTTAATTTGCCACGCTCCAGTTGGGAGGATTTCAACGCTTCGCTACTTTCCAAAGGCGGTGGAATCCATCCGCGCGGCGCGAAAACGATTGGGCTGACCCCGGAAGTTAAACAATCACTGGGCATTGAT
>JAYTUX010000127.1:0-2301 GCA_043744315.1 Betaproteobacteria bacterium | reverse complement strand
ATTTCGGAACCGTGAAAAGCAAACGCACAAGCTAAAAGGGCAATTTCATGCCAGGCGGCAGATTGAGTCCGGATGTGAAACCGCCCATCTTCTCCTGCGTTGTCGCTTCCGCCTTTCGCACCGCGTCGTTTACCGCCGCGGCAATCAAATCTTCAAGCATTTCACGGTCGTCCATCACACTCTGGTCGATCGATACCCTCTTAACATCGTTGCGGCATGTCATCAACACTTTGACCATTCCACCGCCGGATTGACCCTCGACTTCCATATGGGCCAATTGCTCCTGCATTTTCTTCATATTCTCCTGCATCTGCTGGGCCTGCTTCATCAGTCCGCCCAATCCGCCCTTCATCATGGTTTTGCCTTTGTCGTGTAGATTATGAATTCGCGGGACGAATCGACGAACGCACCACATCTGCGCCGAAGTCCTGCTTCAGTTGTTTGATAAATGGATCGCCATCGATCTCTGCTTCCGCGGCAAGTTGTTGCTGCGATCTTTCGCGATCCTCATGCGCCGCGAGGCTAGTGCCGACAATTCCACCGATGATAATATTCAATCGGACGTTCGCGCCGAGACGCGGCGTCAGTTCCGCCTTGAGTTTTTCCTGATATGACTTGTCGGCAAGGTGCCGATGCGTGCTTGGTAACACCAGTTCTAGCACACCGTTGTTAAAAGATTTGAACTCGCACTGCTTGGCCAGCATGCCGGCGAGTCCAACCAGATTTAAACTCGACACAAAGGCAGGCCAATTGCCGTTGAACGGGGCAGGCGTTTCCTGCGCCATTGTCTCGGCACCATGGTATTGCTCTGGAGAAGTCCGCGTGGATATTGGCGTTTCGAGCATTTTTGGCCTGGATTGCGCGCCAATACTGGTCTGTTTACTTTCCACCGAATAGGTTGAGCTCATTGTTGCCGCCATCGCACGCCCCGCGTCGGCGCGTGATTGTGCGGCACACGTGGCTGCAGGATTCTTCTCTGTATTGGTGACGTTCGTATCCGCGGCGAAAGCCAACATACGCAACAGCGTCATCGTGAATCCGGATTGTTCATCGGGTGCGAGCGACAAATCGCGTCGCCCCAGCAACGCGATCTGATAAAAAAGCTGAACTTGCGCGGGTTTCATTCGATTCGCAATTCCGAGAATTTTTTCGCCGTCCGGCGTTTCGACACCTTCGCTGCCGACACTTTGCGCGAGCGCCACCCGCGACAACAGACTCGCCAACTCTTTCAATGTGATATCGAATGACACACTGCGTGCAGCCAATTGCTCAATTTCCTTGATCAGACGCTTTGCGTCGCCGTCCACGACACATTCCATGATCGAAAACAAGTAACTCTGATCGAGCGCACCAAGCATCGCCGCCACATTGTCAGCACCCACTGAGCCTGCGCCAAAGGCGATCGCCTGATCGAGCAACGACAAGGAATCTCTCACACTGCCTTCGGCCGCGCGCGCCAGCATTTCCAGCGCCGGCGCCTCAAAACCGACGCCTTCAGCAGCGAGGATTTTTGATAATTGCGCGACCAGCAATGGCGGCGGCAGATTTTTTAGATTGAATTGCAAGCAACGCGAAAGTACCGTGATCGGCAACTTCTGCGGATCCGTTGTCGCAAGAATAAATTCGACGTGCCCTGGCGGCTCTTCCAGCGTTTTCAGCATCGCATTGAACGCCGACTTCGAGAGCATGTGAACTTCGTCAATGATGTAGACCTTATAGCGCCCCGAGACCGGCGCGTATTGGGCGGTTTCGAGGAGTTCACGCATCTCATCGACTTTGGTATTGGTAGCGGCGTCGACTTCGAGCAGGTCGACAAATCGCCCGGCATCAATATCGACACATGCTGCGCAAATCCCGCAGGGCGTGGCGGTCACTCCTGTTTCGCAATTGAGCGATTTCGCCAGAATTCGCGCGAGCGTGGTTTTGCCAACACCGCGCGTGCCGGTGAAAAGATACGCGTGGTGAATGCGGCCCGATGACAGCGCGTTCGAAAGCGCCCGCACGACATGATCCTGGCCGATCACGTCGGAAAAATTGCGTGGGCGCCATTTGCGGGCGAGGACTTGATGTGCCATGGGTTCGGAACTGGTTTCGACCACTGCTGCGGAAACGTCAAACAGATTTTTGCCGCCGCATCGCTTCGTCAATGGGTTGCGCGCAATTGCCGCAAACCCAACAACATGGCGCTACCGCCGGAATTCTTGGCGAGCCTGACCCCCGGCACTTCAATTACTTCGCTGTGGCTGCTTCGTTCCCGACCTGACCAGATTCACAAAGATTGAATGCGGGGAGACCCGCCAC
>JAYTUX010000126.1:0-2302 GCA_043744315.1 Betaproteobacteria bacterium | reverse complement strand
GCGCGTTGACACGCTTCGCGAGGCTTGCGCGTTGCTGGCAGATTCGGTCGCCTTTGGCGATGAGTTGCGTGCGGCTAAATTCCCGACGCGCGACGAGGTGAGCATGACTAAAACGTCTGATGGCCTGTCGCACTGCCGAGGTCAGCTGGCAAAATCAGGCTAGCCTGCTTTCACCGCGCGTACGCTCGACCTAGCACGAATGTTTCCCGCGAGCGCTGGCGGCGGGCGGGATGGATGGGCGTAACGCGGCGATGTCCATTGAAAAGAACGACAGCGAATTGAAAAAATGCGATGCGTTGATGACACGCGTGGTTAGGTCGGGGGCTGATCGGTAGCATGGCGGCGTCTTATTAATCGCCGATGGCGGGATTTCCGCCGGGATTCCGTTCGAGGAGGTATGGGTGCATTGGGTGCCCATCAGTGCCGGTCATCGAACGAGGTTCACCGTGAAAAAACTCATCGCATTTACCCTCCTTGCCGCGTTGCTCTCAGCCAATGCACACGCCGATTACGATCCGCTCGACGATCCGAACTCGCCGCAGTTCAAGAAGGCAGCGGCGGTCGAGCGCGCGCGCGCCGCAAAAAAGAAGGCCGAAAACGACGAGAAAATTCGCGGTGCGCGGGTGCAAGCCTTGCGCAAGGACATGGGCAAGGACGCGGTCGGCAAATCCGATGCCGAGGTCGAGGCGATTTACAACGCCGGTATTAACGATGCCAAGCGGCAAGCGGCTGCGGTAACTGCGGCCACTGCTGGTGTCGCGCGCCAGTCGAAAAAAAGTGGTGCGAGCGAGCAACAACAGGCCGAGGCGATGATGAAAGCCCTGACCGGCAGCGGTACCGCCGACGTTGCCAATATGTCCCCGAAGGAACGCGACACCTTCACCAAGGAAATGGAAAAGAAGTACGCCAAGTAGGGAGGCGGCAAATTGCTCGGCCGGTCGAAAGGTCGCGCGGCCGGACTTTCATCGTTCGTCGCAGCGGCTCTATGCATAAACTCCAGCACTGGTGCGGTCTCTGGCGCATTTATGCTCGGAGAGGCCCGCCAATAAGCGAGTTTGAATGTTTTGCGGAAGTGATTTTTCTGCACAGGCAGCAAAGATAGGCACTCTATCGTTTCGAGCATGGTAGGAAATCTGCCTTTGCGCACGTACGGAGCGCAACGCATTCAACAAAGACGCAAAAAACCAGTTCCCATGTGACCTTCTGCCTGCGTTGCGCTGGCGGGAAGGCGCTGGTGTTTTCCGTTGACCGGGAATTAATGAGGATTGTGGTTGCCATCCTCGCCATTCGCGTCACGCTTACGACGAGCATGGCGGGGAATGCCCGCGCATTCCGTTCTACAGATTGGAACAATCTATTTCACGGAAACGGGGTGGCGTATGGAACTGCAACGAATGCGGCAATACTTGCGGCAGCGCACAAGCCAGCAATTTCGACCCTGGAAGTTCTTTTGGCGTGCCGGTCGCTTTGCAGGCGTATGCTCAATCGCTGCCTTGTTCGTGACTGCGGCGACGGCGTCGCCGTTTGTCTATGTCGCGACCGGCCAGGGTGTGGCGGTAATCGATGTCGCGACCGGCTTGCCGGTCACCACGATTCCCACCGGCTCCACACCGAACGGCATCGCCCTCAATCCTGCCGGCACCCGTGCCTATGTGGCCAATTTCGAGCTGGGCAGCAGCAACGCGACTGTAATCGACACCCTCGCCAACACGGTCGTCACCAATGTGGCGGTTGGCACTCGCGCTTCCGCAGTGGCGGTGCATCCCGATGGCAGCCACGCCTATATTGTCAATTCCGGCGACAACACGGTCTCCGTCATCGATACGGCGACCAACACCGTCAGCAAGTCGATTACGGTGGGCAACTATCCGGTCGCCATCGCCATCAATCCGGCGGGTACGCGACTATATGTGCCGAACTTCAACGGCAGCAATGTAAGCGTCATCGATACCACATCCAACACACTGCTCACCAGTTTCAGTACGGCTACCAGCCCCAATGGCGTGGCGTTCCATCCAGATGGCACGCGCGCCTATGTGACCAATTTCGACAACGGTGAATTGCGCGTCGTCGATGCGTTGGCGCATGGAGTAAGCAATGTAATCAGAGTGGGGGTGGGCCCGATCGGGGTTGCGGTGAATCCCGCCGGGACCAAAGCCTATGTCGCCAACGCCAATGCCAACACCGTTTCCGTGGTCAACCTGTCGCCGCTTTCGATTACGGCCACGATCACGGTGGGTGCGTACCCAGTCGGTGTCGCGCTTACGCCCGATGGTACACGTGCGTATGTGACCAATTACAA
>JAYTUX010000125.1:0-7501 GCA_043744315.1 Betaproteobacteria bacterium | reverse complement strand
GTACCACCGGCCCCATGCGCCCGCTGGTGGCGACCTGAAATGCATGCGCGATGAATTCCGGCACTCGCTCGGCGCGATCAATCTGCGCGACCCACTTTGCCATTTGCCCAAACATGCGGCGGTAGTCAATTTCCTGAAACGCTTCACGTTCGACGAAATCACCGCCAACCTGACCGATAAATAAAATCATCGGCGTCGAATCCTGAAACGCGGTGTGCACGCCGATGGATGCGTTGGTGGCACCCGGTCCGCGCGTGACCAGGCAGATGCCCGGTGCGCCTGTCAATTTGCCGTGCGCCTCTGCCATGTTCGCCGCACCGCCTTCTTGCCGGCAGGTAATGAGTTCGACCGCGTCACGGTGCACGTACAGCGCATCGAGCACCGGTAAATAGCTTTCGCCGGGAACGCAGAAAGCCCGCGTCACGCCATGGATTTTCAATTGATCGACGAGAATTTGTCCGCCTGAACGCGGCGTATGTTGCATCATTTTTGTGTGACCTCGTAACCTTTGTTCTTGAGTAATTGAATCAAGCCGCGCGGCCCAATCAGATGCAACGATCCGACAGCGACAAAGTGTGTCGCTTTGGCGGCAAGGTAGCCTTCGATCTTCTTCATCATCGCGTCGTGCCGGCCGTGCAATAAAAGATTATCGAGTTGCGCGGTCGATTTCATGCCACGATTCACGTCGCTCGTCACATCGGCCATCAACGTGGTGTCGCCGGTTTGCCACGCGTTGACAATACCGGTAACTTGCTCGGGTGAGCGTTTCAATTCGAGTGTGGCGAGCGCATTGTCGAGAAAATCTTCCTGCAAATTCGCGGGCATCGCATTCATCATTTTCAATTGCGCCGTCATCGACTCAAGTTCGCCGACGGGTTTGCCGGCATCTTTCGCGCGCGCGAGCAGGTACGCGTCCACGCCGAGATTCATGTCGTAGCCGAGGCGTGAAAATTCCAGCACCGATAACAATCCGCCGACCACAAACGGCTTCATCGATTTCACCGCATCTTCCGGCATCTCCAATCGGCTGAGCTGCGATTTGAGTCGATCATAGAGTGGCTTCGGCAAATGTTTTGCAAGCGAGTCTGGCGGCGCATAGCCGATGAGCGCTTGCATCTCGGCATCCGACACGGCACTGCCAGTATCAGCCTCGACCACCAGTTTCGCGGATTGGTCGAACGCCGTTTCCACGACTTCGGGCAACGGATAAAAGGCTTGCTTGCCGACGTGAATCGTGCCGAACAACCAGACGACCCCGGTCGCCGATTTCACTTCCCAGAGGAAGGACTTGGTGCGCGAAGGTACCGGTACGGGGCCAATGCGTTTTCGCGCCGGCACGATCGATGCCGGCGATGCCGGCAACTCGATCGCGGGTGCACTCTGCGGGCGAGTCGGATCATAAATATCCGCTCCTGCTGGCGCTGCGGGTTTGGCCGGGCTGGTGGCGGTAGCGGCGAGCGCCATGTTGACGACACTGACGGCAAGCAGTGCGGACAACAGGGATGGCAAAACGCGGCTCAATTTCATGTCACCAATTTCAAAAATAGTGGGATTGTGATGCGGCTTGGAATAAATTGCGCACTGCCGCGTATGATTTTCGCAGGAATGTACCGACCCCGCGAAAAACTTATCCGATTCTTGCCTGCAACGCATCGCACGTCGCGACGTCCGACTGCTACAATCCTCGGGCGAATCGGTCAACTTTCATGAGGTGAAGCATGCAGCTCAATTCCCATTCAATGCGTCTCGCTACCTGGCTCTCGGCGTTGTGCTTCATCAGCGTTACGGCATCATCGGCCATCGCGCAGGAATGCAAACACCGCGGCGATCTGGATACGATGTACTGCGATGAGAACAAGGATCTGGTCGCGGATACACCGAAGGATCCGAAAAAACTCAAGAACCCGAACACCATCGTGTTCACTTACACGCCAGTGGAAGATCCTGCCGTCTATGAAAAAATCTTTGCGCCGTTTACCGATGCGCTCGGCAAATGTCTCGCCAAAAAAGTGGTGTTCTATCAGGTGCAATCGAATGCTGCCGAGATCGAGGCGATGCGCTCCGGGCGCCTGCATGTCGGTGGATTTTCCACCGGCCCGACGGCATTCGCGGTCAATCTCGCCGGCGCCGTGCCATTCGCGGTCAAAGGCGACGCAAAGGAATACCAGGGCTACAACCTGATCGTGATCGTGAAGAAATCTTCACCCTTCATGAAACTCGCCGATCTCAAAGGCAAGAAAGTCGCGCACACCGCGCCGTCATCAAACTCCGGCCACATGGCACCGATGGCACTGTTCCCTGCGGAAGGCCTCGCGCCGGAAAAGGATTACAAGATATTGTTTTCCGGCAAACACGATCAAAGTGTGATGGGTGTGAATTCCGGCGACTATGACGGCGCCGCCGTTGCGTCGGACGTGTATCACCGCATGGCGTCGCGCGGCCAGATCAAGGAAGACGATTTCCGCATCATTTACAAAAGCCAGAAATTTCCGACCTCCAGTTTTGCCTACGCACACGATCTCGAACCCGCGCTTGCGGCAAAGATGGTGAAGTGTTTTACCGATTACCGTTTCACACCAGAAATGCAAAAAGCCTTCGATGGCGCGGATCGTTTCTTCCCAGCGAATTTCCAGAAGGATTGGGAAGTGGTGCGCAAGGTGGCCGAAGGATCGGGCGAAGCCTTCAACCGCACGAACTACGACAAACAGACCGCAAAAGAAGCGGATGCAGCCGCGAAGAAGGCAGCAGAAGGAAAGAAGCCGTAAGCGCACAATGATTCGCTGCGTTGCCGTTGCCTGTTTGGTGCTTGCCAGTCACTCGGCGTGGGCGGACGAACCCTGCCCGTATCGCGGCGATTTGAGCCCGCTCTATTGCGATGAGGATCGTGACCTCACTGCCGATGCGCCAAAAGATAAAACAAAATGGCGTAACCCGGCGTCTTTGATGCTGAGCTATTCGCCTCAGGAAGATACGGCGGCTTATGAAAAATTGTGGGCGCCGTACGTGGCGCACATGGCGCAATGCCTTGGACGGCCAACCCGCTTCCTGCAAGTGTTTTCGAGTGCGGCGGTGATCGAGGCGCTGCGTTCGGGACGCATTCAATTCTCGTTGCTGGCAACCGGCGATACACCATTCGCCGTCAATGTCGGCGGCGCGGTGCCGTATGCCGGCATAGGCGACGCGAGCACGTTGCTCGCCTATCACGTGGTGGTGCTGGTGAAGCACGACAGCAACTTCAAAAAGCTCGCCGACCTCAAAGGCAAGCGCGTCGCGCATACCGCGCCGTCATCGAATTCGGGGAACATGGTGCCGCGCGCGCTGTTTCCAGCTGAGGGCCTCACACCCGACAAGGATTACAAAGTCACCTACTCCGGCAAGCATGACAACTCCATCATGGGTGTGATAAACGGCGATTACGATGCAGCTGCCGTGGCCGATGATGTGCTTGATCGCATGCGCTCGCGTGGGCTGATCAAACCAGACGCGGTGCGTGTCATTTACAAAAGCAAACCGTTTCCAGCCGGCAGCATGGTACATGCGCACGATCTTGATGCGGCCCTCGTGGACAAGCTTAAATCATGTACGTTTTCCTACGCGTTTTCGCCGGAATTGAAAACCGCATTTCAAGGCTCCGATCGTTTCGTGCCATTGAATTACCAGCGTGATTTTGAGTCCGTGCGCAACGTCGCGCAAAACAGCGGCGCCGCGTCCCGCCGACCCGGGTTCGATGGCGACAACGGAAAAAGGCGGGAGCCGGGGCGATGAGAGAGGGCAGCGGCACCATCGATCGATCACTGCAGATTCGCGGACTGGTGAAGGAATACAAGCGCGGCGTGCCGGTATTGAAAGGTATTGATCTTGATATCGCGGGTGTCGGCATCACCGCCATCATCGGGCCTTCCGGCACCGGTAAATCGACGTTGATTCGCTGCATCAATGGATTGGTCGAGCCGACTGCCGGGAAAATATTGTTTCAAGGACAGGACCTCGCACAATTGAAAGGTGCCGAGTTGCGCGCGGCACGGCGAAAAATCGGCATGGTGTTTCAGGAATACAACCTGGTCGAGCGCCTGACAGTGATGGAGAATCTGCTCACGGGTCGGCTCGGCTACATGTCCGCGTTCAACGCCTGGCTGCGAAAGTTTCCGCAAGTCGATATCGATGAAGCCTATGCGTTGCTCGACACTGTCGGCCTCGCTGCCTTCGCCAATCAGCGCGCCGACAGTCTCTCCGGCGGGCAGCGGCAACGTGTTGGTATTGCACGCGCGGTGATGCAGCACCCGGAAATTTTGCTGGCCGATGAACCGACTTCCTCACTCGACCCCAAGACCTCGGTGGAGATCATGGAGTTGATGTCCGACCTCGCTGCCAAGCGCAATATCCCCGTGGTGGTCAATATTCACAATGTCGATCTCGCCAAACGTTTTTGCGGCCGTATGATCGGCATGACCGAAGGCCGCGTGGTATTCGACGGTGGACCTGCGCAATTGACCGATGCGAAGTTGAATGAGATTTATGGTGGGGAGAACTGGATTGAATAGTGAGTAACTGTCATTCTGAATGGAGCGAAGCGCAATGAAGAATCTTGGTGCATTGAAGGGACGCGTGGATTGCTGCGACGAGATCCTTCGCTTTGCTCAGAGCCTGCCCCGGACTCGATCCGGGGATGACAGTTATTTTTTGGGCCGGAGACCAGGAAATTTGACCAACGTCTCAAATGAACACCGCCACCATCACTCCTGAGCGCAACCCCTTCCCCGCCCACTGGCCCACGCGCCTCGGCGTGCTGGCCTTGGTTGCATACGTCACATGGGCTGCGTCTCAACTCGATTTCACCTGGTCGCGATTCGTTTCCGGCCTCGGCAATGCGAACCGTTTTCTCACCCGTATGTTTCCACCCAATTTCGGCGGCGACAAATGGGAGATGATCGCGAAGGGGCTCACCGAGAGCCTGGAAATCGCTGTCATTGCGACTGCCATCGGAATCGCCATTTCGCTGCCGCTGGCCTTGATGTCGGCACGCAATCTGTCGCCTGTCTGGTTGTCCTGGCCGGCGCGCATGCTGATTGCGCTTTGCCGCTCGTTTCACCCGGTTATCGTGGCGATTATCTTCGTAAAGGCGGTCGGTTTCGGTGCGATTGCCGGGATCGGTGCGCTGGTGATTGGCTCGATGGGATTCATTTCCAAATTGTTCGCCGAGGCAATCGAAGAAATTTCACTCAAGCAGGTGGAGGCAGTGCGCGCATCGGGGGCGTCGTTCGCCAACGTGCTCACCTATGGTGTGCTGCCGCAAGTGTTCGGACGATTTCTCGGCTTTTGCACTTACCAGCTCGATTCTAATTTGCGCAATTCAACGATGGTCGGTATCGTCGGCGCCGGTGGCGTCGGTGGCACGCTGTTCGCGGCATTTCAGCGCTTTGACTATGATTTCGTGCTGGCCATTTTAATCAGCATCATCACGCTGATTTTCATCGGCGAAATTTTGTCGAATATTTTGCGCGCGGTGTTTCTCGACAACAAGAACGTGTCGGCGTGGTTTGGCAAAGGTCAATCGCAAAAACTTATCGTGCGGCGCGGGGAAGAAGAATGAACCTGCCTGCAAGCGCCATCAACCGCGAATGGCAGCGTTTTTCTGTCGAGCAACGGCTGATTCGTTTCGCGTTCTATTTTGTCGCCGTCGCCGCGCTGGCGATGTCGTTGCGGCACATTGAATTCATTCCGGAATTCTTGTACGACGCGCCCGCACAGATTCAGGATTTTTTCGTGCGCATGTGGCCCATCGATAAATCGTTCTATGCGAAATCGGTGCATGAAGCATTGATCGAGACACTCAATATCGCCACCCTCGGCACATTGTTGGCACTGGTGCTGGCGTTTCCGATCGGCATGCTGGCCGCTCACAACCTGGTTCCCGTTGCTGCGATCAACTACTTCGCGAAACTGATTCTGGTGTCTTCGCGCTCGGTGAATTCGCTGGTGTGGGCACTGTTGTTCATCGCAGTATTTGGCCCCGGTGCCCTGGCCGGGACACTTGCGATTGCGTTTCGCTCGATTGGTTTCGTCGGTAAATTGTTTGGTGAAGCATTGGAAGAAGCCGCACCCGGTCCGATCGAAGCCTTGACCGCTGTCGGTGCCTCACATGCCAGCAGGTTCCTGAAAGGCTACTGGCCGCAAGTGAAGCCGGCGTTTTTTTCCATTGCGTTGTTCCGCTGGGATATCAATGTGCGCGAATCCGCCGTGCTGGGTTTGGTCGGTGCGGGCGGCATCGGCATGGCGATGGATTCGGCGATGAACCTGTTTCGCTGGGATCAGGTGGCGGTGGTGCTCATCACCATATTCGCGGTGGTGATTCTGGCAGAAATTTTGGTAACGGCTATTCGTAAAAGAGTGCTTTGAAACGCAATCAGAATTGAAGGGGTGCAAAAATGAATTCAACCAGAATATTCATCTTCTGTAGCGCATTTTTTGCCGCATTTTTTGCCATTGAGCCCAGCGCGCAAACCTGCGCCCATCGCGGCCAACTCGATGACCTCTACTGCGACGCCGACCGCGACATGCTCGCTGACCCGCCCGCCGACAAATCGAAATGGAAAAATCCCTCGACGCTGATTTTTACCTATACGCCCATTGAAGACCCCGCCGTGTACCAAAAAATATTCGCTAACTTTCAGGAGCATCTCGGCACCTGCACCGGCAAGAAAGTTGTTTATTACCAGGTGCAATCGAACGCGGCGCAGATCGAGGCGATGCGTGCGGGGCGATTGCATCTGGGTGGATTCTCGACTGGCTCCACCGGCTACGCGGTCAATCTGGCGGGCGCGGTGCCGTTCGCGGTCAAGGGTGACGCGAGCGGTCCGCGCGCCTATCGGATGGCGGTGATCGTCAAGGCCGACAGCGCGTTTCAAAAACTTGCCGACTTGAAGGGCAAGAAAATTGCCCACGCGTCGCCCTCGTCGAATTCCGGCAATCTTGCACCGCGCTCGCTGCTGCCCGCCGAAGGGCTCACGCCAGATAAGGATTACAAGCCACTTTATTCCGGCAAGCACGATCAATCGATCATGGGTGTCAATAGCGGCGATTATGATGCCGCCGCCATTGCCGACGATGTACTCGAGCGCATGGCAAAGCGCGGCGTGGTAAAAGCGGAAAATTTCCGCACGCTCTACCGCTCACCGCCTTTTATCACCTCGAGCTTTGCGCACGCGCATGACCTCGATCCGGCACTCGCGACGAAGATGAAAGAGTGCTTCATGAACTACAAATTCACGCCGGAGATGACGAAAGAATTCAATGGCGACGACCGCTTTCACGCGGCCAATTACCAGCGCGATTGGGCGGTGGTCAGAAAAGTTGCCGAAGACACCGGCACCGCATTCAACCGAGTCGCGTTTGATCGGGAAAATGCGAAGGAGGCGGAGGCGAAGAAGAAGTAGTTGATAGGATTTCGGTGTGGTGGCATGGCGTTGAAACAATTTGTCATCCTGAGCGCAGCGAAGGATCT
>JAYTUX010000124.1:0-2305 GCA_043744315.1 Betaproteobacteria bacterium | reverse complement strand
AAAGGATAGCCGTAATCCCACGCCAGCTCGGGAAACCAGCCCCTGAAGTTCATCCCGTAGATACTCGCGATCAAGGTCGGCGGCAATAGGGCGACTGAAGCGACGGAAAATATTTTGATTATTTTGTTCTGATTGATATTGATAAAGCCGACTGTCGCATCCATGAGAAAGTTAATTTTATCGAACGCGAAGGCGGTGTGGCCGTCGAGAGAGTCAATGTCACGCATGATCTGGCGCGCATCTTCCATTTGATCGCCTTCGAGCAGTTTTTGCCGCATCAGGAATGACACCGCGCGGCGCGTATCCATGACGTTGCGGCGAATGCGACCATTTAAATCTTCCTCATTGGCAATGCGTGCGAGCACGTTAGCAGCTTCGACGTCGGTCATCTTTTCGGTGAGAACGGACGCGCTGATTTTTTCCGATTGCGCATAGACGCTCTCAAGCGCATCGGCGGAATATTCGGCATCGGTCGCATAGAGATCGAGCAATACTTCGCGTGCATCCTCGATGTAGCCGGGCCGGGTGCGGGCGCGCATGCGCACGAGACGAAACACCGGCAGGTCTTCCAGATGCAGCGAGAGTAGGGTATTGTTTTTGAGGACGAAGGCGACGGGCACGTTGCGCGAATCGTCTTCGTTCAGCTCCAGCAGGAAGTCGGATCGCAGATGCAGCTCGCCCGATTCACCTTCGAAAAAGCGTGCGCTGGCTTCCAGATCCTGCATGTTTTCAGGCGAGGGCAATTCAAAATCGTAGAGCGATTTCACCCAGCCGCGCTCGGTTTCGGTCGGCGCGACCATGTCGATCCATATTGGCTCGGAATTCTTCAGGTCATCGAGCGAATCGACTTGAAGTTGGTTGAGGCGACGATTATTGAGAACGAATACGTTAAGCATAATTGGGTTCCGCTGGAGTTGCGGGATTGTAGCAACAAAGGTGCAATTCTTGTGGTCTTAAGACCCAATCACGCCGCCATCATCTTTCGTAATCACAATCGTCGCCGAACGCGGTCTGGCGCCCTCCGCTCCCGAGGGCCAATTGCTGATCGGGTCAGCATCGCGGTCCTCGGAAAATTCACCCGGGTGCTGAATATTGAGGAAAGCCGTTTTACCGTCCGGCGTGAACGACAACCCGGTTATCTCGCAACCGCGCGGGCCAGTGAGAAAACGTCGAAACTTGCCCGTGTTGTGATCGACAGCGACCAACTGGTTGTTACCCAGATTCACATAGTCGCCCCGTCCCGGAAGGCCGATGTCAGTGCCGATCCAGAGTGTGCCATCGGGTGCGAAGCGCAACGTATCGGGACAAGCAAACGCATCGCCGTTAATATTGCCGCGCTGCGCCGGGTCTGGATGCATGGGATCACCGGCGAGAACGAATAAATCCCAGTTAAACCTGGTTGACGCCGCGTTGTGGCTGGCTTCGCGCCAACGGATGACCTGACCAAATACATTTTTATTGCGCGGGTTAGCGGCATCCTTGCCAGGCCGGCCATCGGTGCCGCGCTGGCTGTTATTGGTGAGCGAGGCATAAACTTCACCAGTTTTCGGATGAATCACAATCCATTCCGGCCGATCCATTTTTGTCGCGCCGACCTGTTCACCGGCGACTCTGGCATGAACCAGTACATCAGCCTGATCAGCGAAGCCATTCGCCGCAGTCAGTCCATTCTGCCCATGAACCAATGGCTGCCAGACACCAGAGCCGTCCGCATTGAATTTGCCCGCGTAAAGGGTGCCGTGGTCGAGTAGATCGCGATTGGCCGCGCGATCATTTGGGTTGTAGGCATCGCGGGAAACAAATTTGTAGATGTACTCAAAGCGGTGATCGTCACCGGTGTAAATCACCACACGACCGTCCGGGGCCAGTGTGTGGAATGCGCTCTCATGGGCGCAGCGGCCCAGTGCGGTGCGCTTGACGGGTTTGGATTTCGGATCAAAGGGATCGATTTCGACGACCCAGCCAAAGCGGTTGAATTCATTGGGGTGCTTATCAACGTCGAAGCGCTCATCGAATTCATACCAGCGATAGCCGTTGCGCTTGGGCAGGCGATAGCGCTCCTGACGCGGCGAAATCTTGCCTACGGCCATCGCGAAATGATTGTGGATGTTTTCTTCGCAGGTGAGATAAGTCCCCCACGGCGTGAAACCGTTCGCACAGTTTTCGATGGTGCCCAAAACTTCAGCGCCGTTGGGATCGGCTGCGGTGCGCATCAGCGCTGATCTGCTTGCTGGGCCACCGATTGACATTGGCGTGCTGCCAGTGATCCGGCGTGCATATTTAGAGGGTCGAATCACCCGCCACG
>JAYTUX010000123.1:0-2311 GCA_043744315.1 Betaproteobacteria bacterium | reverse complement strand
CGCCCAGCACTGCGGCAAATCTTGCGGCGATGCGCGTGGCAAGCGCGTACAGACTTGGGCGTTGGACAAAGAAACCCCATACGGAAATCGCGAAGCGCTCGCCGAACGGTCGCAGGTTCATATCGAATTGCCGCTCGCGCCATTTGCGCATCAAGTCCGGCAACGGAATTTTTACCGGACACACGACCTGACACTCGCCGCAAAACGTCGCCGCGTTGGGCAGGTCGCCCGCGTGTTCGATACCGACGTATGTTGGCGTCAGCACCGAACCCATCGGGCCCGGATACACCCATCCATAAGCGTGACCACCCACGTTTTGGTACACCGGGCAATGATTCATGCAGGCACCACAACGGATACAGCGCAGCATGTCTTTCATATCGCTGCCGACGAGCTTGGTGCGGCCGGCATCGACGAGCACGATGTGCATTTGCTCAGGCCCATCGGATTCGGCAGCAGCTTTCACACCGGTGGTCAACGTCAAATAATTGGCGATGGATTGGCCGATGGCCGAACGCGGCAACAGACGAATCAGCGTCGCGAAATCCTCCAACGTAGGAATGACTTTTTCAATGCCGGTGACCACACAATGAATACGCGGCAGCGTCGTGACCAGATCGGCGTTGCCCTCATTGGTGACGGTAAGTGTGGTGCCGGTTTCGGCAATGACAAAATTGGCGCCTGAAATGCCCATGTCAGCGCCAAGAAAATGGCTGCGCAATTGTTCGCGCGCTTCGCGGGTCATGGCGGGAATGTCGGTAAGAAGCGGCTTGTGATGCGCCTTCATGAATAATTCCGCCACCTGCTCCTTAGATTTATGCACGGCGGGTGCCACGATATGCGAAGGCGGTTCATCGGCTAGTTGCAGGATGTATTCGCCCAAATCGGTTTCCATCACACGGATACCGGCACCGATCAGCGCATCGTTGAGCGCAATTTCCTCGGTGACCATCGATTTGGATTTGGTGATGGTTTTGACACCATTGCGCTGCGCGATGTCCAGCACAATCGCGTTCGCTTCTGCCGCTGTTTCCGCCCAATGCACTTGGGCACCACGGCGAATGGCGTTGCGTTCAAATTCGAGAAGATAGGCGTCGAGGTTATCGATGACGCGGTCCCGCATCGCTGCGGCGTAGGTGCGGATGTCTTCCCAGTTGTCGATCTGCGCCACGCCAAGCGCGCGGCCATCGACGAACTTGCCTTTAGATTTCTTCAGCGCACTTTGCAATACGGCATCGTTGAGCTTAACGCTCGCCGTTTGCTTAAAATGCATGCTTTGTACTTGCATCGTGGTCCTGTCAGAGCACTTCAGAAGTGTAGATCGGGATTTGACGGGCCTCCGCAGACAAAAATCGCCCAGAAGCCTCGCCAATGCTAGCGTTTACAAATTACCTTGCCATCCCCGCTGCAACTTCCGCAAAGTGATACACCTTCGTTTTCATGTCGCCGTTGCGCCGCAAACGGCCTTCAATATTCAGCAGACAACCCAAATCACCGCCGACTACCGCGCTGGCACCAGACACACCGATATTGACGCACTTATTCTCGGCCATGCGCGTGGAAATCTCGCCAAGCTTGATCGAAAACGTGCCGCCAAAGCCGCAACATTTTTCAGCATCCTGCATCTCGCTCAGCGAACATCCTGTCTGTGCGAGCAGCGCACGCGGCTGCGCCTTGATGCCGAGTTCACGCAGACCGGCACAGCTATCGTGGTAGGTCACAAATCCATCGAATTTGTCGGCGAGCTTGTCGATCTTCAACACATTCACCAGAAAGTCTGAGAGTTCGTACCACTTGGCCGCGAGCGCACGGAAATCGGCTTCTTCTGGCTCGCCTTTGAACAAATCTTCGACGACATGCAGCTTCATTTGCCCGGAGCAGGAACCGGAAGGCGCAACGACATAATCGCAATCTTTAAATTCTGCGAGCACTTTTTTCGCGAGAGTTTTGGCAATGTCGCGCGCACCGGAGTTGTAGCCCGGTTGACCGCAACAGGTTTGGCTCGACGGCACGATGACGGTACAACCTGCATCCTCAAGAAGTTTGCAGGCGGCAAAGCCGATATTGGGGCGGACGAGATCTACCAGACAGGTAACAAAGAGGGCGACTTTCATGCCGCTATTTGAGCATGCGGGCAGGGTGAAGGCAAACGGCGGAAGGATTAGCCTTGTTTAGGGGTGAAGCCGGCAATCTTCTGCGTTTCAAGCCATTTTTTGATGCGATTTGCATCGCCAATTCTGGTGAGCTTTCCCCACGAATCGAGCAACACGATGACGACTGGATTGTTGGCAATGGTCGCGTGCATCACCAG
>JAYTUX010000122.1:0-7525 GCA_043744315.1 Betaproteobacteria bacterium | reverse complement strand
TAATGGTGTCGGAGAACGCCCAAATCGGCGCCGTCTCCGCGATCCAGCGCGTGAAAAATCCGATTCTGGTCGCGCGGCAAGTGATGGAACAAACTGACCACGTCATGCTCGCTGGTGAGGGCGCGCAACGCTTCGCGCGCGTGATGGGCCACGCGGACCATGATCCGATCACGCCTGAGCGTCGCGCCGATTGGCAGGACAAGAAATCCAAATTGCAGATTGCGGTGGGGGCCGACGGCAAAGGCGCGATGAAGATCCGACATTTTTTGAAGAGCCATCCTGAATATGCCGGCGGCACCATTGGCGTAGTGGCAATGGATGCGAATGATGTGTTATGCGCGTGCACCTCCACCGGCGGTGTCACGATGAAACTGGTTGGTCGTGTCGGTGATACGCCGCTGCCGGGTGCCGGAACGTATGCATCAAAATTCGCGGCGTCCTCTGCCACCGGCACCGGTGAATACGTGATTCGCGCGCTTGCGTGCCGGCAAATTTCCGACAATGTTGAGAGGGGTATGAGCCTGAGCGCCAGCATTGATGCGGTTCTTCAGGGCTTGGGCCGTGATTTTGATGCCGATGTGGGATTTATCGGCATCGATGCAAATGGCAACGCCGTCGGTGCGCACCGCACACCGCACATGCCGCACGCATGGTTCTCGGGGTCATCCGACATCATCGCGAAAATGCGCGCCTGAACGAAACAAGAAAATCGCCGCACCCGCGATGAAACCACTCAACCTCATCAAGCCCGCGCCGCAAACCTTGCTCGAAACCAAACGGGTGATCCTGCGCCGCTACACGATGAATGATCTTGACCGGCTGGATCGGTTGAATAGCAACGTGGACGTGATGCGCTACATCGGCGATGGTTCGTTGCGCACGCGCGAGCAAACCCAAGCGGGCATCGTCCGCGTGCAACGCATTTATGAAAATTTTCCCGGCCTCGGATTCTGGGTGGCGGAAGAAAAACCCAAGCGCAATTTTGTCGGCGTATTCGCACTTTTCTACATCCCCAAAACCGTGGAAGTGGAAGTCGGCTATCGGCTGGTGAAGTCCGCGTGGGGGCGCGGCCTTGCTACCGAGGGTGCTGGCGCTTTGGTGCGCTATGGCATATTTGAATTGGGATTGAAGCGCGTGGTCGGCCTCACCCATGCCGAAAATGAACCCTCCAAACGCGTTCTGATGAAGGCAGGGCTTCAACCGAGCGGTACCGGAAATTATTACGATAAAGAACTCTGTTACTTCGTCGCATCGGCGTCGGATTTCAAGCGATCCTAAGCGTCGGTCAGGTTTCAAGAAAAGGCGCGGCAAGCGAATGGCCGAAAGTCCTACACGCGAGCCGTGATTCGCCCGATACAATTAGAGCTTGTTGTGTTTCGTCTTGGAACTGCGGCACGCTGAATTTCGAAGCACTTCCCACTTTGAGAAAGAGGGATTGAGGGAGATTTTCGGTCGTCACTGCGCCAATAAGGCCCAAAATCCTCCTCAATCCTCCTTTAAAAAGGAGGAAGTGCTTCGCATTTAGCAAGCAGCATTTTTGGGATAAGAATTTAAGCAAACTTCTAGATCTGATTCGTCAATAACACTCGACGCCTCACCTGCCCATCGTGCTGATCGACAATAAGCCCTACAAAATTCCGCGCTCTACATTGATCGTGATTTATACCGTTGCGCAAGAGGTGCTGCTGATCGAACGCGCGGATCGCCCCGGCTACTGGCAATCCGTGACGGGCAGTCAGGAGAACGGTGAATCGCTCGAACAAACGGCTATGCGCGAGGTGCGTGAAGAAACCGGAATAGAAGCGTCGGCGCAGTCACTTGAGAATTGGCACATACAAAACGTGTACGAGATTTACCCGATCTGGCGGCATCGCTACGCGCCGGGTGTGACGCACAACACCGAAAATGTCTTCGGCCTTTCTTTGCTGTCGCAAGTGCCGGTTCAATTGGATGCGCGTGAACACCTTCGGCATTTGTGGCTTCCCGTTGAGGAAGCCGCCGCGAAGTGTTTTTCGAGTTCCAACCGCGACGCGATTTTGGACATCCCGCATCGCCTTGCGATAAAGACTGGAGCGACCACAAATGTCCGGGTGACGCATGACTGATCGCATCACGCTGGCCACGTACAACATCCACAAAGGCCTCTCGCCGCTCAATCGCAAGCTGGTGATTCATGAAGTGCGCGACCGGCTCGATCTGTTGAAGGCCGATATTCTATTGTTGCAGGAAGTACAGGGCGCGCATGCCGGCAACAAAGCGCGCTTCGCCAATTGGCCGGATTTGCCGCAGCACGAGCATCTGGCCGAGGGCCGCTATCGCGATATTGTCTATGGCCTCAATGCCCATCATCACCACGGCGATCACGGCAATGCGATCCTCTCGGCGTTTCCGGTATTGAATTGGACCAACCAGAATGTTTCGCATCACCGCTATGAGCGGCGCGGGCATCTGATGGCGCGCATCGATATTCCCGGTTGGGACACGCCGCTGACCTGTGTATGCGTGCACCTCGGATTATTTCAACGCAGCCGCAATATGCAGCTTGAGCGGCTGGCGGAATTCTTGCAGGAGAGTGCCTCGCACGATTCACCGCTGATCGTGGCCGGCGACTTCAACGATTGGCGCAGCAAAAAAAGTGGCGTGAGCAAAAACCTGTTTCGCGAACTGGGGCTGGAAGAAGCGTTTGAAATGACGCACGGAAAACCGGCGCGCACCTTTCCCGCCTTCATGCCGATCCTGACGCTCGACCGCATTTATGTGCGTGGCCTGAATGTGCATCAGGCGCAGCGATTACACGGCAATGTCGATGGCGCGAAGTGGCACGGGATGTCGGATCACGCCGGGTTGTCGGTCACGTTCAGCCGGAAGTAAATGGATCTCATCGAGGGCAATCGAATCACTTTGCTGAAAAACGGCGCGGATTTTTTTCCGGCGCTGATCAGTGCCATCGATGCGGCGGTGTTGGACGTACGCATCGAGACGTATATTTTTGAAGCGGATGCCGCCGGCAAATTGATCGCTGATGCGCTGATGCGTGCCGCCCGGCGGGGCGTGGCGGTACGGTTATTGGTGGATGGTGTCGGCTCGTGGCGCACGCCCACGGTATTTTTTGACGCGCTGCAAGCGGCGGGCGTCAAGCTATTGATCTTCCGACCGGTCAGCAAATGGTTTGGTTTTCGCCGCAGCCACCTGCGGCGCATTCATCGAAAAATTGCGCTGGTTGATGGCAAAGTGGGATTTGTCGGCGGCATTAATCTGATCGATGACATGACGGATTCATTGTCCGAGCACCCGCGCTATGACTACGCGGCGCAAGTGGCAGGGCCGCTGCTGGCCGACATTTATCCGTCTTCGCATCATTTGTGGCGCTGGGTGGCGCTACTGCATTTGCGCCACAAGGATGTGGGCGATCAACCGGTACCGGTGAGTCCCACGCCAATTGGCGATCAGCGTGCCGCGTTCGTGGTGCGTGACAGCGTTCGTCATCGCCGCGCCATTGAGCGCATGTACAACCAGGCCATCCAACATGCGCGCGATAGCGTGTTGCTGGTCTGCCCGTATTTCTTGCCGGGGCGGCATTTGCGCCGGGTGCTGGTCAACGCGGCCAAGCGCGGCGTCGCGATCACGATCCTGTTGCAAGGCCGCGCCGATCACCGGTTGCTGCAGATGGCCACGCGCGCGCTGTATGCGCGGTTGCTCGGCGTGGGCGTGTTGATTTATGAGTACGATAAAAGCATGCTGCATGGCAAGGTCGCGGTGGTCGATGACGAATGGGCCACGGTCGGCTCCAGCAATCTCGATCCGTTCAGCCTGTTTTTAAATCGCGAAGCCAACGTAGTGGTGGTCGATAAAGCCTTCGCGCGCGGGTTGCGTGAATCGGTGATGGCCGAAATCGGTGGCGGGGCACGGCGTTGTCGCACCGAGGACTGGCAGCGGCGGGGCCTGTTTGCGCGCGTGGAATCGTGGTTCGCGTATGGCGTGGCGCGCTGGGCGGCGGGCGTGATCGGGTTTGCGAAGTACTGGGAGTAGGTTGAAGCGGTCACGGCTTCACCGTCACCGCTTCACCGCCCTACATCTGTTTGAACAAATGCGAGAACGGCCGGCTGACGGTGAGATTTTCTTTCCGGCCTTTGACTTTCACGGTTGCCTGCCCGCGAAAGTCGCGCGACACCGCATCGATGGCCGACGCATTAACGATCGTCGAGCGATGGATTTGCCAGAATTTTTCCGCATCAATCCCATCGAGAATTTCCTTGATCGGCGTTTTGATCAGCGCATCAAATTCCTTGGTGGCGACCAGCGTGTATTTTTCATCCGACTGAAAAAACAGCACGTCCTCGATTGGAATCAAGCGCAAATTTGCGCCGATATTGGCCTTGATCCATTTCAATTTCTCGGCCTGCGGATTCAGCTTGGCCGATAAATGCGCAACCAGTGCTTCCATATTTTGCGGCGCACCGGCCGTCGGTGAATCGCCGAGCCGTTCCTGCAAACGCGTGATCGCGGTTTGCAAACGTTCATCGCTATAAGGCTTCAATACATAGTCGATGGCACCGGTGTCGAACGCATCCACGGCGTATTGATCGAAGGCGGTGACGAACACGATATGGCATTTGATTTCGCGATTGGCGGCAAGCGACTTGGCCACCTCAACGCCGGTCATCTCCGGCATCTGAATATCGAGAAACGCCAGGCGCGGTTTCAATTCGGCAATCGCTTCCAATGCGGCTTCGCCGTCGCCGACATCGGCCAAAATTTTCAATGCCGGCCATAGCTTGGTGAGCTTGGCTTTCAATTGTGCGCGAAGGATCGGTTCGTCCTCCGCAATAATCGCAGTAATTTCGGTTGTCATAATTTCTAGTCTAGCGGATTTTTTTCGCGCTTGCGCCACCAGAACCAGTACACCGCGAGGCCAATCAGGATAAACGGTGCCAATGCCGGCACCATGCTGACCGCCACAATGAGCGGAATCAAAATCAGCAGTCCTGCGAACATCAGGCCCAATCCGTAGAGTACGCCGACAATCACCAGCAACACCAATGCAACGATTGCGAATGCGGCGATCAATATCAGCGTGCCGAGCGCCTTGCCCTCTATGCCGTCGAGATGCGCATCGCCCAGTTGCATCGGCAACACGCCGGAATACAAGGCGGCCAGCATCAAACCGAACACCACCGCAAGGACCACCATCAGGGTGATGAAGGTGACCGACATCACCTTTGCCCAGACGCCGTGCGTTGTCGCCGCCGCGTGACGTGCGCGCCCCCACCAACCGCTCGGCACGGGTTTGGCCGACATGCTTGACGCTGCCGGCCCCGGGGCGCCCATTGCGCCTACCGCGCTGCCTGCCGCGGCAACATTGGTTTCAACCGGTATTTCAATTGACGCAACAACGCCTTTGGGGTCATTCGATTCAAGCGTCAACTTGGCAGCATCGCCATAAATGGAGATCAGGCGTTCGCGGATATTGGAGAGCCCAACCCCGCCGCCGGCCTGCGTGGGCGCATCGGTGAGGCCGCGACCGGTGTCCTTGACCGAGACGCGAATCCGCCCGCCCGTCGCCGTGAAAATCGATTGCACGACGACATCGATGCGTCCGCCCTCGCGCTGCGGCTCAAGACCATGCTTGATCGCATTCTCAACCAGCGAGGGCAACATCATCGGCGGAAACGAGGAACTCATCAGGTCTGCCGGGCAATCGATATCGAACGCGAGGCGATCGCCCATGCGCATTTTCAGGATATTCAGGTACGCCCGCACCAATTCGATTTCCTGGCCGACGGTGGAAGTGTTCTCGCGCATTTTTGGCAAGGACGAACGCAAGTATTGAATCAGATGGCCGGTCATCTGGTTCGCCTGTGCCGGGTCGACTTCCGTCAGCGCCTGCACATTGGCGAGCGTGTTGTAGAGAAAATGTGGCTCGACTTGCGCCTGCAACGCTTGCAGGCGCGCTTCGGTGATCTGCCGGTTGGTGTTGCTGACATCGGCTTCTTTGGTTTTCTGTTCGGCGACGGCGGTGGCGCGGCGCGAACGACCGATAAAAAATTTCGCGATCAGCATCATGATGAAAATCGGGATGAACGCCAGTACGACCAGGGAACCGATACCCGCGCGCGCCACATCGCTTGCCACTTTGGCGTGAATCGCTTCGCGCAATTCCGGTGGCAACGCCGGATGCGGCGGCGCTGGAGGCGTGGGCATGTCGATTTTTAGTTTTCCGTTGTCGTCGATGTCGATATTTCCGCGAATGTGGGCGCCGCCAATAGTGCCGTCAAAATCGACGCCCTGTTTGCCGGTTGACCCCGGCGTTGCGGGCGTATTGGGAGTCTTCGGCTTTGCCGGTGTTGCAGGTGACTTGGGTGCGGCGGGAGGCACCGGGAGATTGAGTTTTTTCTTTACGCCGGTTTCATCGACGCTGACCGACACACCGGGCTTTTCCGGCGAGTTGGAGTCAACATCGATCTTGACGCCACCGTCGCCCATGTTGAGTCCGATCGATACGCCGCGCCGCCGATTATCGGCCAACTTTTTGACCGCTTCTTTCGCCGCGTTCTCCTTGTCGCGGGCAGCCCGAATGGTCGCATCGAGTGCTTGCTGTGTGGCCGTTGTATCGACGCCGCTGGCTTTCAATTTTTCCATCGCCTCGCGGGTGGTCTCTTCCACGGATTCGCGGGCTTCGCGGGCCGCTTCCAACGCCGACTCCGCGGCCTCTTTCGCGGCATCCAGTGCGCGCTCTTGCGCTTCTTTCACGGCTTCGCGGGCGGCGCTGGTTGCTTCTCGTTGTGCGTCGCGCTGCGCCGTGAAAATTTCTTTGCGCGCCTGTGCAATTTCTTCCAGCGCTCGCGCCATTTCTGCCTGCCGTGCCGGGTCACTCGAACGGTCCTTGATCGCGCCGACAATTTGTTCTGCCATGCCGAGTGCGCTATCGCCAACGGCGCGGTCAATTTCGCGTTTGATCGCGCGGCGTTCTTCCGGGGTGGCGCCGCTTTCGGACATACGAATGACTTGCACCGGTGCAGAGAAAATCACCAGCAACAAGAGCGTCGAGAATCCCAGCAGGATCATGGCCCACCAGGGAGTGCGGTTAATGAAATCGCCGAAAGCTTTGAACATGTTGAATCCGAATTGAATGTGGCAGTTTACGTGAGGTCGCCGGGGAGGCATTACGCCAACCGTAGGGCATGACTGCATGGTAAGGGTGCGCGATGCCCATCTCAACGGCAGGAAGGCGGATTGCAGAAATGGCGGGATGGATTGCAGGCGGCGCGGAGGAGTGCCCGGGTCGGGCGAGCGGATAGTCGCTGCGCAGAGCGGAAAAACGGCGAAAAACGAGAAAACACGAGTATTGGCGCGGTGTTCAGTGGCTTTTTGCCTGGAACGGCACGCCAATGCTGGACTTTAGTATTGGGGAACTTCTCGAAACCCCTAATTTTCTCTCGTGGCACTTACAGCGCGATTTTTTTGTTTGGAAAAGTCAGGGTTTCATGTTTATAGGTGAGATTTACCTCGTTTTTACCGGGAGTTT
>JAYTUX010000121.1:0-2315 GCA_043744315.1 Betaproteobacteria bacterium | reverse complement strand
TGGTGGAAGACTATCTGGCACTGGTCGCAGCCATCGAAGCAACGGCGACAACGCTCGGCATGCCGGTGAGGATCGAAGGCTACACGCCCCCATCGGATAAACGCATCAAGAAATTTGCCATCACCCCAGACCCGGGTGTCATTGAAGTCAATATTCATCCCTCGTCCTCATGGGCCGAACTCGTCGCAAACACCACGATACTTTATGAAGAAGCGCGTCTGTCGCGGCTCGGCACCGAAAAATTCATGCTCGATGGCCGCCATACCGGCACCGGCGGTGGCAATCATGTCACGGTCGGTGGATTGACGCCTGCCGATAGCCCGATGCTTCGACGGCCCGACCTGCTGCGCAGCCTCATTACTTATTGGCAGAACCATCCCGCGTTGTCGTATTTATTTTCAGGCACGTTCATCGGGCCGACCTCGCAAAGCCCGCGCGTGGATGAAGCGCGCCACGATTCGCTGTACGAACTTGAAATCGCATTTGAGCAAATGGATGCCGAAGTTCTGGCGGGCAAAAGCCGTGAGTCCGCCAAACCGTGGTTGGTTGATCGTCTGCTACGCCATTTTCTGGTTGATCTCACTGGCAACACCCACCGCTCTGAGTTTTCCATCGACAAGCTTTACTCGCCTGACGGCCCAACGGGGCGTTTGGGCCTGCTTGAATTTCGCGCGTTTGAAATGCCGCCGCACCCGCAAATGAGTCTCACGCAAATGTTGCTGCTGCGCGCGCTGACCGCCAGATTCTGGACGACGCCCTACCGGGGAAACTTGATTCGCTGGGGCACCGAATTGCATGATCGTTTTATGCTGCCCTACTTTGTGGCGCAGGATATGAAAAGCGTGGTCGATGATTTGGCCGCTGCCGGTTACCCCGTGCAGTTTGACTGGTTCGCACCCTTTCTGGAATTTCGTTTCCCGCGATACGGGACGGTGGCCTATCAGGGCGTCGAATTGGAGCTGCGACAAGCTATCGAACCTTGGCATGTGCTCGGTGAAGAGATGGCCGGCAGCAGTACAGCCCGTTACGTGGATTCGTCACTTGAACGCATGCAGGTTCGTGTGACCGGGATGACGCAACAACGCCACGCGATTACCTGCAACGGCCGTGTCGTGCCGATGACACCAACCGGCACGCCGGGCGAGTTCGTCGCCGGTGTCCGCTATCGCGCGTGGGCACCGCCATCAGCGCTGCACCCAACCATCGGCGTTCATGCGCCGCTGGTTTTTGACATCGTCGACACCTGGGCGCGCCGCTCGGTTGGCGGCTGCACCTATCACGTCACCCATCCAGGCGGTCGAAGTTACGACGATTTTCCGGTGAACGCCTTCTCAGCCGAAGCGAGACGGGTCGCACGCTTCCAAAAAATCGGCCACACGCCGGGTCCGATGGATTTCAAGCAAGAGGGCCGCAATCCTGCGCACCCGTTCACACTGGATTTGCGTCGCCAGCCCGATTTCGACAGTGCGCAAATGATGGCGATTCGTGCTGGCGACCAGTAAACCGAAGGGGTTTCCCAACATTTGGCCAAACACCAGCACTGGCGAGGCTTGTGGCATTAAAATGCTCGGAGAGGCCCGCCAATGCTAGTGAATTCCTTTCTGGCTCCTCTCGAAAACGTAGATCTAGCCGCCGATAAAACTGCGGCGCAATACATAAAAGATGAATTAGTCAACGTGACCTTTGCGACTGCTGATGGGCAATTAATCAGCCGCGAAGGGCCTAATCAATTCCGCCGAGGTGACGCCTTGATTACCACCGCGAACTTCGATAAATGGAGCGTGTCGCGCAATCGTTTTGATGCGAAATACGCGCCACTGCCGCCGTTAAACAATGGTGACAACGGTAGCTACAAATCGAAGCCGATTGCCGTACTAGCCAAACAGATGCCGCACCCATTCACGATTGCCCGTTCAAAAGGTGGCGATGTGTTGCAGGGATTGGCGCACGATTGGCTGCTGCAATACGCCCCGGGTGACTATGGCATCGTCGGCAACGACAGGTTTCAACAGGTCTATCGCCTGCGCGGTTCTTAGCGCGCCACGCGAAACAAGATGCTCGATACTAACGCGCGAAAATATCTCCAGCCACTTCTCGATCACGTTGCCCGCGCATGTCTGCGGCTCGGCATCAGCGCCAACGCGCTCACTTGTGTTGGCATGCTGGTGGGTCTCGTGGCGGCGTTGCTGGTATTGCGGGAATACGTCGTTGCCGGAGTGGTGGTGCTGTGGCTATCCGGACTGATCGACGCTGCCGATGGCACGCTCGCGCGCATGACCGCGCCAAGCCCGATGGGCGCAATACTGGACATCACG
>JAYTUX010000120.1:0-2320 GCA_043744315.1 Betaproteobacteria bacterium | reverse complement strand
CGCCACCGAACGGTTGCACGCCCACCACCGCGCCAATCTGGTTGCGGTTCACGTACACATTGCCCACGCGAGCGCGGGCGCGTATGGCACGAATGGTTTCTTCGATCCGTGAATGAATGCCCAGCGTCAGCCCAAAACCGCTGGCGTTGATCGCGTCGACCACATCCATCAATTGATCGGCTTCGAACGGCAGCACGTGCAGAATCGGCCCGAACACTTCAGTCTTGATCGCATCAAACGCGGGGATCTCGAATGCACAGGGCGCGAAAAAATGCCCGGCGGGAATATCGCGCCCAAGCTGTGTCTGGCCAATGGTTTTGAAATTCTGCGCCATGCGTTCGCGATGCGCGAACAACATGTCCAGCGCCTCTCGATCAATCACCGGCCCAATGTCGGTATCCAATTGCTGCGGATCGCCGAGGCGTAATTCCTGCATTGCACCTTCAAGCAATATGGCCAGGCGCGGGAAAATATCTTTTTGCACACACAAGATCCGCAGCGCCGAACAGCGCTGCCCGGCACTGTTGAATGCCGACGCAATCACGTCGTTAACGATCTGTTCCGGCAGCGCCGAGGAATCAGCGATCATGGCGTTGAGGCCGCCCGTTTCTGCGATAAACGGAATGATGGCGCCAGTGCGACCAGCCAGACTGCGGTTAATCGCTTGTGCAGTCGATGTGCCACCGGTAAACACGACGCCGGCGATGCGATGGTCCGCGACCAGCTTCGCGCCGATGATTTCGCCGCGACCGGGCAACAACGCGATTGCATCTTTCGGCATACCTGCTTCGAGTAACAGCTTGACGGCCTCGAAGGCAATGATCGGTGTTTGTTCAGCAGGTTTCGCAATGACCGCATTGCCCGCCGCAAATGCCGCAGCGACCTGTCCAAGAAAAATGGCCAGCGGAAAATTCCACGGCGAGATCGCCGCGAAAACGCCGCGCCCATGCAACGACAGTTCGTTACTCTCGCCGGTTGGCCCGGACAATAATTGTGGTGTCGCAAAATGCTGCCGTGCGAGTGCCGCGTAGTAGCGGCAAAAATCCACCGCTTCGCGAACTTCGCCCAGCGCATCCGGCAGCGTTTTACCGGCTTCGCGTACGCACAGCGCCATGAAAAATGGGTGGCGCGCTTCCAGAAAATCCGCCGCGCGTTCGAGTACCGCCGCACGTTCCTCGCCGGGCAGACCGGGCCATGCCGCAGTGATGTCCAATGCCAGGTTCAGCAATTGTTCATCGGCCTCCTCAATGCTGCCGATTTTGGAGAGCGTCGTCGGACACCTGGCGTCGATGGGCGCGCCGCGCATCATATCGCCCGCAATCAATGGCATTGCGACAAAATCGCTGCGCGAAAGTGTCGCCGCCATCGCACTACGCAATGCATCGGTGGCCGTGACATCGGCAAAACTAAAGCCACCGGAATTCAATCGGCTGATGTCGGACGACAGGAATAATTGTCTTGGCAACGGCAGTTTGGTATTCGCTTTTTGCGGATTACGTTCACACGCCGCAATCGGGTCCGCAATGACATCCTCGATCGACACATCAGGGTCAGCGATGCGATTCACAAACGAAGAGTTCGCGCCGTTTTCAAGGAGTCGTCGTACGAGATACGGCAGCAAGTCTTCATGCGTACCCACAGGCGCGTACACGCGGCACGCGGCGCCAAAGTCGGTCACCACGCCCTCATACAATTCCATGCCCATGCCATGCAGGCGCTGAAACTCGAACTGCGCATTCATATCGGCGCGCCCGGCGTTTTGTGCCCGTTCGAGTATGGTCGCAACGGTGTGTGCGTTATGGGTCGCGAACTGGCAGTAAAACGCATCCGGATGCGCCAGCATTTTTGCAGCACAGGCGAGATAAGACACGTCGGTATTCGATTTCCTTGTGAACACCGGATAAGCGCTGAAGCCCTGCATCTGCGCCCGCTTGATCTCGGTATCCCAGTAGGCGCCTTTTACCAGTCGCGTCATCATGCGGCGACCATGCTGCGCGGCTAACGCCGCCAGCCAATCGATGACGTGACTGGCGCGCTTCTGGTATGCCTGCACCGCCAGACCAATGCCCTCATAGCCGACGAATCGCACACTGCCGTAGACGGCAGCGAACAGATCCAGCGAAATTTCCAGCCGCTCGGTTTCTTCGGCGTCGAGCGTCAAGCCAATGCCACCATCGCGCGCCATCTCGGCGAGCGCCATCACTTTAGGCAACAATTCCTTCACTACCCGTTCGCGCTGCGCCAATTCATAGCGGGGATGCAGAGCAGAAAGTTTCACTGAAATGCCGGGTGCCTCAAACACACTTTGACCCGGCTTTAC
>JAYTUX010000119.1:0-2323 GCA_043744315.1 Betaproteobacteria bacterium | reverse complement strand
ATAATATTGAAATAGCGCAAATCGCGCAGCGTGCGGCGCGCCTTGTCCATCAACGGCGCAATACGTTCAACGGTGTACACCTCTTTACTCAATTTCGCGAGCACTGCCGTTTGGTAGCCGCATCCGGTGCCGATTTCCAATACTTTTTTGGGGATGCCGAGTGCACTTTCGCAAAGCAGCGCTGTCATGATGGCGACGATTTCGGGGGTAGAAATCGTTTGCCCGTGACCAATCGGTAACGCCTTATCGGCTTCGTAAGCGCGCTCCTGCAAGGCCTCTTCAACAAACACGTGGCGCGGCACTTCAGCCATCACGTTCAATACCCGTTCGACCTTCACGCCTTTTGCGCGCAACGCCTCGATCATGCGCGCACGCGTGCGGTCCGACGTCATTCCTGAACCGGTAAATTTTGAAGCGGTCACGCTCATGCAACCAGCCATTCGGCCACGGATTTCATCAATTGATAATTGGTCAAATCAATTTGCAGCGGCGTGACGGAAACACGATTGTTTTCGGTCGCATAAAAATCCGTGCCCGGCCCGGCATCGGCGGCAAGACCGGCGGCCCCGATCCAATACACCGTTTCACCGCGCGGGTTTTTTGCTTTCACTGCGCCTTCAGCTTTATGGCGCTTGCCTAGGCGCGTGGTTTCAAAGCCTTGCAATTGGTCGCGCGGAATATCGGGCACATTCACGTTTAGTAACATCGGTGTCTTGACAGGGTTTTGTTGATACCGTGCGACCAACTGCGCGGCCACCCACGCTGCTGTCTCAAAATGTTTATGCGTGCTGCCAACCATCGACATGGCAATGGCGGGAATGCCCAATAAAAAGCCTTCAGTTGCCGCCGCCACGGTGCCTGAATAAATTGTGTCGTCACCCATGTTCGCGCCCGAATTGATGCCCGAGACGATCATATCGGGCACAAAATCGAGCATGCCGGTGACGGCCATGTGGACGCAATCGGTCGGCGTGCCGTTCACATGGAAAAAACCGTTGGATGCTTGCCTGATCGACAGCGGTCGATCCAGTGTGAGCGAATTCGATGCGCCGCTGCGATCACGTTCCGGCGCAACGACCGTCAGTTGGCCCAGTGGGGCGAGTGCTTCAGCGAGTGCAGCTAATCCGGGCGCGAAATAGCCGTCGTCGTTCGAGAGGAGGATGCGCATGATTTTTCTTGGGAATTTACAGGTGAAATTATCGCACACGCACTGTTTACTCATCCCGATTTCGTTCAATTGCCGGTCATCGTATAATCTTCCTGCACTGCAACAATCGCGGTGCCTCCCCTAGCAATCCAGCATCCAGAAATTTCAGGAACCAAACATGCCCTTCTTAGCCGACCGCCTCTCCCGCGTCAAACCCTCTGCCACCATCGCCATCACCGCTAAAGCCAATGCCCTCAAGGCGCAAGGCCGGAACGTCATCGCACTTTCTTTCGGCGAACCTGATTTCGATACGCCGGACAATATCAAGGAAGCCGCAATCAAGGCGATCCAGAGCGGCGACACCAAATACACGGCGGTCGACGGCACGGCAAAACTGAAAGAGGCCATCGTCGCTAAGTTCAAACGCGAGAACGGGCTGACCTATACGACCAAACAGGTCACGGTCGGCACCGGCGGCAAACAGGTGCTCTACAACGCGCTCATGGCAACGCTTTCCGCGGGCGATGAAGTCGTCATTCCCGCACCATACTGGGTGTCCTATCCCGAAATGGTGTTGCTCGCCGAAGGCACGCCGGTGTTTGTCGCCTGCACGCAGGAAACGGGATTCAAAATGAAGGCCGCAGATCTGGAAAAAGCGATCACGCCAAAAACCAAATGGGTGCTATTGAATTCGCCATCGAACCCGAGCGGCGCGGCTTACACCCACGCTGAATTGAAAGCCATCACGGACGTGCTGGTGCGCCATCCGCACGTGTGGGTACTGACGGACGACATGTACGAACACCTCGTGTACGACGACTTCAAATTTTCCACGCCTGCTCAAATCGAGCCATCGCTCTACAACCGCACGCTGACCATGAACGGCGTATCAAAAGCCTATTGCATGACCGGCTGGCGCATTGGCTACGCAGGCGGGCCGGAACACCTCATCAAGGCGATGGGGGACGTGCAATCACAATCGACCTCAAACCCCAGTTCCATCGGTCAGGCAGCGGCAGTGGAAGCGTTGAACGGCACGCAGGATTTCATCCCGAAAAACAATGCCGTATTCAAGCTGCGCCGCGATCTCGTCGTCAAAATGTTAAACGCGGCGCAGGGACTTGATTGCCATACGCCGGAAGGTGCTTTTTATGTTTACCCGAGCTGCGCAGGTTT
>JAYTUX010000118.1:0-2324 GCA_043744315.1 Betaproteobacteria bacterium | reverse complement strand
CATGCTTGGTCGTTGCCCTATCGTCAATCGTTTGGATTGCCGTCACTCGTGACGATGGCGCCAAAAATCGTGAGCGAATCTGAGATGCTAGGCGACCAACGTCATAGCGGCGGGCCAGCAAACGACGATATCGCCGAACAATGGCAATCCAACGTCACGCATATCGCGCAGCAAATGCGCAGCAAAGGCCGATTAAGCGCATCGCTGCAACGCGCGCTGGACGCGGCTCTCCAGCCGGCATTGCCCTGGAAAGCACTATTGGAGCGCTGAAATCGCAAGTGCGCGCTGAGGTCACGTTGCTCGCCTGCAATGGCGCGCTTCATCCGGGGCGATGTGTTGACGCAAAACTTGAACTCGGTCCTTTATTTTCATCCATGGTGTATTTCTTTTTTGCCGCAGGCAGAGCGCGGTATTGCCATGAATGCAGAATGGTAATACCATCGCACAATGAAAACACTCACGGTAAAACTACCTGAACCCCTCGCCATGTGGCTGTCTCGCCGGGCCAAGGAATTGGGTCGCCCGCAGTCGGAAATAGTTCGTGACGCGTTGGAACGCTCGCGCAGCGGCGCCCCCTCGGCCAGTTGTCACGATTTGATGATCGACGTCTGCGGTAGCGTCGACGGTCCAAAAGACTTATCAACCAATCCGAAGTATCTGGACGGATTCGGAAAGTGACCCGGATCATCATAGACACCGGGCCGCTAGTTGCTTACTTTAATGGCCGTGATCGATGGCACAAATGGGCGACGGAACAGATGACGACATTTTCGGCGCCCTTGATTACCTGCGAACCGGTGCTGACGGAAGCGTGCTTCCTCATTCATCGAGCTGGTGGCCATCCGGCGGACTTGATTCGAAAGTTAGATCAGGGCGTGCTGGAGATCGCTATCGATCTGAGCCGGGAGGCGGGGACGATCGAAGTGCTGCTAAAGCGTTATGAGGATACGCCCATGTCGCTTGCCGATGCCTGCCTCGTTCGAATTTCCGAACAAATCGCGGATTGTCGGCTATTTACCCTTGATTCTGACTTTGAGCATTACAGACGAAATGGGCGTCAGCTTATTCCGCTGTTGCGTCCGGCTTGAGCAACGGTAGGGTGCGCACCACGCATGCAGATCGTAGATTGACCGAGGCGACCGAATTCGTTTGGGAACGATGTGTTGGTGGGAGAGTAGATCTCTTAGGTCAGAAAAGTAAATTACCCCGCCGCAAGCGGCGGGGCTTTCAAAACCTGAATACCTAAAACAACTTCAACTGCGGATCGGGCTCTTCTTTATGACGCCGAATATATTGCCGTATCACCTCGGCAGTTACCTTGTCTCCGACGGTGCGCACGAAGTACCCATCCTCCCACAACTCCCCTCCCCACAGCCGCCGCTGCGGGAGCTATGATCGAAAGTTGTGTATGAACTGAAATGAGAGGCGGCGTATTCTTGATGGTTCTTCGGGAATCATCAATTAACCTTGTTACAGGAGTGAATACGCCGTGAGTAACGATAACGTGTTTGAGTTCAAGAATCCAGGTATTGCCAATGCCGTTCGTGACGTGTTGACCGACGTGTTGCGCCAAGGCGCACGTGAATTGCTTGCGCAAGCAATCGAAGCGGAAGTCGCCGAGTTTCTGGTTAAGTATCGAGACGAACAAGATAAGACCGGCCACGCCCGTATGGTGCGCAACGGTTACCTGCCGGTACGGACGATCCAAACCGGCATCGGTGATGTGCCGGTGAAGGCGCCGCGGGTGCGTGACCGGGCGGGCGAGATTCGTTTCAGCTCGTCAATACTACCGGCATATTTGCGCCGCACTAAGACGATAGAGGAGTTATTGCCGTGGCTGTACCTGAAGGGTATCTCCACCGGCGGATTTTCCGAAGCGCTGGCCGCGCTGCTGGGGCGTGATGCGCCCGGATTATCTGCCGGCACCATTAGCCGTCTCAAGACGGTTTGGCAAACCGAAC
The DNA here is from genome assembly GCA_043744315.1 of Betaproteobacteria bacterium. Classification (GTDB taxonomy): domain Bacteria; phylum Pseudomonadota; class Gammaproteobacteria; order Burkholderiales; family Usitatibacteraceae; genus UKL13-2. The sequence continues at coordinate 363 of JAYTUX010000118.1, read as the reverse complement.
ATAGCCGCTGGGAGACGCGCAGCCTGGCGAGCAAGCGCTATGTATATCTGTGGGTTGACGGCATTCACTTTGGCGTGCGATTGGAACAAGCCAATCAATGCATTTTGGTCGTGATCGGTGCTACGCCTGAGGGCAAGAAAGAATTGGTTGCGCTCAGCGACGGATTCCGCGAATGGCCCTAGGCCAGCCCCTCCGAGCAATCCTGGAAAGAGGTGCTGATGGACTTAAAGCAGCGTGGGCTAAAGATCGATCCGAAGCTGGCCATTGGCGACGGGGCGCTGGGTTTCTGGAAAGCGTTACCGCAAGTATTTGGAACGACGCAAGCACAACGGTGCTGGGTACACAAAACCGCCAATGTGCTCA
>JAYTUX010000117.1:0-7579 GCA_043744315.1 Betaproteobacteria bacterium | reverse complement strand
CGGTGCGGGAGCGGTGGCCGCGGTGATGGTCAAGGCGTCATTCATGTCGAAAAATACCCGTTCATATATCCAGTTTCACTGTTTCGTTTTTCTATTTTGCCTGCGCATTGATCGGCGCTTTGTCGGGCGCAAATTGAGTGACGGGCGGCACGGACGAATCAAGTGACGATCCCTCGCGCCAGCGCAGGAAGGTATAGGAACGCTTCGGAAAGGGCAAGCGCAACACCACCGCCTCACGCACGAACGAGTTGCCGTCCTCGCTACTGGCTTCGACACGAATGTTCATCACGCCGTTCCCGAACGACGGAAATAACAGCGATGCCGGCGTGAAAACAGGTATCGGCAGCTTGTTGATGCGCGCTTGTTCGCGCTGGCTCAGGTACTCATCGATTTGCAAATCCGTGACGCCCGGAACCGCGCGCAACACATCCCGCGACGCGATTTGCGAATTAATGCCGCCTTGCCGGGAATAAATCGTGATCAGCGGTGCGACGCGCTGATATAACGCTGGCGTCATGCCCAGCACCAGCCGCAGTTCTTCGATCGACTGGAACACGGCATTGGCGGGTTTGTAATTCAGTCCGGCGGCGACATATTCCGCTTCTTCCGCACCGCGCGGACGCTTGAGTGAATCCGCATCGCGCCAATCCAGGATGGCTTCCATCAGCGCGATGGAATCTTCTTCCGTGGCACCTTGCGAGCGGAACAATCCGCGCATCAACGCTTCGTTTCCGACGTTGATATCGATCTTGCCCGATTCGTCCAAAATACTGACCTGCATCTTTTGGCCGTTGAAAGTCCACTCTTGCGGGACGCCCGCCGCGTTCCAGCGATCCGGCATTTGTGGTGGCTTGGCCATTTCCAGAATTGCGCGCTGCACGCCAGCGTTCGCGGCGGCTTCCAGTTTCGCGCGCGCCACCGAATTGCCGACAATGTTGATTTCAGTGCGCATCGCATGGATGAATGACGACGCAATCAACATCAGCAGGGTCAAAATCCAAAGGACGATGATGAGCGCAATTCCTGACTGGGATTGGCGGTCGCGGCGATGTGTGGTGCAAGTCATTTGCACACTCAAGCTCTGCGCGCCGGACATTGGCGTTGGAATGCATTTTCATAGCAACCGGCTTCTTCGCCTAACTTGAGCGCGACCACCAACGCAGGCGCGTCGCGGCCGACATCGGTCTTGATGGCAATTTTTACCAGTAGCGGCACACGCAATGGCAGGTTCCATTCATCCGCCCATTTCGGATCCGTCGTGTCGTTTTCAGAACCGAAGTAGGCGATCTCGATTTCCTTGACGCCATCGATCAATCGCGTCGGCTTGGCGGCCTCCAGACCGCTCCAATCCTTGGCATGCAAATCAAAATTTTCGCGCTTCAGAAACAGCGATTGCCGACGCTTGCCATCGGCACCCTCATCGTCAGCGAGATACAAGTGCCCCCATTGCAGCCCGCCCTCCTTCAATGCCGAGCCAAGATTCAAGGCGGTGACAAATCGGATCTCTTTTTTGCCGCCTTCAAACGCAATTTTCGATTCGGGAATGCCGCGCCAGCGCACTGGAAAAATTTGCCCCAATTCTCGGCGCAGGAAACCCTGCACGATGCGCTGGTGGCTCGCTTCGCCCGCACGTGCATCACCCGTATCCCAAGCGCGCAGGCCGATGTTGAGCGCCGAATAAATCAGGATCAACAGCACGCCGAGCAAGGTGAGCCCGATGAGCATTTCCAGCAACGTAAAACCGCGAATGCGCGCGCGCGTCGCAAAGATTCGGCTCATGACGGCCCTCCGATGCGCGGTGCAATTTGCAACGTGGACAAGGTCACCACGCGTTCTTTGCGGTCATCGCTCGCGAACGTCACGCGCGTCTCGATTTCGTAGAGCTGGGAGAAATGCTGCTTCTCAAAATCCAGGGCTTGTTGATCGCGCGGCGCAGGATCGACGTAAGGTTTCACCGTGACTTGCCACGCATAGTCATCATCAAATTTACCGCTGGTGGTGCCCTCTTTAAGCGCCTCCTCCAGCCCCATCGCGGCGAGTTTCGATTCGGCATACATCGCCGCTTTTGCGTAATGATCCGCAAGCGACGCCCCATTCACGCCGCGCGAAAAAATTTGCATCATCACGCCCAGCGCGACTGAAAACAGCGTGAACGCAACCAGCACTTCCAGCAACGAAAAGCCGTGCGAGTGGCTGCCACGCCCGCGAAACCTCCGTGCATTTTTCATTTGCACATCGACCCGAAACGTCCTATCCATGAGCGTCTCCGAGGCATTGCTGAGAAGAATGCCTATCCACGGGCGTCTCCAGCCGGCCCGTCTTTGATCGTCACGTGCCCGGTCAGCCAATCGACATCGACTTCAAACGCCCTGCCACCCGCACCGACGGTGACGCGTCCGCCATTGGATGAGCCATCGGGATAGAAGCGGATCGAGCCGACTTTGTCGGTAATTAAATCTGCCTGCGATGTGTAGAGCTTGACATCGAGTTTCTCGTGCAACTTGTGCGCCTTGGGATCGTTTTGCACCGAGAATTCGCGGCTCTCCAGATCAAGCGTCATCACCGCCTCGCGCCGCGTGTTGATCGCCGCGTCACGCGTCAGGCGCAGCCCGGTTGCGACGGCGCGCGCATTGGAGCGCAGCTCCGCGCCCGATACGCCGGAGAACACCATTTTCGGCAAAAGCGTATAGGCGAGACCCATGATAACGATCACCACCACCAGCTCGAGCAACGAGTAGCCGCCCTGCAATCGATACGATTGAGGGCGCGTGCTTACTGGCATGGGTGTCTCAAATTTTGAGATCGCGCGAATGTGAAATCACTCCCACGATTTGATGTCTTTGTTGGCGGGCCCTTCGCCGCCCTCTTGGCCGTCCGCACCGAGCGAAACGATCTCGTAGGGTCGATTGTCGGTACCCGGCGAACGATAGATAAGATCGTTCTTCCATGGGTCTTTCAGTTCATCCGCGTTTTTCACATACGGACCGTTCCAGCCGGTTACGCCCGATGGTGCCGTCAGCAGCGCCTTCAGGCCGTCGCTGGTGGTCGGATACTTGCCGGTGTCGAGTTTGTACAAATCGAGTACCCCACCCAGCGCGGTGATTTTGCTTTTGGCAATACGGCCTTGCGCCTGATCCTGTTTACCGAAAATCGCTGTCGCCGCCCAGCCGACAATCAGGCCGATGATGGTGATGACGACAATAATTTCGATCAGCGAAAAACCTTGTGATCGACGAGCTTGAAAGCTTGCATTCATAACAACTCCAGCAAGAAAATTAAGGATTACAGCGGGATGTCCATCAAATCAAACATGGCGACCAGAATCGACATGATGATGCCGCCAATCAGCAGCGCGAGCCCGACAATCATCACCGGTTCGATCAACGCCAATGCGCGCTTGATCGCGGCGGCCACTTCGCGGTCGTACACTTCCGCCACTTGCACCAACATTTCATCGAGTTTGCCGGTTTCTTCACCGACGCCGATCATCTGCACCGCGAGCTTGGGAAACACGTTCGCTTCCATCATCGGCTTGGCCATGCCACGGCCTTCCTTCAGATCGCGCGAGACGCCATCGACCGCATCGCGAAACACGGCATTGCCCAACGTATCTTTCAAAATCGACAAGCCCGCAAGCAAGGGCACACCGTTTTGCAACAGCGTGCCGAGCGAACGTGAGAAGCGAGCCATCTCGACCTTGCCGATCAGATTACCCATTACCGGCCAGCGCAGGAATTTGGCATCCCAACGCGCGCGCGATACCGGATTCGTGAGCGATCGCTTCAACAACCAGAGGGCGAACACCACGCCCGCCAAAATCAGCGGCCAATTCTTGCGTAGAAATATGCCAGTGGTCAGCACCATATCGGTCGCGAACGGCAAGGCTTTGCCGGATTGATCGAAAATTTGCTTGAACTGCGGCACCACGAAAATCACCAGAATCAGCACTGAGGCCACGGCGACCACAAATAATATGGCCGGGTAAATCAGCGCGGACACCACACTCTCCTTCAATTCGGCGGCACGTTCCATGTAGTCGGCGAGACGCTGCATCACATTGCCGAGCGAACCACCGGCTTCACCGGCTTTCACCATGTTGATGTAGAAACGTGAAAATACATCGCGATGTTTGTCCAGCGCCTTCGATAATGAACTGCCGCCACGAACTTCGTTTCGAATGGCGATCAGCAATTCGCGGACACTCTTTTTTTCGGCCAAATTGATAAGAATTTCCAGCCCGCGATCCAGCGGCAATCCGGCACGCAATAAAGTCGCAAGTTCGCGGGTCGTGGCGCCCAGATCGCCCTGACTGACCTTGCCGCGACCGCCGAACAGTGATGCACCGCCACCTGTTGCGGCAGCCACGTTCACTGTCTTTCCCGCCGATGCAACGCCTTCCGCGGAGACTTCCGCCGCGCGGATCGGAATCAAGCCGAGCGATTGCAAATGTGCGATCACGCCCGAATGCGTCGCGCCTTCGAGCACACCTTCCTTGAGTTCGCCGGCGTGGGAGACCGCCTTGTATTGATACATCGGCATCGACGGTTCCGGGTCAGTCTTCGCGCGTCACGCGCAACACTTCTTCGATCGTGGTCACGCCGCTGACGGCCTGCTTGAGACCGTTTTCGTACATGGTCTCCATGCCTTCGCCGATCGCGGCAGTGCGCAATTCGGAAGAGGTTGCGTGACGCATGATGAGGCTGCGCAAGGTATCGGTCATCGGCAGCACTTCCATGATCGATTGCCGGCCGAAATAGCCGGTGTGCGCGCAGTGTTCGCAGCCTTTGGCGTGATAAAGCGTAAGGGGTGATGCGTCCGCCATCGTCGTTTTCGGTCGAAATCTCAGCAAGCCGAGTTCCTTCACCACTTCGTCGACGGGATGGTACGGCTCGCGGCAATGATGACAAAGCGTGCGCACCAGCCGCTGCGCCTGAATGCCGACAATAGTGGAGGTCAGCAAATAATCTTCCACGCCCATGTCGAGCAGGCGATTGATGGTCGCCGCGGCATCGTTGGTGTGGATCGTGGACAGTACCATGTGACCCGTCAGCGCGGATTGCACCGCAATCTGTGCGGTTTCCAGATCGCGAATTTCACCGATCATGATCACGTCCGGATCCTGGCGCACGATGGAGCGCAAGGCATTGGCAAAGGTGAGATCAATCTGCGGTTTGACCTGAATCTGGTTGATGCCCGCCATCTGGTATTCGACCGGATCTTCTACCGTCAAAATCTTCACATCGGGTTTGTTGAGCCGGGCGAGGGCAGTGTAGAGCGTGGTGGTCTTACCGCTACCGGTCGGGCCGGTCACGAGCAAAATCCCGTGCGGCTGATCGAGGATGGAGATGAAGACTTTCAGATTGTCGTCATCGAACCCGAGCGCATGAAAATCCAGCGCCACGCCGCCTTTATCGAGGATCCGCATCACCACCGATTCGCCGTGCATGGTCGGCACAGTGGAAACCCGCAGATCGATTTCTTTACCCTGCACTCGCAATTTGATGCGCCCGTCCTGCGGCAAGCGCCGCTCCGCAATATCCAGTGTGGCCATGATCTTGATGCGTGATATCACGGCAGCCGACAAGCGGCGCGGCGGCGACTCAGTTTCGTGCAACACGCCGTCGATGCGATAGCGCACGATCAATTGATTCTCGAACGGCTCGATGTGAATATCAGACGCTCTGCGCTCAAGCGCGTGATTGATGATCAGGTTCACAAGGCGAATCACCGGTGCTTCCGAGGCCAGATCCTTCAGTTGCTCGATATCGCCGAAATCCTGTTCGTCGTCGCGTGTCGCGATGTTATCGACGATTTGCCCCATCGATGATTTGCCGCTGCCGTAGAGCTTTTCATAGACCGTGTCGAAATCGGTCGATGACAAAAGCTTCGGCACGATGCGTTTTTGAGTTGCAGCCGCCATCGCGTTGAGCGTGAATGTGTCTGCCGGATCGATCATCGCGAGCACCACTTCGCTGTCGGTTTCCGTCACGGGAATCGCGCGCACTTCTTGCAAAAAGCGCGGTGATACCGTTTCTTCCAGAATGGGCAACTCGGGAAACTCACCTGCCTCAACAATGGTCCAACCCTTCTGAAACGCCAGCGCTTCCGCCAGATCGCGACCGGAAAGCATGCCCATGCGGGTAAGAATGGAGCCGAGCTTTTCGGGTGTTTCGGTCGCGTTGGCGGCCGATTCCTGCACCTTGAGGGCGCGGTCCAGATTCACCGGGTCGAGTTTTCCCTGTGCAATAAGAATCTCACCGAGCTTTTGCGGCGCGCTTTCCGGAAACATGACCGGCGGGGGATCGGTCACCATTTCGGTACCGGTTTCAAGTGGGTTGAGCAAAACGATGCCTTTGATTATTAAGCAAAAACCAAGTCTTGTAGTATAGCAGCGGCATCGTTGACATTGCCGTGCGGCTGCGATGGGGAGGCATTAGAAGCCAATGCGCGATAGGCAGACATAAGGGACATCGAGTCGCGCCAAAGAGTTCGGCACAATTTGCGATATGCACAAAAAACGATACCGCAGGCATTACTTCCTGCACTTGCGTTGCCCGACATGACTAAAACCCCCAATACCCCGGCGGATTCTTTCACGCTACAATCCTGACCAACCGGTCAACTTGCACAGTTTGCCCGCATGGAGGTTAGGCATGTCCGATCACATCGTACTGAGTTCACACCCAAAGGCGCCGCACAACCGGCGGGCGGGATCATTTTTCGACATTCGCTGGGGTGCCGCGACCGCCACGGAGCGCGGCCCGGTGATTGCGAGCCTGACCGACGCCACGCAACGCAATGCGATCGGCACGCACTCGGGTGCCTATGCGGTTTATCGAGCCTTGGCGGTGGCGTCCGGCGCTTTGCAGCGCGATCACCGGCCCGATCTTACCGACACGGCACCGGCGGAATCGATCGGTCCGCATCCGCAATGGGCAGATCCGGACAAAATTGTATCGATGGATCCGTGGGGCCATATCGTCGCGAGTGCGTTCGCCGCCGAAATCGCATCGGGTGCCGATGTACGGCCCACGATTGCGATCACCAAAGCGCACATCAATATGCCCGAGCTGAAGGCGGCAATTGTGGCGGGTCGATTGAAGCCAGATGGCGATATTCTCACCGCCAATGGCGATGTGAAGGTGACCAAGGCAGCGATCGATCCGGTGTGGTATTTGCCCGGCCTCGCCAACCGTTTCAAGGTAAAGGAAAGTACGCTGCGGCGTGCGCTGTTTGAACAGACCGCCGGCATGTTTCCGGAGCTGGTGACGCGGCCGGATTTGAAAGTATTCCTGCCGCCGATCGGCGGCATGACCTTGTATTTTTTCGGCGATGTCTCGAAGCTAGGTAAACCGGAAACCAAAATTGCCTGCCGCTTGCACGACGAATGCAATGGTTCCGATGTGTTCGGTTCCGACATCTGTACGTGTCGGCCCTATCTCGTGCACGGCATCGAAGTCTGCATCGAGATGGCACAGCAAGGCGGCGTCGGTGTGGTGATTTACAACCGCAAGGAAGGCCGAGCGCTCGGTGAAGTCACCAAGTTTCTGGTCTACAACGCGCGCAAACGCCAGGCCGG
>JAYTUX010000116.1:0-2328 GCA_043744315.1 Betaproteobacteria bacterium | reverse complement strand
GCTGAGACCTATACCTCAAACACCGCAATGCCAATGCCATCATCAGCATCAACATTCGTCGCGACCTCGCAAAGTACAGATCACCGCTCAGCCAAGGGATATTAGCAAGGCTTGAAATACGGCCGAACTCTGCGGCGTGTTCTCTCGCAAAAAGTCACGCTCAATACTCTTAATGACTTCATTGGATACCAACAAAATGCAATTCCGTCCGACCCGTTCGCGCATGCTTTCAGCTGCGCTAGTGTCGCTGCTACCGGCCTTCGCGATTGCCGCGGCTCCGGTCGCAAAGGATCAGGCCAAGGACGCTGACCATTCCGCGCAAGCAACCGTCGCTACGACAGCGAAGAGCCTGCCGCCACCGGAAGCGCCCGCCAATCCCTCACCGCATGTCGCCCGGATACTCGACACGTCCAAATCACCGCCGCTGGCAGCGGGTTCGCGCGGCGAGGCCGTGGTGCGCGCGCAGATACTGCTCGACCGCGCGTGGTTCTCGCTGGGTGAGATCGATGGCGGGTTTGGCGCCAATATGACGAGGGCCGTCAAAGCATTTCAGGAAACCCATGCACTGAAAGAGTCGGGCCGCATCGATGCCGCCACCTGGCAGGCGCTCCTGTCCGACGATGCGCCGGTGCTTGTCGGCTACACCGTCACCGAAAAAGATGCCAATGGCCCGTTCGTCAAAATTCCCGCCGATCTGATGGCGCGCGCCGAGCTGAAATCACTCGGTTTTGAAAACATCACCGAGGCGCTGGCGGAAAAATTTCACATGAGTCCAAGCCTGCTGCGCGAGCTTAATCCGCGCCGCTCATTCAAATCCGGCGATGAGATCGTGGTGCCGAATGTGGCGGTCGAAAAATCACGCACCGGCAGCAAACCGGCATCCATTGCCGTGAGCAAAGCCGATAAACAAATGCAGGTGCTGGACCGCGAAGGAAAAACGCTGGCCGTATTTCCCATCAGCATCGGTGGCTCGCGCGATCCGTTGCCGGTGGGCAAATTGAAGATTGCCAACGAAGTGACCGATCCCGTTTTCTACTACGATCCCGCGCTGATCTGGGACGCGAAGCCGCATTACACGAAAGTCCAATTGGCACCCGGCCCAAATAATCCCATCGGCACGGTGTGGATGGGCCTGAGCAAAAAACACTGGGGCATACACGGCACCTCGCAGCCATCGCGCGTGGGTCGAACGGAAACGCACGGCTGCATTCACCTCACCAATTGGGATGCGCAACGTCTTTCCGCACTCGGCTCGGCGGGGTTTGTGGTGGATGTGCGGGACTAGATCGGCGAGAGCCCTATGAAGCGTTCGCGGAGTTGGCCAAACGCAAAATTACTGGCTGCGTTGATACTGCTCGTCGGCAGTCTGCTAGGCGGAATCCTGTGGTTGCAGCAGAACGCAAAGGCACAGTCGAGAGAGACGGCAACCGGCGCATCGGGCATATTGAGTTCGCCACAAAGTGAGGCGGCGGCTGGTTCGCAAAGCATCGTGCTCGCCGGGTTGCCGCGCACTTGTACCGTAGCCCTGCGCGGTGACGTTTCCAAAAGCACCGGTACCAACCTCAGCAATGACATTCAGGATAGTGTCCGCAACCTTGCGGAGCGTGGTCTTGCGATACCCGTTGCCGGCGTTGAAAAAAATGCGCTCTACAATTCCTTCACCGACGGACGCGGCGCGCGCAAACATGAAGCGATCGACATCCATGCGCCGCGCGGCACGCCGGTCATCGCCACCGGCGACGGTTGCGTGGTGAAATTATATCGCAGCGTGCCCGGCGGTATCAGGCTCTATCAATTCGACCCGGCCGGCAATTTTTCTTACTACTACGCGCATCTCGATCGCTATGCCGATGAAGTGAAAGAAGGGATGCAGGTCGCGCGCGGCGATATCCTCGGCTATGTGGGTACCACCGGCAACGCGGCGGCCAATGCGCCGCATTTGCACTTCGCGATCTATCGGCTGGGGCCGGAAAAACGCTGGTGGGCGGGGACGCCCATCAACCCCTACGCGGTGTTTACGTATCGGTAAGGTTGGATCGTTGCGTTCTTTTCGGGCGACCGTTAGTTCAATTATTTGACATTCAACTCTCACCCGAATGGCGCCTACTCAAATACTTTCGACATCATTGTTGGCCACAAACGGGTTTTAAGCACCACTCTAAAGTTTGTCGCCCTCGCGGAGGCCGGGGTCCAATTTTGTCTGGGCTGCGATGTATCGAAAATTAGGCCCCGGCCTTGTATGTCCCAGAATAATATTGTTCCAATGGTTTTAGCTATTTTTACGAAGGGGAACGTAGCGAGATATCCACAGGGCTTGGCTGTGGACAA
>JAYTUX010000115.1:0-2335 GCA_043744315.1 Betaproteobacteria bacterium | reverse complement strand
GCATTTATGCTTCCAGCACCAATGCATTTATCAATACCGGCGATGGTCTCGGCATGGCGGCTCGTGCGGGCATTCCGCTCGAAGACATGGAGTTCTGGCAGTTCCACCCTACCGGCGTGGCTGGGGCGGGTGTGCTCATCACCGAGGGCGTGCGTGGTGAGGGGGGAATATTGCTGAACAAAGATGGCGAGCGATTTATGGAGCGTTACGCGCCAACCATGAAAGACCTCGCTTCGCGCGATGTGGTTTCGCGTGCCATGGCGACAGAAATCAAGGAAGGTCGTGGTGCGGGTCCAAACAACGACTACATCCTGTTGAAACTCGATCATCTTGGTCCTGAGGTCATCAATAAGCGCCTGCCGGGTATTCGTGAGATCGCATTGAAGTTCGGCAACGTCGATTGCACCAAAGAACCGATCCCGGTGGTGCCAACCTGCCACTACCAAATGGGCGGCATTCCGACCAATTACAAAGGCGAAGTGGTGGTGCCCAAAGGTGGCAACGTTAATTCACCCGTACACGGTTTCTATGCGGCGGGCGAATGCGGTTGCGCGTCGATCCACGGTGCCAATCGCCTCGGCACCAATTCACTCACCGACTTGTTGGTGATGGGCAAATCGTCGGGTGACTCGATGATCCAGTTCATCAAGGAAAACAATACGCACATGGATTTGCCCAAGGATGCAGGTGCGTATTCCGCCGCGCGTTTGGCGCGACTCGACACGCAGAAGAATGGCGAAAATGTCTATGAAGTCGGTAATGCGATGCGGCAAACGATGCAGGCGCACTGCGGCGTATTCCGTTTCCCGGACATGCTTGAAAAAGGTGTCGCCAAAATCAAGGAAGTTGCCGAACGTGCAAAGAGTCTGGAGATCAAAGACAAATCCAAGGTCTTCAACACCGCGCGCATCGAAGCGTTGGAACTTGAAAACCTGGTTGAAGTCGCTGTCGCCACCATGATCTCAGCCGAAGCGCGCAAGGAAACCCGTGGCGCGCATGATCGTGCGGATTGCCATGATCGGCCCGGCTTTGTTAATGGCCGCGATGATGAAAACTGGCTCAAGCACACGCTTTGGTACAAGGATGGCAACAAGCTCGATTACAAGCCGGTGAACTTGAAACCGCTCACGGTTGAATCCATCGCACCCAAAGCCCGCACCTACTAGCGACAATTTTCCAGAGATGGAACGAAGAGACCAAACATGAAATTTATCATCGAACGTTTCGACCCCGATCAGGATCAGAAGCCGTATTTCAAGGAATACGATATTGAGCTCGAGCCGTCGGACCGCATGCTGCTCGACGCGTTGATTCGTATCAAATCCATTGATGACACATTGGCACTTCGCCGGTCCTGCCGTGAAGGCGTCTGTGGTTCGGATGCGATGAATATCAACGGCAAAAACGGGCTTGCCTGCATTACCAAGATTGCCGACTTGCAGGAGCCGGTCAAATTGCGTCCGCTGCCGGGGCTGCCGATTATTCGCGATCTGATCGTCGATATGACGCAGTTTTTCAAGCAATACAATTCAATCAAACCGTTCGTGATCAATCATGATCCCCCGCCAGAAAAAGAACGTCTGCAGTCGCCCGAAGACCGGCTCGAACTCGATGGTCTTTATGAATGTATTCTGTGCGCGTGCTGCTCGACAGCGTGCCCTTCGTTCTGGTGGAACCCGGATAAATTTGTCGGCCCCGCTGGCTTGTTGGCAGCCTATCGTTTTATTGCTGATTCGCGCGACCAGGCCGTAAACGAGCGGCTCGACAATCTTGAAGATCCCTATCGCCTGTTTCGCTGCCACACCATTATGAATTGCGTTGATGTGTGCCCGAAAGGGCTTAATCCATCGCTCGCGATTGGCAAAATCAAGGAGATGTTGGTCAAGCGTGGGGTTTGAGGTCGCGAGCCCAAACCATCATGAATCTCAAATGAACGATGGCACCGTAGATCGAAAACACGACCGCATTCGCTGGCACGCGCGTCGCGGATTGCTGGAAAACGATTTGATTTTGACGCGCTTTCTGGATGCGCAATTGACAACGCTGGACGCAACAGAAATGGCTTTGCTGGAAGAGTTGCTGCGGTGGAGTGACAACGATTTGCTGGACGTACTGATGGGCCGAAAACGATGTGACGAAGATCGCTTCAATGTTCTAGTTGAGCGCATCAAATCGGCACAATGACCATAACTTTGGGAGATCAAAAATGAATCCAAAAGGCAACGCAACCCTGACTTTGGCGGATGGCAAAGCGGTCGAACTGCCCGTCTATGGTGGCACCCACGGCCCGGATGTGATCGACATCCGTAAGCTCTACGCACAAACCGGCATGTTT
>JAYTUX010000114.1:0-2341 GCA_043744315.1 Betaproteobacteria bacterium | reverse complement strand
GACATCGCGCTGCGCGGACGCTTGCCGGGATAGACCGCATTGGCGACTGGTCGGCCATTATTGGTCGGCAGCATTGAAAAATCGGTGAGTTGATTATTCAGCAGAAAACCATGCACGAAAATCCTGCTGCCGAGGCCGGATTCAATCGAGGTCGTCATACTGATCGCGTTACCATTCGCATCGACAATCGAGATCTGGCTGGTCGAGGCAAACTCCAGCGACTCACCATCGGCCATCGCCATCTTGGTTCCCGCAGGCGACCCGGCTTCGGCGCGGCCCATCGACTTTTCCGGGCGGATCAATTCACTGCGCTGGCGAATGTAGGTGGGCGCAATCAACCCGGCCACCGGCACGCTGGTGAAGCGGTCATCCCCCGCAAAACGCTCGCGGTCGGCGTAGGCCAGACGCTCGGACTCGGTGATGAGATGAATGGCTTCGGATGAACCGGGACGTAGCGCCTTCATGTCGAACCGTTCCAGCGCACCAAGAATTTGCAATATTGCAATACCGCCAGCCGATGGCGGTGGTGCGCCGCAGATTTTGTATGCGCGATATTTTCCGCAGACTGGCTCAACGGTGCGGGCGCGGTAATCGCGCAAATCCTGCTCGGAAAGACTGCCCGGGTTGGTCGCATGCGTGCGCACGGCGGCGGCCACGTCGCGGGCGATGGTACCGAGATAGAACGCGTCGGGGCCTTCGCGCGCAATGCGTTTTAGCAACGCCGCAAATTCGGGATTTTTTAGAATGGAGCCTGCCGGTTTGGCCGTGCCGTCGGGCAGATAAAAGTAAGCGCGCGCATTGGCGTCGGCTTTGAGACCGGCATCGCGTGCAATCTGCGCATGCGTACGCGGGGTCATCGCGAAGCCTTTCTCGGCCAGCGCAATGGCGGGTTCAAACAAGCGAGCCCACGGCAATTTTCCGTGTCGTGCATGCGCGAGTTCAAGCATGCGCAACACGCCCGGCACGCCCACGGAACGGCCACCGATGACGGCATTGCCGAAACGGATCGGCTTACCGTCGGCACCTAGAAAAAGTTCCGGTGTCACCCCCATGGGCGCCGCTTCGCGACCGTCATAGGCACTGACAGCCGCATGCTGCGCGTCGAAATGCATCATGAACGCGCCACCGCCTATGCCCGACGATTGAGGCTCAATCAGGTTCAGCACCATTTGAACGGCAATCGCCGCATCGGTAGCGCTGCCGCCCGCGTCGAGAATTTTTATTCCCGCCTCAACCGCCGTAATATTTGCCGCGACCACCATGTACTTTTGGGTGGTAACGACTTTTTTTTCAGTGTAACCAGAGGCGGGTTCTGGCGCAGATGCGGCTTCAGTTTCGCGTTGCGCGTACGTGAAGGGTGACGTGGATGCAGCTAGACATGCCGTCAACAAAAGGCATGACGGAACAATTTTGCGAAATGTTTTCAAACGCCTAGGCAGAGGTATTTGATTTCAAGATAATCCTCGATGCCGTACTTCGAGCCTTCGCGTCCCAGCCCGGATTGCTTCACACCGCCGAACGGCGCGACTTCGTTGGAAAGAATGCCGGTGTTGATGGCGACCATGCCGGACTCAAGCGCTTCTCCCACGCGGAACACCCGACCGACATCGCGGGCGAAGAAATACGAAGCCAGCCCAAATTCGCTATCGTTAGCCAGTGCGATTGCCTCGGCCTCAGTGGTGAATTTGATGAGCGGCGCAATCGGGCCGAACGTTTCTTCCTTCGAAACTTTCGCCGACATCGGCACATCGGTCAGCACCGTCGGCTCGAAAAAACGTCCGCCTAGCGCGTGCCGCTTGCCACCGATCAATACTTTTGCTCCTTTGGCGACCGCATCGCTCACATGCGTTTCAACTTTGAATAATCCTTGTTCGTCGATCAGCGGGCCCACGTTCACACCGCTGTCGGTGCCGCGTCCGACCTTTAGGCTGGCCAGCTTGGCGCCAAATTTTTCAGCGAATGCGTCGTACACGCCCGCCTGCACATAAATGCGATTAGCCGTGACGCAAGTCTGTCCGGCGTTGCGGAATTTGCATTGCATCAGCCCCTCGGCGGCGGCATCGAGATCGGCGTCGTCGAACACAATAAAGGGCGCGTTACCGCCCAATTCGAGCGAAAGTTTTTTGATGGTGTCCGCACTCTGACGCATCAGGATACGACCGACTTCGGTGGAACCCGTAAACGAAAGTTTGCGCACAATCGGATTCGCGCAGAGCTCCTGACCGATGGCCGGTGATGAATGCGCCGCACCGGTGATGACGTTGAACACGCCTTTTGGAATACCGGCGCGATGGGCGAGTTCGGCCATTGCGAGCGCTGAAAACGGGGTTTGCTCGGCGGG
>JAYTUX010000113.1:0-2342 GCA_043744315.1 Betaproteobacteria bacterium | reverse complement strand
ACAAGCATGGCGAGCTCGGACTTACCTATCCGATCATGCGCGGACTGGCGCCATTGCTGGTCGCAATCGGCAGTGGCGCATTGATCGGCGAGCACTTGTCAATCCTCGGCTGGGCGGGGGTCGCAGGGGTCAGCGCAGGGGTATTGCTGGTGGGCTTGTCGCGCGGCGCATTGCCGAACGCGAGTCGCCGCCCGGCGATTATTTTTGCGTTGAGCAATGCCGTCATCATCGCACTCTATACCGTGGTAGACGGCCTCGGCGTTCGCGTGGCGACGACCAACGGCGGCAGCGCGCTTCAATATGTCGCAGCGCTATTTCTGATCGACGGCTTGCCGTATTTCATGCTGGTGATGTCGCAGCGCAGCGGGCAACAGCGCATCGATGCGTGGGGTTACATGCGTAAACGCTGGCCGCTCGCCTTGCTGGGCACGATCGCATCGCTCGGCTCATACGGCATCGCGTTGTGGGCGATGACACAAGCACCCGTTGCGATTGTGGCGGCGTTGCGCGAAGTCTCGGTACTGTTCGCCGCAATGTTGGGCGCGTGGCTGCTGAAGGAATCGTTCGGCAGGCAGCGTGCAGCGGGAACCTTGTTGATCGTCAGTGGCGTTGCCGCACTCAGACTCGCCTAATCGTGACACGGGAGAAACCATGAACCTGCCCACGCACGCGGAAATCGTTATCGTTGGTGGCGGAATTGCCGGTTGTTCCACCGCGTATCACCTGGCAAAGCTGGGCAAGAAAGATGTCTTGCTGATCGAACAAGGCACCCTCACATGCGGCACCACCTGGCACGCGGCAGGGCTGGTCGGGCAAATGCGCCCGAACCGCAACATGACGCGCATGAGCAAGTACGGGATCGAACTCTATTCAAGTCTCGAAGCCGAAACCGGGCTCGCCACCGGCTGGAAACAGTGCGGCAGCGTCAACGTGGCCAAGACGCCGGAACGCATGCAAACACTGAAGAAGCAAGCGTCGATGGCGCGAAGTTTCGGCGTCGATGTGGAAATTATCAGCCCGCAACGCGCGGGCGAGTTGTATCCCATTTTGCGCACCGATGATTTGCAGGGTGCGATCTGGATTCCCGGCGACGGCAAAGCGAACCCGGCCGATCTTTGCATGTCCCTTGCGAAGGGCGCGCGCAATCGCGGTGTGAAGATGATGGAACACATCGAGGTCACGGGCGTGCTCACGGAAAATGGTCGTGCTACCGGCATACGCACCGCGCAGGGCGACGTGCAGTGCGAAGTCATCGTCAATTGCGCCGGCCAATGGTCGCGCCAATTTGGCCGCCTCGCGGGGGTGAACGTGCCGCTGTATTCGGCCGAGCATTTCTACATCGTCACCGATGTGATTGCCGGCGTGCATCCAATGTTGCCGGTGATGCGCGATCCCGACGGATTCATTTACTACAAAGAAGAAGTCGGCGGTCTGGTGATGGGCGGGTTCGAGCCTGAAGCGAAGCCGTGGAAGATGGATCCGATCCCGAACGATTTTCAATTTCAGTTGCTCGATGAAGACTGGGAACAGTTCGAGCCCTTGATGCAAGCCGCCATTCACCGCACGCCCTGCCTCGAAACCGCGCCGATCAAGATGCTGTTGAACGGGCCGGAGAGTTTCACGCCGGATGGTAATTTCATTCTTGGCGAAGCGCCGGAATTGAGAAATTATTTCGTCTGCGCGGGATTCAATTCGGCCGGCATCGCCAACTCTGGTGGCGCGGGCCGATTGATCGCCGAGTGGATTTGCGCGGGTGAGGCGCAATCGGATTTGTGGGATGTCGATATCCGCCGCTTCGGCGCCTTCACCGCGAATCGACGCGCGTTGTCTGAACGTACGGGGGAGACGCTGGGCTTGCACTATGCAATGCGCTGGCCGCGACAGGAGTTAGCCACTGCACGCCCGCTGCGCACCTCGCCGTTGTACGACATGCTCGCCGCCAAAGGTGCCGAATTCGGCAGCAAGAATGGCTGGGAGCGGGCCAATTATTTTCGTCCTGCCGGTGCCGCTCCGGCGACGCACACACTTGCAAGACCCAACTGGCTCGACTGGGTCATCGATGAAATGCACGCGACACGGGAGGCGGCGGCGCTTTTCGATCAAACCTCATTTTCCAAATTACTGCTGCAGGGCCGCGATGCGCTCAACGTTCTGCAGCGCCTGTGCGCCAACGAAATTGATGTCGATGTGAATCGCATGGTGTACACCGCGATGCTGAATGCGCGCGGCGGATTTGAATCGGACTTGACCGTCATCCGGCTCGCGCGCGATCGCTTCATGATCGTCACCGGCTCCGCACAAACGACGCGCGATATGGATTGGATCGGGCGGCATATCGGCGC
>JAYTUX010000112.1:0-2343 GCA_043744315.1 Betaproteobacteria bacterium | reverse complement strand
GGCGCAATCTTACTCGGCAATGTCGCGCAACATCATCCCGCCCATGCAAGTATTTACGCCGTTGCCCAGGCGTTGGCGCGTGTCGCGAACGCGCGCTTTGGCGTGCTCGGTGAAGCGGCCAACAGCGTGGGCGCGAGCCTTGCCGGCGCGGTGCCTTGCGCAGGGCCATTGGGAACGACATCTCAGGCCGGGCTGAATGCCGCGCAAATGTTAACGTCAGCGCGCAAAGCCTACGTCTTACTCGGCGCGGAGCCGGAGTTAGATTGCCATCAACCCGTCACGGCAATGAATGCGATGGCGACGGCGGAGTTGGTAGTGGCGCTGACTTGTTATCGTCACCGCGCCAGCGAATACGCGCAAGTCATGTTGCCGATTGCGCCATTCACCGAGACCGCCGGTACGTTTGTCAATATGGAAGGGCGCGTGCAGAGTTTTTCCGGCGTCGTGAAGCCAATGGGTGAATCGCGTCCCGCGTGGAAAGTGTTGCGCGTGATGGCGAATTTGTTGGGCTTGCCGGGATTTGAGTTTGATAGTGTCGAAGCAGTGCGCAACGCAATTGCTGCTGATCTCGCGGGCGCGGTGGCGGGTCTATTGAGTAACACGCAAGTGATCCACAACGTTTCGATGTCTGCGTCGTTCGGTGGGTTAGAGCGCGTTGGTGAAGTGCCGATCTATCAACTCGATGCGGTTGTTCGGCGTGCGCAAAGTTTACAGAAAACCCGCGACGCGGCAGCGCCGACCGCAGCGATGAATTCGCGCATGCTGGAAAAGCATGCTCTGAAGGCGGGCGCATCGGTTCGTGTAAAGCAGGGCGGCAACGCTATCGTGCTCGACGCGAGTTGTGACGAAGCCTTGCCGGACAACGCAGTCCGCGTGGCTGCCGGACATCCGCTCACCGCCGGGTTGGAATCGATGTTTGGTGCGATTCAATTGGAACGCATCGGCTGATGATCGCGCTGGAAAATTTCTTCGGGCCGCTATGGCCGCTGATCTGGACGGTGGCGAAAATTTTGGTCATCGTGTTGCCGCTGACGATCTGCGTCGCCATGCTGACTTATTTCGAGCGCAAAGTTCTTGGCTTCATGCAAGTGCGCGTCGGTCCGAACCGTGTCGGCCCGCGCGGATTGCTGCAGCCGTTCGCCGACGTGCTGAAAATGTTGATGAAAGAAATTGTCATCCCATCAGGGTCGAGCAAATATCTATTCATCATCGCACCGATCTTATCGCTCGCCCCGGCCTTGGTTGCGTGGGCGGTCATGCCGTTCACGCCAGAAAAGGTATTCGCCAACGTCGACGCGAGTTTATTGTTCATTATGGCGATCACGTCCATGGGCGTGTACGGCGTCATCATCGCCGGTTGGGCGTCGAATTCCAAATATGCGTTCATCGGCAGCTTACGCTGTGCGGCGCAAATCGTTTCCTATGAAATCGCCATGGGCTTCGCGCTGGTCACGGTAATTATGGTGTCCGGTAGTTTGAATCTGGTGAAGATCGTCGAGGCGCAGGGCCATGGCATGCTGCACGGCAGTTTCTTATCCTGGAACTGGTTGCCGTTGCTGCCGATGTTCGTCGTGTATTTCATCGCAGCGGTAGCCGAAACCAATCGGGCGCCGTTTGACGTGGCGGAAGGCGAATCGGAAATCGTCGCCGGTTTCCACGTGGAATATTCCGGCATCGCCTTCGGATTATTTTTCTTGGCGGAATACGCCAACATGATTTTGGTTTCAGCACTGGCCGCCATGATGTTCCTCGGCGGCTGGTTACCACCGGTGCGGATCGGTTTCCTTGAGCAAGTTCCGCTGATTAACTGGTTGGTGTTGCCGGGTATGCATTGGCTGTTCTTAAAAATTGCATTCTTATTGTTTTGCTTCTTGTGGTTCCGCGCGACGTTCCCGCGCTACCGCTATGATCAGATCATGCGCCTCGGTTGGAAGGTGCTTATTCCCCTCACGATTGTATGGCTAGTGGTGATTGGCGCGTGGATGCAAACCCCCTGGACAATCTGGAAATAAATCATGGGTGCGATTAAAGAATTCTTCAGCAGTTTGATGTTGACCGAGCTTCGCAAGGGCATGATGCTTACCGGTCGGCATTTCTTCGAACGCAAGATTACGGTGCAGTTTCCCGAGGAGAAAACGCCGCAGTCGCCACGTTTTCGAGGGCTGCATGCGCTGCGCCGTTATCCCAATGGCGAGGAACGCTGCATCGCTTGCAAGTTATGCGAAGCGGTTTGCCCGGCGCTGGCGATCACCATCGAATCGGAACAGCGCGACGACGGCACACGCCGCACTACGCGCTATGACATCGATCTGACCAAGTGCATCTTCTGCGGCTTCTGCGAAG
>JAYTUX010000111.1:0-2348 GCA_043744315.1 Betaproteobacteria bacterium | reverse complement strand
GCCCCGACGTCGCTGCTTCCGCGTCCGCTGCCGGCACCCGCATTTGGTGGTTGCGTTGACAACGCGCCGGTAATTTTTCCGGTGTATGCGCGCATTTTCTGCGTTTCGCTGATGTACTCGCCGAATTCGCCGGTTTGATTCGTCATCGCCGCAAGCTTGAGTGTGGCGTCGAAGGAGTCGAATGACTTGGCGAGCTTCAGCGGCTTGGTTTCATCGCCTGCGTCGATTTCCTTTTGAAACTTGCCGACCCCCACGCCGAGTGTGTCCAGGGGGAGTGGCTTGGACGAAGGTGGTGCCTGTTTGGCGAGAACATTGCCAGCGGGTTGACGGGCGACCAGCAAGCGTTTGACTTGATTGAGATCGTCCGCCAATTCGCGCATGGTCTGATAGCGTTCATCGGCCGATTTCGCGAGTGCCTTTGCCACCACCAGATCGAGCATGACAGGCACGTCTGCGTTGACATTGGACGGTGCGGGCGGGTTGGTGTTGACCGTCGCGTACATGATGGCGTTGACGTTGTCGCCATCGAACGGCGGCAAGCCTGCCAGCGCCTCGTAGAGCACGACGCCCAGCGAAAAAATATCGGTGCGGTGATCGAGGTTTCGACCGATCACCTGTTCGGGCGACATGTAGCGTGGACTGCCGAGGATCAGGCCGGTCATGGTCTTCACCGCCGAGGCCGGCATGCGGGCGATGCCGAAATCCGTGATTTTCGCCAAGCCACCGCGTACCACCATGATGTTCGAGGGTTTGACGTCGCGATGAATGATATCGTTGTCGTGCGCAAAACTTAAGCCTTGTGCAATTTGGGCGATCCAGTCGATTGTCATCGAGACCATCGGTCTGCCGTCGTCGGCGAGAATGTCCTTGAGTTCCTTGCCTTCCAGAAACTCCATCGCCATATAGGCCATGTTTTCATTGCGACCGACGTCGTAAATCGTGACAATGTTGGGATGATTGAGCCTTCCCGCCGCCTTTATTTCCTGTTGGAACCTGAGCTCGTATTCGGCCTGCTCGTCTTTGTTAAAAGAGAGATTGACCGTCTTGATGGCAACGACGCGGTCGATCATTGGATCAACTGCTTTGTAGACAACGCCCATCGCACCCTGTCCAATGGTGTCGAGTATCTTGTAGCGACCGAGCATTTCTACCATGTTATTTTTTTGCCGGCACCGGAGTTTGTGTTTGTTTCTGGCGCGCCTTGACGGTACGAAACGGCGGACCCCACGACGGGTGCCCCGCCTCGCCGGCCTTGAGTTCAAAGGCGGGATCCAATTGCAGGATCTTCTCAAATTCCATTCGGCACAAGGCAAGGCGCATCGTCAGGCAATAGCTGAACGCGATGAACTTGTGAATCTGTACTTGATCGTTGATCATCGGCGTTTCTTTCAACGCATCCTGAAATATCTTGATGGCTTTGGGATAGTCGGCCTCGTCGTAGGCGGTAGTGGCGTCGGCGACGAGTTTTTCTCCCGAAGTAACAATTTTTGCCGTAGGCAGAGGCAAGGATTTGCCGGACTTTCGCAATTCGATCTCGGTTTTGACAAGACGAAATATTGGACCCCACGTCGGGTGTCCGGCTTCAGCGGGCAGCAATTCAAACTTGGGATCAAGCTGAAAGGCTTTCTCAAACTCTTCCTTGCAGTTAATTTCTCGGCTATTCACACATTGAATGAAGGCCATATGCTTGCGGGCGTTTAATTGCTGTGCAGGTTGCAGAACGCCGCTATCGAGTGCGACGAGGAAATTGTTCATGGCCTCTGCGTAGCTGCCGGCTTCATATTGTTTCAAGCCGTTGCTGAGGCTGAGTTCTGCGCGTTCGATTCGCTGGCGGCGCGCAAGTTCTTCCGGTGCTGAGGCGGTTGGTGTCGGCGGCGCGGCGACGCATCCGACCAAAAATGCCAACAGTGTCGCAGCGATACCGGATCGAACTTTTCGCAATGTCCAGGCACGAGCCTGGACTGAAATGACTAGCGGCATGAGGTTTGGCAAAGGTTGCACGATGGACAGGTCTGGAAAAGTTTCACGGGACGTCACAAAGGTTACTGAAATTTATGCTTGACGCTGATTTCTTCCTTGGGTTTTATCTCGATATTTTGCTTGAACGGCGTGAATGACGTATTTCGTACTTCGATTTGGTAATTCCCGGGTGGAAGTTTGTGCTGTTTCAATGGCGGTGATACGCCGATCGATTTGCCGTTGACGAATACGTTCCCCCAGGGCTGAATACTCAAATTGAGACGGCCCTCGACGAGCGCAAGCTTTGCGGCATCCGCTTTCGCCGGATCGGATTTGGCACCGGCAGATTTTGTTTCCGGTAAACCAGTTGCCGCGTTCGGCGGAGGAAT
>JAYTUX010000110.1:0-7660 GCA_043744315.1 Betaproteobacteria bacterium | reverse complement strand
TTTCGCATGCACTGCTTTTTTGCTGTGACGGCGTGGCTAAACCTATGAAAAATCGGGATTTTCTGGATATTGTGCAATGCAGCGTGATATACTTACGGGTTATCCGATTTAGCGCATTTTCCGTTTCTTTTCCCGCACCCTTTCCGCCATCCGCTGGCGCAAATTATCTTTCCCGAAAGTTTTTCATGCCTCGCGCCTTACGCAACATCGCCATCATCGCCCACGTTGACCACGGTAAAACCACGCTGGTCGACAAACTCCTGCAACAGGCCGGCACGTTTGCCGCGCATCAGCACGTCGCCGAACGGGTGATGGATTCCAACGATTTGGAAAAAGAACGCGGCATTACCATTCTTGCCAAGAATACGGCGGTCGATTATCAGGGCGTACATATCAACATCGTCGATACCCCCGGCCACGCGGACTTTGGCGGTGAAGTCGAGCGCGTGTTGTCGATGGTCGATAGCGTGTTGCTGCTGGTGGATGCCGTCGAAGGGCCGATGCCGCAAACACGTTTCGTGACCAAGAAAGCGCTGGCCTTGGGCTTGCGCCCGATCGTGGTGGTCAACAAAATCGACCGCGAAGGCGCGCGTCCGGATTGGGTGATTAACCACACGTTTGAATTGATGGACAAGTTGGGTGCCAACGAAGACCAGTTGGATTTTCCGATTGTCTACGCCTCCGCATTGAACGGCTGGGCGACGCTCGATTGGCGAAAGCCCGAGACCGACATGCGCGCGCTGTTCGATACCGTGCTGAAGCATGTGCCGGAACCGAAAGTGGATACCGAGGGCTCGCTGCAATTGCAGATTTCCGCGCTCGATTATTCGAGCTATGTCGGGCGCATTGGCATCGGCCGCATTCGTCGCGGCTCGATCAAACCAGGCCAGGAGGTCATGTTGCTCGCGCGCGACAAGCCGCCGAAGCGCGCCAAAGTTAATCAGGTGCAGAGTTTTCAGGGTTTGAACAAAGTGCAGATGGATCTCGCCGAAGCGGGTGAAATCGTTCTGATCAACGGCATCGATGATCTGTCGATTGGCTGCACGGTGTCGAGTACCGACAACCCGGAAGCACTGCCACTGATGGGTGTCGATGAGCCGACGCTGACAATGAATTTTCAGGTCAACACTTCCCCCTTTGCCGGGCAGGAAGGCAAGTTCGTTACCTCACGCCAAATTCGTGAACGGCTGGATCGTGAATTGCTGGTGAACGTTGCATTGAAAGTCGAAGAGACGGAAGACACCGACGTGTTTCTGGTGTCGGGCCGCGGCGAATTGCACTTGACGATTCTGCTGGAAAACATGCGCCGCGAAGGCTATGAATTGGCCGTTGGCAAGCCGCGCGTGGTGATGAAAATGATCGACGGTGAGCAATGCGAACCGTATGAAATGCTGACCGTCGATGTCGAAGACACGAATCAAGGTGTGGTCATGGAAGCGCTCGGCCAGCGCAAAGCCGATTTGCTGGACATGGTGCCGGACGGTCGCGGACGTGTTCGTTTGGATTACCGCATTCCGGCGCGTGGCCTGATCGGCTTTCAGACCGATTTCATGAACATGACGCGCGGCACGGGCATCAAGAGCCATGTGTTTGATGAATACGCGCCGATTCGTGGCGATCTGCCGTCGCGTCGTAATGGCGTGCTGATCTCCGGCGAACAAGGCGAAGCGGTGGCCTACGCGCTGTGGAAATTGCAGGAACGTGGCCGCATGTTTGTGACCCCGGGTGATCGTTTGTACAACGGCATGGTGATCGGCATTCACAGCCGCGATAATGACTTGGTGGTCAATCCGATCAAAGGCAAACAGCTCACCAACGTGCGCGCCTCGGGTACCGATGAAGCGGTCGCGCTGGTACCGGCGATTCAGTTGTCGCTGGAAAGCGCGATCGAGTTTATCGACGACGATGAGTTGGTTGAAATCACGCCGAAGACGATCCGGATTCGCAAGCGCTTTTTGCTGGAACACGAGCGTAAGCGGGCGAGTCGCGAAGCGGCGTAATTCACTGAAAGTCTATTACTGGCGCGGGTTTCAGGGCGTTTTTGGTCTGGAAGGCGCGCTGGTGCTAGGGTTTGTGATTGGAAACTTATAAGTCTCAACTGAGTGTCTCCCCGGCGAAGGCCGGGGCCTAATTTTGTGAGTGTGTTGCGGGCATACGAAAATTGGGTACCGGCCTTCGCCGGTACGACAATGTAAATATAGAAGTGCCCAATCGGATTAAACGGAACTTTTGTAGTTTATTTCCACGATGGACATTCAAACACTCCTCATCCTGCTGCTGGTTTTCGTTTTGTTGCTCGTTGTCGCGGTGACTTGGCTCGGCGTCGCGGTCAGAAAGAACAACCCGCAAGCCCTCGAATCCCAACAAGCCACGCATCATCGCGCGCTGCTCACCGACCTTGCCGATGGCCTCGCCAAACAGAGTGATCGCCTTACTTCAAATCAAGCCGACGCCGCGGAACGCATCCGCCAATCGGTCGCGTCACTCCAACTCGAACAAACCCAAAACCTCGCCGCCAACCGCGAAGAAATGATCCGCCAACTTGGCGCACTCACCCTCGATATCCAGCAAAAGCAGGAGGCGTTAAAGACCGCGATGCTTGGCGGCACGCTGGCAAAATTGAGCGAGCAGGCGCTGGCGCAACAGCAAAATATCGAATCGACGCTTCGCCTCGTCACCGCGCAAATCAACGCGACCGTCGAGGGCCTCACCAAATCCACGGATAAGCGACTCGAGGAAATCGGCGGCAAAGTCAGCGAACGTCTCGACGAAGGCTTCAAGAAAACCAACGAGACGTTTGTGAACGTGATGGCGCGCCTGGCCACCATCGACGAAGCGCAGAAAAAAATCGATGGCCTCACCACCAATGTCGTCAGCCTTCAGCAATTGCTTGGCGACAAGCGCTCGCGCGGCGCACTGGGCGAGCGGCAACTTGAAGACATCATCAAGAACGCGTTGCCCGAATCGGTCTACGAATTTCAATACACGTTCTCCAGCGGCAAAGTGCGCGCCGATTGCGTGCTGAAATTACCCGCGCCCACCGGCATGATCGCGGTCGATTCGAAATTTCCGCTGGAGAGTTACGAGCGCATGTTTGTCGATGGCCCCGAGCGGCTATCGGCGGCGGTCTTCAAAACCAGCGTGAAAAAACACGTCGATGACATTGCCGACAAATACATCGTACAGGGCGAAACCGGCGACGGCGCGGTGATGTTCATTCCCGCCGAAGCGGTGTTCGCGGAAATTCACGGCAACCATCGCGACCTGATCGACTACGCCGCCGCGCGCCACGTGTGGCTGGTGTCGCCGACGACCTTGATGGCAGTGCTCAACACGGCACGCGTGGTGTTGAAGGATGTGGAAACGCGCAAACAAATCCACATCATTCAGGATGAGCTCGGCAAGCTCGGCGCGGATTTTGGCCGCTTTCAGGCGCGAATGGATGACCTCGCCAAGCACATCGGCCAGGCGCAAAAGGATGTCGAGCAGGTACACATTTCCAGCCGAAAAATCAGCGAACGTTTTCAGAAAATTGAGAAGGCGGAACTCGATGCGCCCGCACTCGCAGCTCCCGTGGCACAAATCGACACAATCGAAAATGTGCCTGCTCTTACAATCGTCAAACCCAATGAAAACTAGAGGAAAGCATGTCACGACTCCAACTTCTTGCGACCGGATTGATGCTCACTAGCGGTGCCGTTTTTGCGGCAGGCATTGCCTACCCGGATACGCGTCGCGTCGATCAAACCGATATTCACCACGGCACCAAAGTCGCCGATCCCTACCGCTGGCTGGAGGATGACAACAGCGCGGAAACCAAAGAATGGGTGAAGGCGCAAAACGCGCTCACGGAAAAACACCTCATCGCGCTTCCCCAACGAGCGCCGACCAAGAAGCTCTACACCGAACTTTATGACTTTGAGAAATTCGGCACGCCATTCAAGGAGGGCGGACACTATTTCTACACACGCAACGATGGCCTTCAGCAGCAGGCGGTGTTGTATTCCGTCAAGAATCTGAATGATGTGCCCAAAGTGGTCATTGATCCCAATACGTTGTCAAAGAATGGCACGATCGCTTTGACCGGCACCACCGTTAGCCGCGATGGAAAGTATCTTGCCTATGGTATCTCCGGTGCAGGTTCGGATTGGCAGGAATGGAAGGTGCGCGATCTTGCCACTGGCAAGGAAACCACCGACCACCTCAAATGGGTAAAATTTTCGACCGCCGAATGGACCGCCGACAGCAAGGGATTTTTCTATTCGCGCTACGACGCGCCAAAGCCCGGCGAAGCGCTGACCGGCACCAATTATTTTCAGAAACTTTTTCACCACCGGCTAGGCACCGATCAGTCCAAAGACGAACTGGTCTATGAAGACACGCTGGACAAAGAACGCGGCTTTGGCGCCAACGTGACCGACGATGGCAAGTACCTTCTGATTCGCGTCTGGAAAGGTACGGCCAACAAGAATGGAGTGTTGTTCCTGCCGCTAAAAAATGGCGGCTACGTTGGCGGCGCGCCCACGAAACTCACGATGGCGTTCGACGCCGAATATTCCACTGTCGGCGCGAACGGCAATACGCTTTGGATACGCACCGATACCGGTGCGCCGCGCGGCAAAATTGTCGCCATCGACTTGACGCGGCCCGAGCGTGCGTATTGGAAAACCATCGTCGACGAACAAAAAGAAACGCTGAGCGGGGCCTCGGCAGTGGGCGGGCATATCTTTGCGGAATACCTGAAAGATGCCGCATCGCTGGTGCGGGTGCATGCGCCGGACGGCAAGTTGGTGCGCGAAGTCGCATTGCCCGGCATCGGCACGGTCGACAGCTTTGGCGGGCGTTTCCGGGACGATGAGACATTCTTCAGCTACACCAGCCTGACGGCACCTGGCGAGATTTATCGCTATGCCGTGAAGTCCGGCAAAGCCACACTGTTCAAGCGCCCCAAGACGGCGTTCAACTCGGATGAATACGAAACCCGGCGTGAATTCGTCACCAGTAAAGACGGCACCAAAGTGCCGATCTTCATCGCACAGAAGAAGGGTATCAAGCTCGACGGCGGCAACGCGACATTGCTCTACGGCTACGGTGGATTCAATGTCTCGGAAACGCCGACCTATCGCGTCACGGCGGCCACATGGCTGAAGATGGGCGGCGTGTACGTGACGGCGGCGTTGCGCGGCGGCGGCGAGTACGGCACTGCATGGCACGAGGCCGGCATGAAATTGCAGAAGCAAAACGTGTTCGATGATTTCATCGCCGCCGGCGAATGGCTGATCGCAAACAAGATCACCTCGCCCGCGAAACTCGCCATTTATGGTGGCTCCAACGGAGGCCTGTTGGTCGGCGCGGTGCTGAATCAGCGTCCCGAATTGTTCGGTGCGGCGATTCCCGATGTCGGCGTGATGGATATGTTGCGATTCCACAAATTCACCATCGGCTGGGCGTGGACGTCCGACTACGGCTCGGCCGAGAATGCCGACGAATTCAAAGCGCTCTACAAATATTCGCCATTGCACAATGTGCGCCGCGATATCGCGTATCCGCCGGTATTGGTCACCACCGCCGATCACGACGACCGCGTGGTCCCTGCGCACAGCTTCAAGTACACGGCCGAAATGCAGTTGGCAGCGAATGATTATGCCAAGGCGACAGGCAAATCCACCGGCCCGGTGCTGGTGCGAATCGAGAGCCAGGCGGGCCATGGCGCGGGCACGCCGACCTCGAAAATCATCGAGGAACGCAGCGACGTGCTGGCATTTTTCGCAAATGCATTGGGACTTGCGTTCAAGTAATCTTGATCGTTTCATCGCGTAGAATCTGCGCATGAAAACCATCGCCATCGCAGGCTATTCCGGCAGCGGAAAAACCACATTGATTGAAAAAGTCATTCCCTGTCTCGTCATGGAAGGCATCAGGGTGTCGCTCATCAAGCATGCGCATCATGAATTCGATATCGATCAGCCAGGCAAAGATTCGCATCGCCATCGTGAGGCGGGGGCCACCGAAGTGCTGATCACGTCCAGCCAGCGTTGGGCATTGATGCATGAGTTGCGAGGTGCGGCGGAGCCCTCGCTGGAAGAGCAACTGAAACAATTTTCTCCCTGCGATGTGGTGATCGTCGAAGGCTGGAAACATCAACAGATGCCGAAGATCGAAGTGCATCGAAAGCTGGCCGACAAACCCCTGCTGTTTCCCAGTGATCCTTCGGTGGTCGCGATCGCCACCGACGAGGCGCTTGCCACCGACAAGCCGCAATTCGCGCTAGTCGACGCGGAAGGCATCGCATCATTCATCATCGCGCATCTCGGCTTGCGCAAGGCCGCGCTGCACCGCGTGAAGTAGTTGGCAGTGTTGAAAGTTCTCTATTTCGCGGGCCTTCGCGAGTCCTTCGGTTCGGCCGGGGAGTCATTGCCTGTACCGTCGCCCGCAACGGTCGCGGAGCTGATCAATGTCTTGCGTGCGCGTGGCGACAGGTGGGCCGATTCACTCGCGGCCGGCAAGCGCTGGCGCGTCGCCGTGAATCAAGATATGGCCACACTTGAATCGCCATTGAAGGCAGGCGACGAGGTGGCGATTTTTCCACCGGTGACCGGTGGATGAGGCTGGACACAAAGATGTCCCTGCGGACATCTTTGTGCCTGCCGAATCCGAGCGCCATGGAGGGCGCGAGGTGGGCGAGGCTGGACACAGAGATGTCCCTGTGGACATCTTTGCGCCTGCCGAATCCGAGCGCGCTGCGACTGAAGGAAGTCCCTGCGGGACAGGGCGCGAGGTGGGTGAACTTGCTCCCTCTCCCGGCGACGGGAGAGGGCTGGGGTGAGGGCGATGCCAACTATCCGAGTACAAACCGACGATTTTGATCTCTCTACGGAAGTCGCCGCAACGCGGTCCAGCAATCCAAAAATCGGTGCCATCGCGTCTTTCATCGGACTTGTGCGAGACGTAAATGATGGCAAAGGCGTCAGCACCCTGAATCTCGAACATTACCCCGGCATGACCGAAAAAGCGCTCGCGAAAATTGTCGACGATGCGCGCGCACGCTGGAACGTGATCGATTGCACCGTGATCCACCGCGTTGGTGAATTGAAGCCGACCGATCAAATCGTCCTCGTTATTGTCGCGAGTGGTCACCGAGGTGACGCATTCGATGCCTGCGAGTTCATCATGGATTATCTGAAGACCGAAGCGCCGTTCTGGAAAAAAGAACTGACGCCGGAGGGTGCACGCTGGGTCGATTCGCGTGAGAGCGATTCAAGCGCCGCATTGCGCTGGCAGGACAATAAATCATGAGTATCACGCGTCAGGCAAAAAATGTTCTTGGCGGCCCGCTCGAAAGCTGTTGCATGAATCCCGTAACGGGATTTTTGCGTGACGGCTTTTGCCAGACCGGCCCGGATGATTTGGGCTCGCATACCGTGTGCGCGGAAATGACGGCGGCGTTTTTACGTTTCTCCAAATCCACCGGCAATGATCTTTCCACACCTCGCCCCGAATATGGATTTGCGGGATTGAAACCCGGCGACAAATGGTGCCTCTGTGTGTCGCGCTGGGAAGAGGCTTTCCTCGCCGGCATGGCACCACGCGTGCATCTCGCGGCGACGCATGAAGCGGCGTTGGAAGTCGTCGGGCTGGAAGAGTTGCGGGCGTTTGCCGT
>JAYTUX010000109.1:0-2356 GCA_043744315.1 Betaproteobacteria bacterium | reverse complement strand
GCGGCCGTGTACAGGGTGTTGGCTATCGCGAATCCATCCGCATGGTCGCGCAGGCGCTCGATGTCACGGGTTGGGTACGCAATCTGGCCAACGGCGATGTTGAGGCCCTCGTTCAAGGCGATGAGGCGGCGGTTGATCGCATCGTCGCTTGGTGCCATAACGGGCCTCCCGGGGCGAATGTGCGCTTTGTGGACGCCCAGATGATTGAGACCAGTGAAGCGTATTTTGCCTTCTCAAGGCTGGCCGATGCCTAGGCATTCTCGATGAGCGGCAACCGGGTGACGGTTTCGGACTGCGGGTTTCCCTTGGGGACGCCGAGGTTAGAATGGCGCAGAATTGGGCACCACCAGCGTCAGCTTTTGCGCTCGACACTTTTACCTTCGTCGCCATATGAAGTCGCACTCGATCCCAAAAACGATAAATCGCATACGCAAGATCGTCCTCCAAGAAACCGGGAAGGATTTGTCGCGTCACGCGCTGCGCGAAATAGAGGCCGAGCTGGTGGCGACAGACATTCACAAGCCGATCGAGGAGAACTCAGATTTTCAGACGCGCGAGGTGACTATTTTGCTCGCCGACCTACGCGGCTTCACTGCCATCGCCGCTGAGTTTCCCACTGGCACGGTGATTCAGATGCTGAATCCGGTCCTCATCCGCATGAGCGAAATCATATTCAAACACGGCGGCACGATTGACAAGTTCATGGGCGACGCCATCATGGTGCTGTTCGGTGCGCTCACTAAACGCGATGACGATGTTGCGCGGGCACTGGCCTGCGCGGTCGAAAT
This sequence comes from Betaproteobacteria bacterium, assembly GCA_043744315.1. Lineage (GTDB taxonomy): Bacteria > Pseudomonadota > Gammaproteobacteria > Burkholderiales > Usitatibacteraceae > UKL13-2. The sequence goes on along the minus strand of JAYTUX010000109.1, from coordinate 1,568 downwards.
GCAAACCAAAATGCACGAACTCAACGTGGAACACAGACAGCAGAACCTGCCCGAGCTGTATATGGGTATCGGCATTAACACCGGCGACGTAATGGCTGGCGTGCTGGGATCAGACGTCTACTCCGAGTACACCGTGATCGGTGATGAAGTGAATCTTGCGTCGCGCATCGAAGCGTTCAGCCTGCGCGGCCAGGTGCTGATCAGCAACAGCACGTTTGAGCGTTGCCGCGATTTCGTTGAAACCTCTGAGCCCATGACGGTGCATGTCAAGGGCAAGTCACAAACCGTTGGCGTACGCGAAGTCCTGTCGATACCGACCAAGGGCCTTAAGGTGCCGCGCCAGGAAATTCGCCGCAGCCACCGCGTCGAAGTGCGGTTGCCCTTCACCTACCAACTGATTCGCGGCGGCATCGTAATGCCGGAAATATCGAACGGTGTCATCCACGACATCGGCTATCACGGCGTTCTGGTTCAACTGGCAGCACCGCAGCCGCCGATGACGGAAATGAAGATTTCCGTTGATTTGTCGCATATAAGCTATCTTGCCGAAAATATCTACGGCAAGGTCGTCAATCAGAAAACACGCGACAAGCGGATATTGACCGGCGTGGAATTCACCTCGGTGCCGCCGTCTGTGAACACCAAGCTCCAACTGTTCGTGCAACTGCTGGTGTTTTCAGACTAGAAATCGCCAATTGGCGAGTGTTTCCAGACACTTTTGCCTGAAAACGCCCGTCCCTATTGCACTTTGCACTTTGTCGCGGGGCGCTGCCAAACAGGTGCGCCATTTCTAGCCTGCCAGCGATGGCGGCAATTGCCAACCGGTTCCTTCGCTATGCTCGAGCAAATGCACGGCCGCGACCGCGCTGATCGGAATCTCACCGTAGACATGCGGAAACACTCCGCTACCCGCTAGGTCTTCACGTCGTAACCTGTCACCCAGTGCTGCCTCGTCGATCTCAAGCGCAAGCAACGGTGTCGTTGCCGAGAAATACTTGTTTGCCGTGCGCAATAACTGGTGCCGTTCCGAGCAATGAATGAACCCTTCGTTGGTCAGATCCACACTCGCAAACACGCCATCGCGTCGCGCGCGCTGCCAATCCGAGTCAATGGTCAGCCGGTAGATCATGGGACAAACGAAGGTGGCGTCGCGCAACTGCGGGATGCCGCTAGGACTTGCGTTTCGTGGTTCGACTGCCGGAATGGCTGCGCTTTGCACTCGGCTCACTCCGCTTGGCGTTAGCGCGCGGCGCGCGATCGGCGGCTGCGTTCGAGCCCGCTGGTGCCATTTGCGCCATCCAGACACTAGGGTTGAAAGCCGCAGCGACCTTGGCGAAGTCGTCGGCTGAGAAAGCGTTGCCTGCCGCCTCACGCGCACTACTCATTTGCAAGAGCATGTCGCGCTGATACTGCATCGCTTTAATCGACATCCCAACAGCGCTTGCCTGGCCGCTCAGCCACATGTGTACCACTTCCAGTTCGCGAATCTTCTTGTCGATTTCAGCGGGATCCATGGCGGGAATGCCCGCGAATGCCGCCGCTGGATTGTTGGCGGCACCGCCCAGCCC
>JAYTUX010000108.1:0-2357 GCA_043744315.1 Betaproteobacteria bacterium | reverse complement strand
ACCCTGCCTCGCGCCACGCCTTCATGCCGCCATCCATCGCCACCGCACGCTGAAAGCCCATCGCGCGAAGCGTGGCTGCGGCGAGTGTGGAAATGCGGCCGTGTTCACAGCAGGTGAGGATGCGTTTGGTCGGGTCGGGCAATTCTTCGTTCACGCGCAATTCAAGTTGGCCTCGCGGCAACAGTTTTGCGCCGGCGATATGTCCCGCCAGATACGCGTCGCGCTCACGCACGTCGAGGATGATCAGATCCGGGTCATTGGTTCCCAGCCGTGACAACAGTTCCGCCTGCGACATGAATGGCACCGTATCGGCTGCCTCGGCCAGCATTTGCGCGACGGTTTTGCCGCCGCTGATATTGGTACGCAGCGCTTCGGTGATGTGTGTGGGCATCGTCAAATTCAGGCCGCGCATCATTTCCACAAATGCAGCGCGCTCGCGCACCTGCAAGCGCGGATTGTCCGCGAACTCGGCAGCGAGCGTGGAATGGCTGCGTTTTTTGTAGTCGTGTGCCGGATAGACCAGCAACGCCGGATCGAGCGCCGCCAGCCGGCGGAACAGGCTATCAAATAGCGCCTCCGGATCACCGGTGGGTAGATCGGTGCGGCCCGTACCGCCGATCAACAAGGTATCGCCGGTAAAAATTCGATCCGGCATGACCATGCACATCGAATCTGCCGTATGTCCTGGCGTGTAGATGATGCCGAGTTTCAACGTGCCCACCACCAGCATGTCGCCGTCATCGACCCGCATATCCACTTTTGCGGTCGGGCTGCTGCGATGCATGACCACCGGAATATTGTTGAGCGCGGCCAATTGCCGGCTCGCCGAAAAATGATCGGCGTGGGTGTGCGTATCGACGGCGTAGCGCACTCGCAGGCCGTGCCGCGCGGCGAGAGCCAGGGTGTGATCGATCTGGCTCAATTCGGCGTCGATCACTACCGCCGCACCACTTTGCTCGCAGCCGACGAGATAGGACCGGCAACCGCCGCTGGCGATCTGTTCAAATATCATGGACTTCCTTCCACGGATTTTCTGCGCGTACATACGGTAACACGCGATGTGCGCGAGGAAGTATAAGATAAACCATCGCGCTGCCGTGCTATCCCGCGCTGCCGGAAATTTCGCCGTCCTTCAGAGAGTCAGCCATGAATCTTGCACTGCGTTCGGCCTGCCGCCTGTTGATAATCGCACTCGCGGCGTGGATGTTCACTCCCGCACAGGTAGAAGCGAAAACCCTGCGCTGGTCGGGCGCGGGTGAGCTCGTGAGCTGCGATCCGGCGATCGGCACCGATACCGCTGCACTGGTGTTTATGTCACACATTTACGAGCGCCTCGTCACACGCGACCGCGAATTCGCGCTGCAGCCTTCGCTTGCGCTATCTTGGGAATTACAAACGCCGACAACGATGCGTTTTAAATTGCGGCCGGATGTGAAATTTCACGACGGCACCGCGTTCACGGCCGACGACATCGTATTCTCGATTGCGCGCGCGCGCGAACCGACTTCACTCATCAAGTCCAACACGGTGGGTATCTTATCCGCGACGCGTATTGATGATCTCACGGTGGATATGGAAACCGACGGCCCGTTGCCGACACTACTCAATCAGCTTTATCTGATTCCCATCATGAGCCGGGTGTGGGCGACGAAGCACGGCGTCACTGGCCCCGCTAACTACGTCGCCGGCAAGGAAAATTACGCCACCCGCCACACGAATGGCACTGGGCCGTTTCAACTCAAATCGTTTGAGAGCGGCGGCACCGTGGTGTTGAGCGCGCACGCCACCTGGTGGGGCAAACGCGAAGGCAACGTCACCGAAGGCATCTACACGCCGATCCGCTCCAACGCCACGCGCGTGGCGGCGCTGGTCTCGGGTGAGGTCGATTTCCTGATCGATCCGCCGGTGCAGGATCTGGAACGTTTGCGCAGCAATACGGCATTGAAGCTGCTGCAAATACCCGAACCGCGCATCATCTTGTTGCAATACGATCTTGGGCGCGAAGAGTTGCTGTTCTCAAACGTGAAAGGCAAGAACCCGTTCAAGGATCGCCGGGTGCGAGAAGCCCTGCGCCTGGCCATCGACGGCCAGGCATTGCACACCAAAGTGATGCGCGGCAATTCCAAACCGATCGGATCGATGATCGCCAAAGGCATCACCGGTCATAGCGAATTGGCCGCGCGGCCCGCCGTGTTCGACCCGGTGCGCGCACGAAAATGGCTCACGGAAGCAGGTTACCCAAATGGCTTCAGCGTAACGCTCGATTGCACCAATGACCGCTACATTCTGGATGAACAAATTTGCGCCGCGCTCGCCGGCATGTTCAGCAAGGTCGGTATCGATGCGACACCCAACCC
>JAYTUX010000107.1:0-2360 GCA_043744315.1 Betaproteobacteria bacterium | reverse complement strand
CGACGGTGATGATGGTTTGTAGTTTCGGCAGGCTGGCCATGATCAAGCGGCTTTCTGTTCAGAGTGAGATGGCTCGCCGTCGATACCGGCGAGTTTGACGAACGCGTCTTCCAGGCTCGTCTGACCGCTCTGCGCGAGCAACGCTTCGGTGGTCCCTTGTGCACAAATCTTGCCCTTGGCGATGATGATGATTCCATCGCAAAGCGCCGCAACCTCCTGCATGATGTGTGACGAAAACATCACCGTGCGCCCTTCGGCTTTCAGGCGCTTGATGAGTTCGCGCAACGCACGGGTCGTCATGACGTCGAGGCCGTTGGTCGGTTCATCGAGGATCACCGTAGTCGGCTCGTGTACCAGCGCACGCGTGATGGCGACCTTCATGCGCTCGCCTTGTGAAAATCCGTCGGTGCGACGATCAATGATGTCTTTCATATCAAGCCAATCCACAAATCGCGCGATAGTCGCTTCGCTCTTGGACGTCTCGATACCATGCAGTTCGGCGTAATAGCGGATGTTTTCGCGTGCCGTCAGCCGCGTATACAGGCCACGGGCATCGGTAAGAATGCCGGACACGCGCCTGGTGTTTTCAGGGTCCTTCGCGACATCCTGACCGTCAACAGACGCGCTGCCGCCGCTGATCTCAACCAGCGAGCCGATCATGCGAATCGTAGTGGTCTTGCCCGCGCCGTTAGGTCCGAGCAAGCCCGTGATCTGCCCGTTGGGCGCCGTAAAGCTGACGCCATCGACTGCGGTAATGGCACCGAAGTGCTTGGAGAGGTTGCGGACTTCAATCATTTCTTCTCTCCTGACTTGGTTTCGGCTGCGGGATCTTTTTTTTGTTTCTCGACCATCGCCTGATAGTAGGTTGGTCGGGGAATGCGTTTGAGGCAATCACCGTCGAGGCCTTCAATGCTGGCCTTCTCGATGAACTGCTTCATCATCTTCGGCGCACAACCGTGTTGCGCGACACCGTGCCCGATATTCGGCGCCACAAAATGCGCGCTGTTCGAGAACGTTTTTTTGACTTCATCGCCAAACACGGGTGGTGTGACCGGATCGAGCCCGCCAGAAAAAATCAGCACCGGCTTGTCCGACTTGACCGGGGTGAAGAAGTCATTCGCAACCTTGCCTTTCGGCCAGCCTTCACAAGCCGTTGAGAACTCGCGGATGAAGCTCGATTGGAAAGGTTGCAGCTTGTCAGCCGCCGCGCGCGCCGCCGCATCGATACGCGGTACATCTTCATTGCACGATACGGAAAGCCGCATGCCGAATGCAATCTTATCTTCTGCGAAATCCATAAACCCGCCGGATGCCGCAAAAAGTGGTGCGTAGTTGCCAAGACTAGCCTGCTTCACCGCCTCCGGTAATATCGCCACCAGCTGCGGCACATAGAGCAGTGAAAACACCTGCGTCGCGACACTCTGACGGGTAATCGACACTTCACGCGCCACGCTGGTCAACGGGTCGCGCACGGAAAGCGTGAGCGGCTTCTTGTCCAACCGTTCAAGCAGTTGGGCGAAATCTGTACGAAACGTCGGGTAACTCTTGTAACAACCCGTCTGTGCTTCGCACGACTTGAAAGCCGCCTCCAATGCAGCACCGGCGTCCCTTGCAAAGGTCGCCGGGAGCGCCATCGACGGCGATGCAACGCCATCGAGAATGACCGTGCGGACGCGGTCTGGATAGCGGCGCAGGTATTCTTGTGCCGTGCGGGTGCCGTACGAACCACCCCACAGGTTAATTTTCTCGTAGCCCAACGCCGCGCGAACTTCGTCGTAGTCGGCCATCGCGGCCGTGCTACCGTACTGCGCGAGGTCGGCGCGCTTGGCGAGTTCGTCACTGCACTCTGCAACAATCTTAATTGTCATGGCCCGTCGGGAGGCTTCCGATGCCATGTCCGGGCCATCGTCGCCTGGAAATTTGCAATTGAGCAGGTTTGATTTACCCGTACCACGCTGGTCAATAAAGACGATGTCGCGCTTGGTCGCGAGACCCGACAATTGCGGGGTGACCGAGGCGATCACGTCGGTTGCTGCCTGACCAGGACCACCGGCAAAGATGAAAATCGGATCGGGTTCCTTGGTGCGAGCCGACGCTGGATAGACCACGATGTTGAGCCCGATCTTGCGGCCGCTTAAGGTCTCGCGGTTCTCAAACACGTCGTGGGTGGCGCATTTAACGGCCGCATCAACACCCGCAACGCGACATTCCTTTAGGGCGATGCCGGCGCTGTTCGGTGCCTGTTGATCTTGCCCGCATCCTGCCAGAGCAATGGATGTGCCGATGAGCAGTACTTGCGCGGTGTAGCGACGAGGTCTGGTGGTCATTGAAAATGCCTTCGAAAGCTGAAATGTTCGGCG
>JAYTUX010000106.1:0-2367 GCA_043744315.1 Betaproteobacteria bacterium | reverse complement strand
GCGCCGCCGCGGCCACGCCGATGATGGGCAATCTCATGCAGGCCGCCTATGCGGCGGGGCCGTTCAACGACTACCGCGCGCTGGTGTGCGTGTTCCTGTTCGGCGGCAACGATAGCCAGAACATGATCATCCCGCTCGGTGGCGAATATGCCGCGTACCTGGCAGGGCGCGGTAATCTGGCGATCCCGCAAGCCAACGCTTTACCGGTAGCAACCGGATTGGCCGGTCGTTCATTCGGCTTTCACCCCAGCCTTACCGGACTACAGGGCATTTTCAATACCGACAAAAAACTCGCCTGCATCAACAATGTGAGTGTATTGCTGCAACCCACATCGAAGGCGCAATATCAGGCCGGCATCGAATTGCCGCCGCAATTGTTTTCGCATTCGGATATGCAAAGCCACTGGCAAACCGGGCGCGCAGATTTCCCTGCGCTCACTGGCTGGGGCGGACGCCTGGGCGATATGATCGAAACCGCCAACGGCAATAGTCAGGTCTCGGTTTCCATCACGGCAGCGGGTCAAAACCTGTTTCAGAAAGGCAACAGCGCGGTGTCGTATGCGGTATCGGGTTATAGCGGCCCAAAAAACACCATCGTTCGACGTTTGCGTTCCTATCGCGATTGGGACAATTACAATTCCACACGACCCAATCCCCAGGGCGCGTTCGAAAATCAGATGAACATTCTTCGTGCCAACGTGCTGGAGGACCAGTGGGGCGATGCCGCCGCGCGCGCGCTGGTCACCAGCGAATTCGTCAACGGCGCGCTTTACAATCTCGACGTCGCGAATAATCCGGTGAAAGATGCATCGGGTAACGTCTCGGAAAAATTCCCTATCACCCCTGCCCCGCCGACCACGTACATCGATTCCGCTGGTGTCAGCAAAACCAATCGCCTCGCCGGACAATTACGCTCGGTCGCGTCCATGATCGCGGCACGCAATTCGCTCGGCGTAAAGCGGCAAATATTTTTTGTCTCACTCGGCGGCTTCGACAATCACGGCGATCAATTCAAGGGTTCTAACAATCCGACCACGCCAATTCTCTCCGGCTTGCACGCCGATTTGCTGAAACAACTCGATCAGGCAATGACGTGGTTTTACAACTGGACGGTCGCGCAAGGCATCGCCAATAACGTCACCAGTTTCACCGCATCGGATTTTGGCCGCACGCTGACATCGAACGGCTTGGGCAGCGATCACGGCTGGGGCGGGCATTTCTTTGCGCTCGGCGGCGCGGTGAATGGCGGCGCGTTTTATGGTGGCCCAACCGCCGGACAGGAATTTCCCACCGTCGCACTGGGTGGCCCCAACGATGTCGGCCAAGGACGCCTGTTGCCCACCACCTCGGTCGATGAATATGGCGCGACGTTTGCAAAATGGATGGGAGCGTCCGCGGGTGAATTGACCACAGTGTTTCCCAACCTGGGCCGCTTTTCGCGCACCAATGGGATGCCGTTTCTGACCTAGCAAAGTCAAGTATTGGCGAGGCGTTCGGCGTGTTTTTGGCTGGAGGGGCCCGCCGATATTGGTGATACGTCGACACAGCGGGATTTGCCCGGCCAAAATCGCCTCTCATCCTGAGTATAGCGAAGGATCTCGTCACATGAACGAGATCCTTCGCCTTGCGCAGGAAGACACCGTCATTTTCCGTGTGTGCGGAAATAGGTTAGTGCACCATTGCGAAAACGGGAATCCGTTTTTTGCCATTTAGCGGCGCGCGGCGAGTCAATAGTTGACTGGATTCTGTTTCCACGCGCGCAACACACACGCGACTTGTACAATCCCCGCTTCGTCCATCGCACCGAAGTGAGCCCGCTTCCATGACCCTTCTATTGAGTCTGGTGATTTTCTATTTGTTGGGCACGATGGCTGTCGGCCTCTTTGCCGGAACGCGCATCAAGACCTCTGCCGACTTCGCCGTCGCCGGCCGCAGCCTGCCGCTAATGATGATCGTGACCACCACCTTCGCCACCTGGTTCGGCGCGGAAACCGTGCTCGGCATCAGCGCAAAATTTGTGCAAGGCGGATTGCGGAGTGTCGTCGAGGATCCATTTGGCGCGTCGATGTGCCTCATTTTTGTGGGTATGTTTTTCGCGGCAAAACTGTATCGGATGAATCTGCTGACTATCGGCGACTTTTATCGGCAGCGCTTCGGCAAGACCGTGGAAATATTTTGCTCAGTCGCCATCATCTGTTCTTACCTGGGCTGGGTGTCCGCGCAGGTTACCGCGCTCGGTCTGGTGTTCAATGTCGTGAGCAATGGCGCGATCAGCGTGGAAGCGGGAATGGTCATCGGCACGTTGACGGTGCTGATTTATGTCGTGATCGGCGGCATGTTGGCAATTGCCTGGACCGATTTCATCCA
>JAYTUX010000105.1:0-2381 GCA_043744315.1 Betaproteobacteria bacterium | reverse complement strand
AAATTTTCTTCGCAGCTCAGGCTGGAAAAAATACCGCGCTCCTCTGGGCAATATCCCAGACCGAGCCGGGCGATTTTGTGGGTCGGCAATTGAATCGCCTCGACACCATTTATTTTGATCGAGCCGGTGCGCTTTCCGGTAAGGCCCAGCATTGCCTTCAACGTGGTGGTGCGCCCGGCCCCGTTGCGGCCCAGCAAGGTCACCAATTCACCCTTGCGGATTTCAAAATTGACGCCATGCAGAATGTGCGATTCGCCGTAGTATGCGTGCAGGTTGGCGACACTCAGCACCCCAGTGTCAACCGCACTCATGCGGCTTCCTCGACGGTGCCAACGTAGGCCTCCAGTACTTTCGCGTCTTTCGATACCGTCTCATACGGCCCCTCGGCGAGCACGCTGCCGCGCGCGAGCACGGTGATCATGTCCGACAAATTCGCGATCACGCTCATGTTGTGCTCAACCATCAATACCGTGCGGTTGGCTGCCACTTTGCGGATCAATTCGACCACGCGGCTCACGTCTTCGTGGCCCATGCCCTGCGTGGGTTCATCGAGCAGCATCAGTTCCGGATCCAGCGCCAGCGTCGTCGCAATTTCCAGCGCGCGCTTGCGGCCATAGGGTAACAACACGGTTTCGGTATCGGCGAACGTGGCCAAATCAACCGACTCCAGTAATTCCATTGCGCGATCATTGAGTTTGTGCAAGGTAGATTCCGGCTTCCAGAAATGGAAACTGGTACCGAGATTTCGCTGCAATGCCACGCGAACATTTTCCAGCACGGTGAGGTGCGGAAACACCGCCGAAATCTGGAACGATCGCACCATGCCGCGCCGCGCGATCTGCACCGGTTTATCGGCGGTGATGTCGTGGCCGTTGTAAAAAATATGCCCGGAGGTGACGGGAAGAAACTTTGTCAGCAAATTGAAGACGGTGGTCTTGCCTGCGCCATTCGGCCCGATCAGCGCGTGGATCGAGCCGCGCCGAACTTTGAGATTCACGCGATCCACCGCCGTGAAGCCCTTGAATTCCTTGCTCAGCTCCCGGGTTTCGAGAATGATTTCTGGGTTCATTTTTGCGAGGGAAAATTCGACGAGGAAGGTTTCATTGATCGGCGAATTCTAGCATCGTTGATGGCCGCGACGAATTGCGCTGGGGCAGTATCCGGCGCAGGTGGGTAAGAGGTTCGGTTGATTCAAATAGCAACCGCAGGACTCACTCCAATTGCCATTTAAGAATTTAATGTCATCCTGAACGACGTGAAGGATCTTGTCATTGCGAGATCCTTCACGTCGTCCAGGGAGACATTAGTATTGAATGGGAAACAGGATTGGCAAACGCCGTCGTAACTCAAGGCCTGTAGCACGTTTCCAGCTACTTTGCCGCCGTGAGCCGCGCCAGTGCTTGGGTCTTATCCTAAAAATTCAGCGTCCGGCGCTTTCTTTCCATCGCCGTAGTCAATTACCCGCTGCAACTGGTCAGGAAGAACCGGCTCGACACCTGGCTGAACCATCTGCACCCTGTCCCCGACAGCGGGATGCGGTGCGGACTACCCTGCGCGTTGGTGTTGATTGTCAGCTCACCGCTGCGGCCACCTTGGCCAAGTGGGCTGAATTGGATGCTGATGACGCAACTCGCGGTGCTGGCGAGGCTCGCCGGACAACCATTGGCGAGTACGAAATCGCCCACGCTGGCAATACTTTGAATCGCAAGCGCCACACCGCCGCCATTGCGCAAGGTGACATTCTGGTTCGCCGTCGCACCACCGAAGATGTTGTTGCCGAAACCGATCGCGGTCACCGAAAGCTCCACGATCGGCCGTGGTGCCAGGATGCCGTTGCCGGTGAGGTTGACTGTCATGCTCGACTGGCTGCTGGCGTTGGAGGTGATGGTGATCTGCGCGGTCTTGGCGCCGACGGTGGTTGGCGTAAAGGTGATGGTGATTGCGCAACTGGCACCAGCATTGATGCTGGTACAGGTGCCCGAGGTGGTGTAGCTGGCGGCGTCGGTGCCGCCCAATGCGATGGCGCTGACATTCAGCGTGGCGGTGCCCGGATTATTGATCGTGAGCGTCTGTGTGCCGCTGCTGGCGATGATTTGATCGCCAAAATCGATGCTGGCCGGTGCCCGGATCTGCGCGACCGGGATCGGCGTGCCGACGCCGTTGAGTGCGACCAGTGCCGGACTGCCGCCGGCGTTGTGAACGATGGTGATGGTGCCGGTAACGCTGGCAACCGCAGTGGGTGTAAAGATCACGGCAATCTGGCAGGTCGCATTGGGGGCCAGTGTGGCGAGGCAATCAGGTGGCGTCGGCAAAGCGGGCGTCACGCGAATGAATGGTGGACTCACGCTGATGCTGGTCAGGTTCAAGGTGGCAAGGCCGGT
>JAYTUX010000104.1:0-29966 GCA_043744315.1 Betaproteobacteria bacterium | reverse complement strand
GCTGCGGCCGCCTAACGCAAAGCGGTCACACCCAATTCACCGCGCCAATATCGCCTGCACTTTACCTTTTTGCTTCAGGCGCGAGAGCGTCTCGGCGGATAGATTCAAATGCGACGCGAGCTCCTTCATCGGCACGCGCTCATACAGGTCAGGATGCTTGCGCAAGAAGCGCTGAACGCGTCCCGCCGCATCGAGCAAATGCAACGTAATCGTGTGTGCCATCACTTCCGACATCAGATGCATCACCTCGTATTCAAAATCATCTTTTGCCGACGGGTGTTTATCCAGAAACTCGACCCATACTTCCATCGGCAGTTGCGCCACACGCGATTTGACGACTGAGCGAATCGTGTACGGTGCCGGTGTGCGCAAACGCCAAGCGGCGTAGCTGGTATCCATGTCGTCTTCCTTGGAAAAACGCAGGATCATTTCCTTGCCTTCCTGATTGGCCACGACGCGCTTGAGGATGCCCTCGAGAATAAAGTACTGCGCCATTTCGTGATCGCCCTGACCCAGAAGCAGATCGCCCTTCTTGTGTTCGGTGATGGTGAGGTGTTTTTCAAGCTCTGTGAACGCGCGCGGTTTCAAGGTGCGTAGCACAATATTTTTCGCGAGTTGGGTGCGGATGACATCGCGTTGCGGGTGTGAAGTGAGTAGTGTCATAGGGGTCGTATGAGGTCGGAAACGGGCAAACTCGGGTTGAAAAAAATTCCGGAAAATTGATGTAGAACGGACTATTGACAGGCATCAAGGCGCAACCGTTTTGGCATTTTTTATGATGCGTCAGACAAAGGAGATTTTAGCGATTTTCGTCCCTTGACACATATCAAGAATAACTCAATGTTTGATACTTTTGGCGATTGAATTTCTCCAATCGCCTTCCCCACAGGAGAACTCCATGGGTACCAACGAAGCTCCCGCAATCGCCGGTGCCGCGATAGATCCATTGACGCCCGCCACCACCGATGGTTTTCATCTGGTCATCGAGGCGTTGAAACTCAATGGGCTCAATACAATTTACGGTCTGCCCGGCATTCCCATCACGGATTTGACGCGCATGGCGCAAGCGGAAGGCATTCGCGTGATTTCGTTCCGGCACGAGCAGAATGCCGGCAACGCGGCGGCGATCGCGGGCTTCATCACCGGCAAGCCCGGCATTTGCCTCACCGTCTCGGCACCCGGTTTTCTCAATGGCTTGACGGCACTCGCCAACGCGACCACCAATTGCTTTCCGATGATTCTGATCTCGGGCTCAAGCGAGCGCGAGATCGTCGATTTGCAGCAGGGCGATTATGAAGAGATGGACCAACTCGCGATCGCGAAGCCCTTATGCAAGGCCGCCTTTCGCGTACTCAACGCCGAGGACATCGGCATCGGCGTCGCGCGCGCGATCCGCTCTGCCGTGTCGGGGCGCCCCGGCGGCGTGTATCTGGATTTGCCTGCAAAACTGTTTGCACAATCGATGGACGCCGAAGCAGGCAAGCAATCGCTGATTAAGGTGGTCGATCCCGTGCCGCGCCAAATTCCCGCGCCGGATGCGATTACACGCGCGCTTGAATTGCTTAAGGGTGCCAAGCGCCCGCTGATACTGCTGGGCAAAGGTGCGGCCTATGCGCGCGCTGACGCTGACATCCGCGCACTGGTGGAAAAAACCGGTATCCCTTATCTGCCGATGTCGATGGCAAAGGGCTTGTTGCCCGATACGCATCCGCAATCCGCCGCCGCTGCGCGGTCTTATGTGCTGCCCGCCGCCGACGTGGTGGTGCTGATCGGTGCGCGCCTGAATTGGCTGCTCTCACAAGGCAAAGGCAAGACCTGGGGCGGAAAAGATCACAAAGCCTGGGGCGGTCAGAAATTCATCCAGATCGATATTTCGCCGACCGAGGCCGACAGTAACGTGCGCATCGATGCGCCGGTCGTGGGTGACATCGGCTCTTGCGTTGCGGCCATGCTGGCGAGCATCGGTTCAAATTGGGCCAAGCCATCCGCCGAGTGGATGTCGGGCATCGAGGAGCGAAAGAACAAGAACCTCGCCAAGATGGCCGAGACGCTGGCTAAAAATCCGACACCGATGAATTTCCATAGCGCGTTAAATGTGGTGCGCGACATCGTCAAAGCCAATCCCGACGCGATGCTGGTAAACGAAGGTGCCAACGCGCTCGATTTCACGCGCTCGATCGTCGACATGTATCAGCCGCGAAAGCGTCTCGACGTTGGCACCTGGGGCATCATGGGTATCGGCATGGGCTTCGCGGTTGCGGCAGCCATTGAGACGGGAAAAAACGTCATCGCCGTTGAAGGCGACAGCGCGTTTGGATTTTCCGGCATGGAAGTTGAAACCATTTGCCGTTACAACCTGCCAGTATGCGTGGTGGTGATGAACAACAACGGCGTCTATCGCGGCACAGATGTCAATGCGAGCGGCGGCACCGACGTGGCACCGACCGTGTTCGTGAAAGGTGCGCGCTACGAGTTGCTGATGGAAGCCTTCGGCGGCATCGGCGTACAGGTCAAAACGCCAGCCGAGTTACGTTCCGCGATGGAAGAAGCGATTCGTTCGCGTAAACCCACGCTGATCAATGCGATCATCGATGAAACCGCCGGGACTGAGAGCGGTCGCATCACGAGTTTGAATCCGCAGAGCGCGAAGAAAAAATAATCCGCCTTAAAATATTCGCCACAAAACGAAGAAAGAACGAATAGCATGGAAGCACTAAAAGGCGTACGCATTCTCGACATGACCCACGTTCAAGCGGGGCCGACGTGTTCGCAATTGCTCGCGTGGATGGGGGCCGATGTCATCAAGTTCGAGCCACCGCAAGGCGACGCCACGCGCGGCCAGTTGCGCGATGTCCCGGGCGCGGACAGTCTCTACTTCACGATGCTGAATTGCAACAAGCGCTCGATCACCGTCAACATGAAATCGCCTGACGGCAAAGCGGTGTTCGTCGATCTGCTGAAAAAGTGCGACATCATGATGGAGAATTTCGGGCCGGGCGTGCTCGAGCGTTTGGGCTTTACATGGGAGAAAATTCACGAGATCAATCCGAAAATTGTCGTCGGATCGATCAAGGGTTTCGGCTCCAGCGGCCCCTACGCCGAATTCAAGGCCTATGAAAACGTGGCGCAGGCGATGGGCGGCTCAATGAGCACCACCGGCATGCCGGACAGCCCGCCGTTTGTGACGGGTGCACAGATCGGCGATTCCGGCACGGGATTGCATCTGGCCATCGGCCTCCTCGCCGCGCTGCATCAGGCCAATCGCACTGGCGAAGGCCAGTATGTGGAAGTCGCGATGATGGATGGCGTGATGAATTTATGCCGTGTGAAATTTCGCGATCATCAGCGCCTCACGCGTCAGGCGCTCGCCGAATACTCGGTGCCAACGTACCAAAACATGGGCGAAGTGCCGCGCGCGGGCAACGATTCCGGCGGTGGGCAACTCGGCAACGCGATTCACTGCAAGCCGCACGGTGCCAACGACTGGATTTATGTCGTCGTTCAGGAAGCCGTGTGGACGGCACTCGCAGGCCGCGTCGGCCCCGAACTTGGCATGCCCGATCTCGCCACCGATGCGCAATTTGCCACGATCGCGGAGCGCCGCAAGAATCAGCAACTAATGTGGACACTGCTCAACAAGTTCGCTGCCAATTACACCAAGCGCGAAGTGATGGCAATCTTCAATCCGCTCGATGTGCCCTGCGGCCCGATCATGTCCACCGAAGATCTCGCCACCGACGAACACGTGCGCGGTCGCGACATGTACGTCGAACTCGATCATCCGCAACGCGGCAAATGGTGGAATGTCGGCATGCCGATCAAGCTCTCCGCGTCACCCGCGAAGATCGAACGCTCGCCACTGCTGGGTGAGCATACGGATGATGTGTTGAAGAATGTGTTGGGCTATGACGAGGCGAAGATTACGGCGATGAAAACGGCGGGCGCGTTTTCGGCACCGCCGAAGAAATAGGTTTATTGCGGCGGTCAATGATGTTGAGCGTTTGACCTTTCCCCGCGCAGGCGGGGACCCAATTTTCTTTGTACCGCGGCACAACACTTGGGCCCGCGCCTGCGCGGGGGAACGAAAATACGCAACGCATTTAGTTGCTGAATCCACAGTGCGTTTAGAAATCGCTATGTTTGGCGCGCCTTTCAGAGCGAACATGCCTTGAAAGCCGCGCCAGTTAATGAGTGTCACATTGGAGTTTTGAATGAAAATCGCCATCATCGGCCAACAAGACTTCGGCAAATCCGTCCTCGAAGCGTTCCTCGCGCGCGGCGATGAAGTCGCCGGCGTATTTTGCGCGCCGGAGAAGGAAGGCGCGAAAGCCGACCCGTTACGCGCGGCCGCACAGGAAAAAGGCTTGAAGATTTTTCAACTGCCGTCGCTGAAAGCCCCGGAAGCCGCGCAAAGCCTGCGCGATCTCAATGTCGATATCGGCATCATGGCGTTCGTACTGCAGTTCGCGCCGCAGGAATTCGTCAAAATCCCCAAGCACGGCACGATCCAATATCACCCTTCGCTGCTGCCGAAATTCCGCGGCCCCTCATCGATCAACTGGCCGATCATCAAAGGCGAGACCAAAACCGGCCTGACCATTTTCCGCCCCAACGATGGACTCGACGAAGGTGAAGTCATCCTGCAAAAGGAAACGCCGATCAGCGAAAACGACACACTTGGCACGGTGTACTTCGATCGGCTGTTTCCGATGGGTGTCGCGGCGATGCTGGAAGCGGCTGATCTGGTCGTCGCGGGCAAGCACAAAGAAATCGTGCAGGATGAAAGCCAGGCGAGTTACGAGGGCTGGTGTCGTGCGGCGGAAGCTAAAATAAATTTCAACAACCATGTCGATTACGTTCACAACCTCATTCGTGGTTGCGATCCTGCGCCCGGCGCGTGGACCATGCTGGGCGGCAAGAAAGTGCAACTCTTCGGCAGCAAGAAACACCTCGTGCGCACATTTGGCACGGTAAAAGGCAAGCCCGGTGAAGTCACCGCGATCACCGAAAAATCAATCTTCATCACCGCACAAGGCGGGCAGATCGAAGTCGCCAAACTCAAGCACGAGGACGGCAAGAAAATTTCCGCCGGCGAGTTTGCGGCGAATCATGGGGTGGTGGCAGGAACAATGTTTGGCGTGTGATGCGATAGGGCTCAATTCGTCAAGCAGGTCCTTCGAAGGAAGTTGTGGTCAGTGCGTCGTCCGGCAGCAGCAGCAGTACGGTTTTGCGAGGCATGTTCCGCTGCCTCGCAGCACCTGACGCGTGTCGCGGTCGACGCAATTATGCGCACCGGCTTCGGAACGGTCTTTTGCGCGTGGCGGCGTACGCACGAATCGCGTAACGTGCAAATTGGTGATCGCGCGCGGAATTTAATAATGACCTAAGGAATCATGAAACACATACTCCTTGCTATATTGCTCGCCATGACCAGCGCCTCCGCCGAATCGCAATCGCTGACGTTTTCGCAAATTCTTGATCGACCGGAATTGGCCGCGACGCGTCCCGATCATCAAATCGCCTATGGCAAAGACCCGCTGCAATATGGTGAGCTATGGTTGCCGCCAGCAGGCGCGCAACTACCGCTGCCGGTAGTCGTGCTGATCCACGGCGGTTGCTGGCGGGCGGATCTACCGGGGCCGGAGCTGGTGCGCTTTCTCGCCGATGATTTGCGCAGACAAGGCGTTGCCGTATGGAGCCTCACGTATCGCCGCGTGGGGCATGCGGGCGGCGGCTATCCCGGCACGTTCATTGATGCCGCCACGGGTGTTGATCATCTTCGTGCATTGCGCGAAAAATATTCGCTCGACTTGAATCGCATGGTCGTCACCGGACATTCGGCCGGTGGTCATTTAGCCCTGTGGGTCGCCGCACGCACGCGCATTCCTTTAGGCAGTGTGATCGGTGTTGACGCGTCGTCGCCACCACTGACGTTCAAAGGCGTAGTCGGCATCGCCGCCATTCCCGATCTCGCGCATTTCGCGCGCGCCGGGGCGCATGCCTGTGGCGAAATGACCGTCGATCAATTGGTCGATAGCGCAAATCGCCGAACGAAAGGCGCACCTGCCTACGCACCGTTTCGAGATACTTCCCCGTCCGAGATGTTGCCGCTCGGCGTCAAACAGATTTTGATTCAGGGAGTGTATGACGGCATCGTGCCGCCGTCGATCGGCTGGCGCTATCAAGCGATGGCGGAAAAGAAAGGCGAGGCGATCGAGCTCGTTACGCTGGAAAACGCCGGGCACTTTGAGTTGATCGCGCCGTGGACGCCAGCGGGGAAGGTGGTCGTGAAGCGAATTGCTGAGGCGTTAAAATAGAAAAATCCTAGTATTGGTGAGGGTTTTGGGGCATTTATGACCGAAACGCCTCGCCAGCATTAGTGTTTCAAGTCGGCGATATTGTCTCGCCAGCCCCCAGTACTCGCTGCATCTGCACGCTATCCAACCAACGATCAAACTTATAGCCGATGCCCTTGAACAGCGCGACGCGCTCGAATCCGCAGGCTTCATGCAATTTGATCGAGCCGACATTTTCACTATCGCCAATCACGGCGATCATCTGCCGAAACCCACGCGCCGTGCATTCGTCAACCAGTGTCTTGAGTAATTTCCTGCCGATACCGCGCCCCATCATTTCGTTCAACACATAGACGGAATCCTCGACCACAAAGCGATAGCCGATGCGCGCGCGATAGCTGCTCGCGTAGCTATATCCGACCACCCTGCCATCGAGTTCCGCCGTGAAGTAGGGATAGCCTTGCGCAATGACGTTGGCGCGGCGTTGCGCGAATTCCTCGACGCTCGGTGGATCGTATTCCCATGAGGCGGTTTCAGTGGCAACACTTGCCTGGTAGATGGCCGCGCAGGCAGCTACATCGTTGTCAAGCGAGGGTCGGATAGTGAGGCTCATGCCAGTGCCAAGTTGGGTTCGCCCATATCCCAAAAAATCCCCGCCATGATCGCAAGCCCTTCACGCGCAATCGGTGCCAGCATGTGTTCATTCGGCGCATGTTGCGAGCACGCGGAATAGGAATGCGGTATCCAGACCGTCGGCAGGCCTAGCGTGTCGGCGAACACTTCATTAGGCAGCGATCCGCCGAGGTTTGGGAGGATCGCCGGCTTGCTACCGGTGGTGCGTTCGATGCTCGCTATCGCCCAGCGCACCCATTTGGAATCGGGGTCGAGCCGCGTCGCGTGCATCGGTTCTTCGCGGGCAGGCGTGGCGGACACTTGCGAAAAACCTTCGCGAATCAGATGTCGCTGCAACGCAGGCACGACATCGTCGGGATCGGTACCGACGACGAACCGCAAATGTCCGCGCGCCCACGCCTTGCCGGCAATCGCATTCACCGGAAAATCCGGGTTGCCGGATTTCATCGCGAGGATGGAAAAGCTCGACCAGCCGAACACGCGCTCGGCGGGCGTTAAATTTTCCTCTCCCCAATCAAGATCAATGGCGGGCGAGTCATCACCACCGGAAGGTTCGCAATCGCCCAGGGCCAAGCGTACCGCATCGGGAATTCCTGTCGGCCGCCACTCGGGCACGCGGATCGCACCGCGCCTGTCCGTGATGCTGGCGATCGCGTGCGCGAGGATGATGCCGGGGTCGGCGATCAAGCCGCCCCAGTTGCCGGAATGATGCGCACCGGTTCGCAGATCGACCGTCATATCGAAATTCATCACGCCACGCGAACCCAAAAAAATCGTCGGACGATCCGGCTTTAATCGCGGACCGTCGGAGGCGATGAAAACATCAGCTTTCAATGCGACCTTGTGTAATTTGCAAAATGCGTTCAACCCGGGTGAGCCGATTTCTTCACCCGTTTCAATCAGCAACTTCACGTTGAATCCGAGTGAACCCTTTGTCTCCAGTACACTTTTCAACGCGCCGATGTTAATGGTGTGCTGGCCCTTGTTGTCGGCCGTGCCGCGGCCGTAAATGCGTTCACCCTCTTCATGCATCGTCCACGGGTTGAGGCCTGCGCGCCATTGCGCTTCCAATCCGCGAATCACGTCGCCATGGCCATAGCTCATCACCGTCGGTAGATGCTCGCCTTCGATGCGCGTCGCGATCAGAAACGGTGTCTTGCCGACGGGGCTTTCATGAACCGCAGAGGTGAAGCCCAGCGATTGCAGGGAAGCGGCAATCTCATCGGCGAGATACGCATGCAGTACCGCCGTGCGATCCGGATTCTGGCTCTCGGTCGGCATGGCCACGCGGCGGGCGAGATCGGCATGAAATTCGCGACGGTCAAAATATTTTTCAGCGGCGGCAATGGCGGCGGCGCGGGTCATGATTTTCCCAATCGTGTAAATCCTGTCTCCAAATCGCGGATCAGATCATCGGGATCTTCAAGGCCGATGTTGTATCGCACCAGCGCTCCGCTCGGCAAAAGATTCACGGTGCGTTTGAAATGCGCAATCACCGCGAGGCTTTCAAAACCACCCCATGAATAACCAAGACCAAAATAATCATAGTGATCCAGCATCGCGGCGAGTTGCGTGTCGCTGCACGGGTTCAGCTCTATCGTGAACAACCCTGCGGCACCCGTGAAATCGCGCTTCCACAAGGCGTGGCCGGGGTCGCTCTCCAGCGCGGGATACATCACGCGCTTGACCTCCGGCCGCGTTTGCAACCACTTTGCGATGACGAGCGCACTTTCCTGATGCCGGCGTAATCGCACGCCCATTGTGCGCATGCCGCGAAGTGCCAGAAAACAATCATCGGGCGAGGCGCGTTGGCCGAGATCAAGCGTCGTCTCTTTCAGACCTGGCCACGATTCCTTGTTTGCAATGACCAGACCGATCAGCACATCCGAGTGCCCCGCGTAATACTTGGTCGCCGGTTGCACGACGAGATCGACGCCGTGTTCAAACGCGTTGAAAAAATAGCCGGTCGCCCAGGCATTGTCGATGATGACTTTCGCACCGCGCGCGTGCGCAACTTTGGCGATGGCGGGAATGTCCTGCACTTCGAAGGTGTGCGAGCCGGGGCTCTCGGTATACACCACCGTGGTATTCGGCCTCATAAGCGAGGCAATGTTTGCACCGATCTTGGGATCGTAGAAAGTGGTCGTCACGCCGAAGCGCGTCAGAAATTTTTCCGCGAAGCGGCGACCAGGATAATAGTTGCTGTCCGGCATCAACACGTGATCGCCGGTTTTCACGCAGGAGAGCAGCGCGCCCGCGACGGCACCCAGGCCGCTTGAATAAGTCAACGCCCGAAAGCCGCCCTCCATGGTCGCCACCGCATTTTCCAATGCCGTTTCCTGCGGCATGTTAACGACGCCATAAGTCGGCACCTGCTCGTCGTTGTCGAAGCGGCGTTGAATGTCGTGTTGCTCGGCCATTGATTCGAACAACACGGTGGATGCGCGATGCAACGGCACGCTGACTGTTGATGGGGTGTGTTCAACGTGGCGGCCGAGTTGGGTGAGTTGGGTATCTTTTTTCATTTACGTTTCTTTTCGTCAATACCGCGCAATCGAACCAGCGCCTCCTTCAACCACATTTCCCAATACGGGTGCCAACCTGAGCGAAGCAAAGGATCGCACCGCATCGCCGAGATCCTTCGCTTCGGTCAGGATGACATCGACATTTATTTGAAACGCCTCAACGGTAAACAGATGTGTGTCGACGCGAGTGCAATCCGACTACTCACTCAGCCCTTCCCTGGTTGCGAAGGGTTTTATCCGGACAATGATTCAAGGCGCAAACATCCTTTCCATCTCGCGCCGAAACCTGACCGCCTCGCTTTTCGTATCGATCGCCACGTCCTCCCACGTCACCGGCTTGCCCGCCGCGATCGCGCGCGTGAGTTTCACTTTGTGCGCGAGGCCGATCGGCAAGCCGCCCAAGCGTTTTGACACCGCCGCCGGCATCAATTTTCCATACACGGTGTAGCCGCCTTCCCCGTCGAGCATTTCGCCGGCTTTGAGATCGCGCTTCGCCGTCGCCACGCAATCGCCGCGCCATACCGTCGGTGCGCCGGTGGCTTCATTCCGAACGGCTGCACTCGCGACACTGATACCGAGTTCGAGTCCGATCAAATGAAACGGTTTGTACATCGACGAATAATTACCGCTGTCGTCGGTGATGAGACCGTACTCCTTGAAACATCGACGCACGTAATCGGTGTCTGCGGCGAAGGTCACGTATACACCCCAGCGCAAATCGCGGAATACCGGTCGGCCATCGCGCTCGACGGAAGAAATCACTTCGACTTGTCCACGGTGATGCAAGTGTCCACCATCGGCTTTCGGTCGCAACACCTGTGCGAGATCATCAACGCCGCAGGGCGGAAATTCGAGACCGCGCGGCGCGGGTGTCAAGCCGGTCGCGTTGGCCACCGCTGCCATTTCGATCGCGCTCTTGGTGCCATCGAGAAACGAATTGAACATTTGCGCGTTGAAATCGCCACCCGCGACGGTCTCGTCAGAAAACCCGTAATGCCCCCACACGGTGTCGGGCGTGGAAGCATGGTACGCAGGCAGATATTTGGTGCCCTTGCCGGCGCCCACCACTTCAAACCCCGCCGAGCGCGCCCAATCGACCATCTCGCATATCAGCGCGGGTTGGTCGCCGTAGGCAAGCGAATAGACGATGCCCGCTTCCGCCGCGCGCCTGGCGAGCAGCGGACCGGCCAACGCGTCAGCCTC
Source organism: Betaproteobacteria bacterium (assembly GCA_043744315.1). Classification (GTDB taxonomy): domain Bacteria; phylum Pseudomonadota; class Gammaproteobacteria; order Burkholderiales; family Usitatibacteraceae; genus UKL13-2. The sequence continues at coordinate 19,309 of JAYTUX010000104.1, read as the reverse complement.
GACATTCACCATCACGATATGTTTGCCGTGTTCGCAACAAGCGAGCACATGCGCAATGCCCGCAGCCGGGCTACCGGTCGCGTCGATGACCACTTCGATGTGGCGGTTCTTGATCAAGGCCATCGCGTCGTCGGTGATGCGCGTGGTGCCGCTCGCGAACGCCTGCTTGAAATTTTGCGCCGCAAATTGCTCGTCCTTCCATCCCACCCGGCGCAGCGATTCGGCTGCACGCACCGGATCGAGATCGGCGATACCGAGCAAATGTATCCCCGGTGTGCGCGGAATTTGCGACAAATACATCGAGCCGAATTTACCTGCGCCGATCAAGCCGACGCGCACCGGATTGCCGGCGGCAACACGTTTTTGCAGCAAGGCGTAAAGATTCATTTTTCCTCCTCGAGTACGCGCAACAGGTTGCAGGTATCCATCGTTCCCCAACCCTGCTGCATCAATTTGTTCAACTGCTCGTACACGAGATGGGTGGCGGGCATCGGCAAATCCTGTTGATCGGCCATGTCGGTAATGAGGCCGAAATCCTTGTGATGCAAGCGCGCCTCAATCCCTGCCGCGAAATCGCGGTTGGCCATTTTCGGGCCCATCAAGCCGAGCATTTTCGAGCCCGCAAATCCGGACATCAGTGCTTCGACCACTTTATTGCCATCGACATGATTGTCGCGCGCAAACAGCATGGCTTCGGCGATGCCTTGAATGTTGATGACTTGCACGATTTGGTTGCAGGCTTTCGTCACCTGTCCGCAGCCGATGCCGCCCATGTGAAAAATATTCGCGCCGAGTTTCATTAACATCGGTTTGGCACGCGCGAGCACATCGTCGCGCCCGCCGACCATGATCGTCAAGCTCGCCGCTTCCGCCGCCTTGGTGCCACCTGAGACGGGGCAATCGAGATATTCGATACCCTTGGCTTCCAGCTCGCGCGCAAAGCGCCGTGTCTCGCGCACATCGATGGTAGAAAAATCGCAGACGATCGCGCCGACTTTCGCCGAGTGAATCGCGCCCGCTTCGCCCAGCAGCACATGCGCCACGTCCGCGGTCGAGGTCACGTTGGTACAGATGATATCGGCATCGCGTACGGCGTCGGCGGGTGAGGCGCACGCGGTCGCACCCAAATCGACGAATGGCTGCATCGCCTCCGCGCGCCGCGCGAACACCGTGAGCGGGTATCCGCCATTGATCAAATGGCGGGCCATCGCGCCGCCCATGTTGCCTAAGCCGATGAATGCGATTTTCGAAGGCATGATGCGGTTTCCCGGTATGTTCTCAATGGGTGAGATTTTCATTTTACCTTTGCCGCTGCATAATCCGCGCGAGAAGGTTGTCTGCTAAATTGGGGCACTCTTCGACAGGCGCGACAATCATGCACAACCGCACTTTGACCAATGATCGATTCTCCACTCACGACGTCGTCAATCAGCCGCCACCACTGGTGCCATACGACACGTTCGCAACCGATACGCCGCTGCAACAGGTACTCGCGCGAGAAGGCGGCGGTTGGGCGATGCCGCAGGTCGCCGCTTATGGAAAACTCGCCGGCAGCGAATTGATGGAACTCGGTTTCGCCGCCAACGAAAACAAGCCGGTCTTCAAACCCTTCGATCGATTTGGCCACCGCATCGATTGCATCGATTTTCACCCCGCCTACCACCGCCTGATGGAACTCGGCATCGCCCATGGCATCACCGGCTTCGCGTGGCGGCATCGGGACACGCCCGGTGCGCAGGTGGCGCGCGCGGCGCTGATGTACTTGCATTGCCAAGCCGAGCAAGGCACCTGCTGTCCAATGACCATGACCTACGCCTCGGTACCGGTGTTTCAACACGCGCCGGCACTCGCCAGGACATGGCTGCCGCGCGTGATCTCTGCCGAGTACGACGCGCGTTCGGTCCCCGCGTGGGAAAAACGCGGCAACACGATTGGCATGGGCATGACGGAAAAGCAAGGCGGTTCGGATGTGCGCGCCAACACCACCCGCGCGCACCCGGTTGAGGCCGGCGGAGCGAATCCGCTCTATGAACTGATCGGTCACAAATGGTTTTTCTCCGCGCCGATGTGCGACGCGTTTCTGGTGCTGGCGCAGGCGGAGCGCGGCATTTCGTGTTTTCTGCTGCCGCGCTTCGTACCTGACGGTGGTCCCGGCGGCCAACGCAATGCGATCCACATTCAACGCCTGAAGGATAAGCTCGGCGATTGGAGCAACGCGAGTTCGGAAGTCGAATTCCACGGCGCACTGGCGTGGTTGGTCGGTGAGGAGGGCCGGGGTGTGGCGACGATTCTGGAGATGGTCGCCTTGACGCGCCAGGATTGCATGATCGGCTCGGCCGCGATTATGCGTCAGGCGCTCACGCAGGCAATCCATCACGCGCGCCACCGCAAGGCGTTTGGAAAATGGTTGATCGAACAACCGCTGATGCAAAACGTGCTGGCAGATTTGGCGCTGGAGTCCGAGGCCGCACTTGCGCTCACCATGCGCGTGGCGCGCGCGGTCGATGCAGCACCGCGCAATGCCGCGGAGGCCGCGTTTGCGCGCATCGCCACCGCGATTGGCAAGTATTGGGTGTGCAAGCGCTGTCCGCCGTTTGTGAATGAGGCGCAAGAGTGTCTGGGTGGCGCAGGCTATGTCGAAGACTCCATTTTACCGAGGCTGTATCGGCAAGCACCGCTCAATTCGATCTGGGAAGGCAGCGGCAATATTCAGTGCCTCGATGTGCTGCGCGCATTGAAACGTGAACCGGAAACGCGCCAAGCGCTATTCGCGGAATTCGTATTGATGAAGGGCTTGCATCCGCTGCTGGATAGACATGTTGCGCGCTTGTCTGCCGCGCTTGATGATACGCAGAATATCGAGTGTCGGGCACGCACATTGGTGGAGGCGATGGCGGTGGGGTTGCAGGCGGCGCAATTGCTGCGCGGCGATGACAAGATTGGCGCAATATTTTGCGATTCTCGATTGGCAAAGTATGCGTCGCGCAATTTTGGCACGCTGGCAGCGTCGGTACCGCAGGAGGCGTTGATTGCGCGGGCGCTGGCAGTAAACTGACCATCCTCAATATGCGCCGCGCTCAGGATGACACGGGGCCGTTTGGATACAAAATCCAAACGTACAACTCTATATCCGGCGAGCTTCTCCGCGCATTTTCGCTCCGAAAACCGCACCAATGCTGGTGTTTTGCATGTTTGCATAGCGCACGGTTTCCCCCACCACCATGATCGCCGGGCTGCCGATGGCCGCGGCGAGAATGTCTTCAACCAGATCGCGCAAGGTCGTCATCAGCGAACGCTGATCGTTGCGGGTCGCGTTCTGAATAATGGCGATCGGCATCGACCCACGCATGCCGGCGTCAAGCAAATCACGTTGAATCGATTCGCAACGAGCAACGCCCATATAGATCACCAGCGGCAGGCCAGTCGCCGCGAGTGCGCGCCAATCGGGTGCGGTCTTCGCATCTTCGCCGGCGTGCCCGGTAACAAAAATCGCGCCGTGGCAGACATCGCGATGCGTAAGCGGGATGCCAAGCGATGCGGGTGCGGCGATGCCGGCCGTGATGCCGTTGATGATTTCGCATTCGATACCCGCCGCGCGCAATGACTCACATTCTTCGCCGCCACGGCCGAACACGAACGGGTCACCCCCCTTCAAGCGCACCACCGTGCGTCCTTGACCCGCTTCCGCGATCATCAGACGCTCGATGAAATCCTGCGGCGTCGATTTGCAGCCGCCGCGCTTGCCGACATGGATAATGCGCGCGCCTTCCCGCGCATAGGCAAGGATATCGTCGTGTACCAGGTCATCGACCAGCAACACGTCCGCCGCGCGAACGGCTTTCAACGCTTTCAGCGTCAGCAATTCCGGATCGCCCGGGCCGGCACCGACCAGCAACACCTTCCCGTCGGCAATCTTGATCATGCCGCTTCCTGCCGGGGCATCGGCAACGTGTGCTCGATCAGTTGCCGCAACTCCGGCAAACACGACCCGCAATTCGAGCCGCATTTGAGTTGCGATTGCAACGCGGCGAAGCGCGTTTTCGCGTCACCATCGATATCGCCCAGCGCGGCCGTGATTTCATCTTCATCCACGTTGAAGCACTGACAGACCACGCGTCCCGCGAGCACGAAGCCGCTCGGCGCGTGGGTCGCGGGTGAGAGCAACAGGCGTCGAATTTCCGCGACCGGTTTTTCCGCGAGCAGCCAATCGCGCAGCCATTCGCCCGATTCGATGGCACCTTCGTCGCCGCACAATCGTACCGCGCGCAACATGTCCGCTTCGATCATGACGCGGCGCGAACTGGCGCGGCGCGCGTCTTCGTAGCGCAACGTCATGTCGCCATCGAGACCAAGCATTTGATCCAATGACTCGAGCCACGCGACCGGCGGCGCACCATGATGCGCGGCGCGCAGCAGCACGCCGGGGCGTTCGCGGCCGATCGGCACGGCGCTGAAGAACGCGACCTCGCTTTGCAAGGCTTGCAATTGATCCAGCAATTGATTTTCATCACCTTCGCGCGCGGCGAATGCAGTCAATCGCCACGACAGATCGGCGGCGGTGATTTTCACGGCGGCGTGTTTCAATTCCGGCTGGCGCGAATACGGATCGAATGCCGGCTGCGTCAGCGTATTGACGCCGCCGCTGTCCTTGCCGCCCAAATAGCGTTTGCCCCAATGCATCGGCAAATACACTTGCCCGGAGCGCAATGTGTCGTTGGCTTCGATCTGGGCGTAAATCGCGCCGCGCCGCGAAGTGATTTTCGCGAGCTCGCCGTCTTTCAATCCGCGCCGCGCCAGATCGCCGGGGCTCACGCCAAGGCGCGGCTCGGGTGCGTGACCGAACAGGCGCGCGACACTGCCGGTGCGGCTCATACCGTGCCACTGATCGCGCAGGCGCCCGGTAGTAAGTGCCAACGGAAAACGCGTATCAATCTTTTCCGCCGTGGCCTTGTAGCGCTCGGCGAAAAACTGTGCGCGGCCACTCGCGGTGGGGAAAATTCCATCTTCGTACAAACGCTTCTTTCCGGTCGCGGCACCGGTGGGCAGCGGCCATTGTTGCGGGCCTTGTTGTTCCAGCATCGCGTAACTTAGGCCGGTGATATCGAGATCGCGGTCGCGCGTGAGTTCACGGTGTTCGTTCCAGACTGACTCGGGCGAATCGAATGGGAACAGTGTCGGTTTGCCAGGCCGCAATTTTTTCTCGAGCCGTCGTGCAAAGTCGCAAACGATTTCCCAGTCGTGGCGCGCCTCGTGCGGTTTCGGCGCGCCGGGACGCACGCGAGAAATGCGCCGTTCGGAATTGGTGACCGTGCCGTCTTTCTCGCCCCAACTCGTTGCGGGCAACAACACATCGGCGAACGCGGCGGTCTCGGTGTTGCGATAGGCGTCTTGCAAAATTACCAGTTCGGCGGTTTCCATTGCGGCGGCAACTTGCGGCAAATCGGGCAGCGATTGCGCGGGATTGGTGCAGGCGATCCACAGCAGTTTGATCTCGCCGCTCTTCGCGGCATCGAACATTTCCACGGCCGTCTTGCCGCGCTCTGGCGAAATGCGCTCCACCTCCCACAGCGCTTCGATCTCGGCGCGGTGCGTCGCGTTGGCGATATCACGGTGCGCCGCGAGCGTGGTCGCCATACCGCCGACTTCGCGTCCGCCCATGGCATTGGGCTGGCCGGTGAGACTGAACGGCCCGGCACCCGGCTTGCCGATTTGCCCTGTTGCCAGATGCAAATTGATGAGCGAGGCGTTCTTCGACGTACCGCTGGTCGATTGATTGAGGCCCTGGCAATACAGCGAGAGGGTGGCCGGCGATTGGGCAAACCACTTGGCCGCAGTGAAAATGTCGTCCGACTTGACACCGCAAATTTCGGCAGCGAACGCGGCGCTCATGTCGCGCGCGATGTTGCGCAACGCATCGAAATTCTCGGTGTGCGCGGCGATGTAATGCCGGTCGATCCATTCTTCCCACAGCATCACATGCAGCATCGCGTGGAACAGCGCGACATCGGTGCCGGGGAGTATTTGCAGATGCAAGTCCGCAAATGCGGCGGTCTCGGTTTTGCGCGGATCGACCACGATGATTTTCATCGCGGGATTCTTTTCTTTCGCCGCTTCGAGCCGCCGGAACAGGATCGGATGCGCGAATGCCGCGTTCGACCCGGCAATGAAAACGCAAGTCGCGTGATCCAAGTCTTCGTAGCTGCACGGCGGCGCATCGGCACCCAGCGTTTTCTGGTAACCGGTGACGGCCGATGACATGCAGAGCCGCGAATTGGTGTCGATATTGTTGGTGCCGATAAAACCTTTGGCGAGCTTGTTGAAGACGTAATAATCCTCGGTCAGCAGTTGGCCGGAGACGTAAAAGCCGACGCTGTCGGGACCGTGTGTGCGGATGGTTTCGGCGAAGCGGTCGGCCAAGTGATCAAGGGCGGTATCCCAATTGCTTTTGGTCCGCGCTTGATCGCGCGACGTGCGCATTTCAGGATGGCGCGCGCGACCGGTCATGGCGGAGGGCGACATCGTCAACGCGAGGGTGGAACCCTTGGTGCAGAGTTTGCCGAAGTTGGCGGGATGATCCGGGTCCCCACGCACGTTGGTGATTTTTTCGCCATCGCTCCCGATGATCACGCCGCAACCCGTGCCGCAGTAGCAGCAGGTAGATTTGGTTTCGTGCGTGGGGTGCAGTGACATATCTCTCACCGCAAATCCCCCCGTGCACCGCTGCGCGGTTCTCGGCCCCCTTTGAAAAAGGGGGTGGCGAGTCGCGCAGCGACTGCCGGGGGATTTGCGGTGGTCAAATGAGACACGAAGCTCACTCCGCCGCAAGACTCATCTGTGCCATCTCCCCCGACCACGGATCGAGTTCAATTTTGTCGCCGTCGACGCGTACCAAGAATTTTTCCACCACACCCACATCCGGCAGTGCCGCGCAGCCATCGTTAAGACTAATGCACCAGTTGTGCAGCGGGCACGCCACTGATTCGCCGAACACAATACCCTGCGACAAAGGCCCCCCTTTGTGCGGGCACTTATCCTGCAACGCGAATACGTTGTCCTCGGCATTGCGAAAAATGGCGATGACTTTGCCGTCGTCGCGCTTGAAACGGCGCGCGCCGGGCGAGGGGATGTCTGCCAGTTTGCAGAGGGCGATGTAACTCATTCGGGCATCTGCATGACGTAAGGAAATTCCTGAATTCTTGTCGTACCGGCGAAGGTCGGTACCCAAGTTTTGTTTTGCACAAGGGCTAAACGAGAAATTGGGCCTATCCACTGCATTGGACACGCGCTCGCCGGGCGCAGAGCATGCCCGGCGAATTCCCCGTCTCTCCCCCGGAATAAATCAGGGGCGACAGGCTTGGACAATTGGAATCGTTGTCTCGTTCCAACGTCAAGCTCCAGCACTGGTGCGCACTTCCAGCCAATAATGCCCTGAGACCCGCGCCAATTCTGACGTCTGAGCCTTTTGATCGCGCTCATGCAACCACCGCAATCGGGATGAACTGTTTCAAATCCACCCGCGCTCTTTCGGGCTGGTGCCAAGGATCAGGCTCGCCATCGAGCGCGAACTGCAATCGCTCGGACAATGCTTTTCGATTGGCAGTATCCTCGACCACCTTTTGCTTGCAATAGTCCAAGCCCACGCGATTCACGTAATGCACCGTGCGCTCCAGGTACCAGCCTTCTTCGCGATACAACTGCAAGAATGCGCCAGAATATTCCAGCACTTCTTCGTGCGTTTTTACTTTGCAGAAAAATTGCGCGACTTCGGTTTTGATGCCGCCGTTACCGGCAACATAAATTTCCCAACCGGACTCAACGCCGATCACGCCGACATCCTTGATACCCGATTCCGCACAATTTCGCGGGCAACCCGACACGGCCAGTTTGACTTTGTGCGGTGCCTGCATGCGCCACAACGCGCGCTCCAACTCCTGTCCCATGCGCGTTGAATCCTGCGTGCCGAAGCGGCACCACTCCGACCCCACGCAGGTTTTCACAGTGCGTAACGCCTTCGCATACGCGTGGCCCGAAGGCATGTCGAGGTCTTTCCACACGGCCGGCAAATCTTCTTTCTTGATGCCGAGCAAATCAAGCCGCTGTCCGCCAGTCACTTTCACGCTGGGTATTTTGTACTTGTCGACAACGTCCGCAATGCGCCGCAATTCGGCGCTATTGGTGCCGCCGCCCCACATGCGCGGAATCACCGAGTACGTTCCATCTTTCTGGATGTTGGCGTGCGAACGCTCGTTGATGTAACGCGATTGTGGATCGTCCTGCGCCTCTTTCGGCCACGTTGAGAGCAGGTAAAAATTGATTGCCGGGCGGCAACTCGCGCAACCGTTGGGCGTGCGCCATTCCATGAACTGATAAACGTCCGGGATCGACAAAAGATGTTGCGCGCGAATCGTATCGCGCACTTCCTGATGGGTGCGATCGGTGCAACCGCACATGGACTTTTTCTTTGGCGCTTCGGAATAATCGCCACCTGCCGTGAACATCAGAATTTGTTCAACCAGGCCAGTACAAGAGCCGCAGGAGCTCGAGGCCTTGGTGTGTTTGCGCACGTCGTCCAGGGTGAAGAGTCCCTTGTCCTTGATCGCTTTGACGATCACGCCTTTGCACACGCCATTGCAGCCGCACACTTCGGCGGTATCCAGCATCGAGGCGGCTTTGTTCTGGCCTTGATGGCCGGTGTCACCCAAATTGGATTCGCCGAACATCAAACGGTCGCGCATCGCCGAAATGTTGGTGCCATCACGCAGCAACTGGAAAAACCAGGTGCCGTCGATGGTATCGCCGTACATCACTGCGCCGATCAGCTTGTCTTCCTTGATGACGAGGCGTTTGTAAACACCTGCGCCCGGATCGGCGAGCACGATATCCTCGCAACCGTCGCCGCCCGTAAAATTGCCGGCGGAAAACAAGTCGACGCCGGTAACTTTCAGTTTGGTTGAGGTCAGAGAACCGGAATAGCGGCCGATGCCGAATTGTGCGAGATGATTCGCGCAGACTTTCGCCTGTTCAAACAGGGGTGCCACCAATCCATAGGCGATGCCGCGATGACTCACGCATTCGCCCACCGCGTAAATACGCGGATCAAACGTCTGCATGGTGTCGTTGACCACGAGGCCTCTGTTGCAATGCAGGCCGGCCGATTCCGCAAGCGCGGTGTTGGGCCGAATGCCGACGGCCATCACCACCAACTGCGCGGGAATTTCTTCGCCTGTTTTTAATTTCAACGACTTGACGCGGCCGGTCATACCCTCGTCTTCATCCCCGATCAGCGCTTCGGTATTGGCTTCCAAACGGAACGAAAGGCCCTTGGCCTCCAGCGTTTTTTGCAGCATGCTGGCGGCGGTGCGGTCGAGCTGGCGTTCCATCAGCCACGGCATCACATGCACCACGGTCACGTTCATGCCGCGCAGTTTCAAGCCATTGGCGGCTTCGAGACCCAGCAAGCCGCCACCGATCACGACGGCATCTTTGTACTCGGTCGAAGCTTTGATCATGCTTTCTGTGTCGTAGATGTCGCGGTACGTCAATACGCCTTTGAGATCTTTGCCCGGCAGTGGCAGGATGAACGGATTCGATCCAGTAGCCAGCAATAAGCGGTCGTAGGATTCGCGCATGCCGTCGTCGGCAATCACTTCGCGCGCCTTGCGGTCGATCTTCACCACCTTCTTACTGGTGTGCAGGCGAATATGGTTGTCGGCGTACCAATCGAGATCGTTCAACACAATATCTTGCAGCGTCTGCTCGCCGGCGAGCACAGGGGAAAGCAGAATGCGGTTGTAGTTCGGATGCGGCTCGGCACCGAAGACGGTAATGTCGTACAAGTCAGGCGTGAGCTTCAGCAACTCTTCGACCGCGCGGATGCCGGCCATGCCATTGCCGATGACGACGAGTTTCATTTTTTTCACGCCGCCGCCCGCAACTGCTTCTGGTACAAAAACTCCAACACCTGCCGCCGGCAATCCAGATACACCGGATCCGCCAGCAGCCTCAGGCGATCCCGCGGACGGGCAATTGGCACCGTGACGATATCGCCGATGGTTGCGGCAGGTCCATTGGTCATCATCACGATGCGATCCGACAATAGCACCGCTTCATCGACATCGTGCGTGACCATCACCACGGTACTTTTGAGTTCCGCGACGATGCCCATTAATTCATCCTGCAATTTCGCGCGTGTCAACGCATCGAGCGCACCAAACGGTTCATCGAGCAGCAACACTTTGGGTTGCATCGCAATCGCGCGCGCGATGCCGACGCGCTGCTTCATGCCCCCGGAAATTTCATTCGGGTGTTTTTGTTCGGCATGCGTGAGCCCCACCAATTGCAACGCGGCGTGGGTACGCTCTTTCAATTGCGCCTTCGTTTCCGTTTCGGCAAACACCCGCTCCACAGAAAGAAACACATTCTCAAAACAAGTGAGCCAGGGCAGCAGCGAGTGATTCTGAAACACCACCGCGCGATCGGTTCCGGCCCCTTTGACTTCGCGGTTCGACAGCAGCACCACACCGCTGGTCGGATAGAGCAGCCCCGCGATCATATTGAGCAGGGTCGATTTGCCGCAACCCGAATGGCCGATGAGGCTGACGAATTCGCCCTGGGCGATATTCAGATTCACATTGCGCAACGCTTCGAAGCGACCGCGCTTGGTATCGAATTCCATGCCGACGGTTTCGATCGAGAGAAATTTGTTCATCTATGGATCCTCACGCCTGATACTCGTAGCTGAATTTTTTCGCGATGAACACCAGCAGCTGTTCCAGCAGCAACCCCACGATGCCGACAATGAAAATGGCGATGATGATGTGCTCGACATTGAGATTGTTCCACTCGTCCCAGACCCAAAAACCGAGGCCGACGCCACCGGTCAACATTTCGGCCGCGACGATGACCAGCCACGCGACGCCAATCGACAAACGGATGCCGGTCAAGATGTAAGGCAGGGTCGCGGGCAACAGAATTTTGGTCACCACTTTCCACGGCGACAAATCCAGCACCTTGGCCACATTCAAGTAATCCTGCGGCACACGCGAGACGCCGACAGCGGTATTGATGATGAGCGGCCAGATGGACGAAATGAAAATGACCCAAATGGCGGCGGGGTTGGCAGCCTTGAAAACGAGCAAGCCGATCGGCAACCACGCCAGCGGCGACACCGGGCGCAGCAGGCTGATGATGGGGGTGACCATCGCATTGATGAACGCGACGCGACCGATCAGAAAGCCCAGCGGAATACCGATCAACGCCGCCATGCCGAAGCCGATGCCGACGCGTTTCAGCGAGCTCAAAATATTCCAGCCGATGCCCTGATCGTTGGGGCCTTTTTGATAGAACGGATCGCTGAACACTTGCACCGCTGACACCCAGGTTTTTCCCGGACCGGGTAAATTGGGGCTGGAGACCGAGATGATCGACCAAAGGCCAATGAACAGCAGCACGCCCAGCAGCGGCGGAAAGATCACCATCGCCCCGCGCAGGACTGCGGGCCTCATGCCGGTGGCCGATGTCGGCACAACGGCAAGCACCGGTTTTGCCGCCTCGGTTTTGGCAACGACGGACGGCACCTCGACGACAATTTCATTGGCAACTGCGCTCATAATTTTTTTCCGATTGATCATCACGCGTCACGCACCACTGGTCACCTGCCCCGCGCCACCGCCCTCACGCTTTGATCTTGAAAGACGCGGCATATTTCTTCGGATCTTTCCCATCCCACACGGCACCATCGATCAACTTCGAGACGCGCAAGTCGGACTTAGGCAATGGCACCTTCGCCATCGCGGCGGCATCTTTGTAAATCGCAATCTGGTTTATCTGTTTGGCGACGGCCAGATAGTCCGGATCCTCTTTCAACAAGCCCCAGCGTTTGTGCTGCGTGAGGAACCACATGCCATCCGACAGGTACGGATAATTCACCGTGCCGTCGTTGTAGAACTTCATGTAATCGGCGTCTTTCCACTTCTTGCCGATGCCGTTGTCGTAATCGCCCTCCAGCCGCTGATCGATCACATCGACCGGGCAATTCACGTATGACTTGTCGGCAATAATCTCCGCGACTTTTTTGCGGTTGCTCATCACGTCGATGAACTTGCTCGCATCCAGAATCGCCGCGGTCAATGCGCGTGCGGTATTCGGATTATTCTTGACAAATTCGGCCGTGGTGCCCAGCGTTTTTTCCGGATGATCTTTCCAGATGCCCTGCGAGGTTTCCACCGTGAAGCCGATCTTGTCGTGGATCGCGCGGTTGTTCCACGGTTCACCCACGCAGTAGCCATCCATATTGCCGACGCGCATGTTGGCGACCATTTGCGGTGGCGGCACGACAATATTTTTCACGTCCTTAAACGGGTCAATCCCATACGTCGCAAGCCAGTAATAAAGCCACATCGCGTGGGTGCCGGTGGGGAACGTTTGCGCGAATGTGTACTCCGCCTTGTTCTTGTCGATAAAGGTTTTCAGTGCGCCACCGTCCTTGGCACCCTTCTCGGCAAACTTGTTGGCAAGTGTGATGGCCTGACCATTTTGGTTCAGGCTCATCAACACGGCCATGTCTTTCTTCGGCCCGCCGATGCCCATGTGTACGCCGTAAATCAAACCGTACAACACGTGCGCGGCATCGAGCTCACCATTGGTGAGTTTGTCGCGTACGCTCGCCCACGAGGCCTCTTTCGAGGGCACGATCTTGATGCCGTATTTTTCGTCGAACTTCATGACCGATGCGATCACGACCGACGCGCAATCGGTCAACGGAATGAAACCGACTTTGATTTCCTTTTTTTCCGGTGCGTCCGATCCTGCCGCCCACGCAGCGGAGCGGATGCCGGGCGGCACAACAGCCATCAGCGCGGCACCGCCAAGCACCGCGCCGGTCGCGCGAATAAAGTCTCGGCGGGCGGGTTCGATGGCTGGGTTCAGTGAAATTGAGTGGGGTTGAGTCTTTTCCCGATGGTCTTGCATTCAATCGCTCCGCAGTGTCGATAAAAGGCACGGCATCTAGCACGCCGCGCATAGTTACTATCGCAAGAGCGATGCCAAGTTCAGGAATCGGGGTTAATGCATTGATTCATTGGAGGTCGTCAGCGTTTCGCGCATTCACCGCGCGAGTGTCAATGCATGCATCGCGCACCATTTACGATGAGCGATCATGTTGCAATGCACCAAAATGGCACATCGGTGGATTCCAACTTGCGCGCACAATCTCAATCGAAAATCATTCCAGCGCGAATCAATTGCTATCATCGAACCATGCCTACCGACACCGAAGATGCATTGCTGCTGTTTGCCCACGGTTCCGCCGATCCGGGGTGGGCCACGCCCTTTATGAATCTGTTGATGGCAATGCGCGAACGCAGGCCCGGGAAGATCGTCGAGCTCGCCTACCTGGAGCGAATGCATCCCGATTTCGATACAGCGGTGGATGCGCTGCATGCGCGCGGCGTTCGCCATATCACGGTTGCACCGATCTTTCTCGCCATTGGCGGACATATGAAAAAAGACCTGCCGGTGTTGATCGAATCCGCAGGCATGCGCACGGGCATCGAATTTCGCGTGTTACCGGCGCTGGGCGAGGTCGACACATTGATTGATGCAATCGCCAATTGGGTCCATCGCGCGGCACATTAAAGGTAAAGCGCGCGCATATTGCCCTGTTGGTGGTCGCGATCGTCGGCGCATTCCTCACCGTCAAAGCGGCGAAAAAACTTGCGCCAAAAATTCTGCGCGCACTTGAGTCGTTGCCAATCGAAGACATCCGCTCATTTTTTGATCTGACCACCAATGCGGTTGAGGTGGAATTGAGCGCCAAACCGATCCCGGTGACGTCGCCCCCCAAAATGAAATCGCGATGCGCAATCTCGCCGAGCGTTTCAGCGCCGACGAGCGCGCGCTGCTGAGGCGCGTGATCGGCTTCCCCAATACTATTTCCGACCAAAGTGCCTGCTGGCTCATCAAGGCCGTGTTCGCGGAAATCAACGCGTTGCCCGTGCAAGAGCAGATTACCGTGTCGCGATTGCTGGTGATGTAGATGAACGAGAATCCCTGAGGTCGCGATGGTTGGTGGCCTTGTTTCGTATGGCCGCGCGTGGCAGGCGCGAACAGTGTACTTGCCATCGTTGCAGGCAAGGTATTTTGGGCGCAAGATGTGCGGCACTGGCTTCACCGCGCCAATCTCTGGGGGTGAGTTGTTATGACAATGTGCTTAAATCGCCTGGCGATTTCTACGGCGAACCGTCATTATTTCATCGCGCGGATATTCGGACTTGCGGTACTGCTTGCGTTGACGCTTTCCTCCACCGCGACGGCAATTTCGCTGACCAATGTCGTCTCGCGTAAAACGCACGCAACCGTCGGTACATTCGATTTGCCGCTCATTACCGTGCCTGCGGCGAATGGCGGCGTGTCTGTCGAACCGCGCGCACCGGGTGCCGGACATTTGATCGTGTTCACGTTCGATGAGCCCGTGACCGCGCCCGGCATGGTGACCGCGCTCGATGCCGGCAATGCCCCCATCGGCAACGTCGCGGTACCGGTCGTGATGGGCAATGAAGTGCAGGTGATGCTCGCCGACGTGCCGAATCGGCGGCGGGTCAAGATGACACTGACCGGCGTAACGGGTGCCAGCGGCGTGACCAATGCAACGGTGACGCTCGGATTTCTGATCGGCGACTTCAATGATTCCGGCGCGGTCGCCGCACAGGACACCAGTGCGGGCAAGGCGCGCGCGGGCCAGGTGATTGACGCCAATACGTTTCGCTACGACATCAACGCGTCCGGTCAAGTCAGCGCGGCCGATATCGCGGCAACGAAATCGCGGGCGGGGCTCGCCGTGGTCAGCGGCGCGCTGCCGCTCGCGTGGCAGCAAGGTGGCTGGGATTTGGATTTGTGGCAATAACGCGCCGGTGTCGGCGGTGTGGCGCATTCAATGGGAGGAAACATCATGCGTTATCTGATGGCAGGTCTCATGTTGTACTTGGCGGTGAACGCAACGGTTGTTGCGCAAACGACATTGCCGTTTACGTTCGCGCCTGGTACGGTCGCCAAGGCATCCGAAGTCAATGCCAATTTTCAGGCGCTGCTGACGGCGATCAACCGGCTTGAAGGACAGATCAGCGCGGCGGATGTCGCCGGTACCTATTCGATCGCGAGCCTTGGTCTTTATGTGAACAGCACGCCGCAGGCGGGGATGATGAGCAACAACGGGCGAGTCGAGCATATTTCGCAAAATGGCACGGCCACATTCAATGCCAACGGGACCTTTTCGGTGACCCAGGAAACGACCAGCGGTTCGGCGCTTGTCTTCGATTTTCTGAAGGGTTCAGTGATGATTCCACCGAGTGTAGTTGCTCCCGTCGTGGTCACCGCGCAGGTCGAGACCCAAAATGCCGCGCCGCCGCCAACGGGAAGCGGTACGTGGAGTTTGTCCGGCAGGACCTTGACGCTCACCACCAGCAACGGCGGCGGAACGTTCACCGCCGCGGTTGGGGGGCGGCTTTTCATCGGCATCACACCCAGCCCGGACAACAAATCGCAGGATTTGCATGTCTTGATTCGCACCAACTGACACGCGTGAGGTCGCACGAAAAAAAGCCCGCAACGCGCGGGCTTTTTTTGCAGCAAAAAAAACGGCGCGTTACTTATCCTGCCACGCCGGTTTGCCTGCTGGTTTACCGAACGGCTTCCCCGCCGGTTTTCCCGCCGCACTCTTGCCGAATCCACTGAAGCCACTCGGCTTCTTATCGCCATACACACGCGGCGCGCCGAATTTCTTGTCGCCAAAATTGCCGGCGGGGCGCGCGTTGGGACGACCACCGGGACGCGCACCGGGGTGCGAAGGCTTCGAGAACACGCGTGCCTTCGGTTCCAATCCCGGAATGGTGGTGACCGGAATCAGTTGCGACGTGAAGCGCTCGATCAATTTCACCTGAAAATGTTCGCGCACATTCGCGAGCGAAATCGCGATGCCGTTCTTGCCCGCACGACCGGTGCGGCCGATGCGGTGTACGTAATCTTCCGCGGCACGCGGCAAATCGTAATTGATGACGTGGGAAATACCCTGCACATCGATGCCACGCGCGGCGACGTCGGTGGCGACCAGCACTTGCACGCTGCCGCGACGCAGATTTTGCAAGGTGCGGGTACGCGCGCCCTGCTTCATGTCGCCATGCAACGCCGCCACCGAGAAACCTTTTTCGTTCAGGTTGCTGGCGAGGTCATCGGCCGCGCGTTTGGTGGCCGTGAAAACGATGGCTTGATTCATTTCGGCATCGCGCAACAGGTGATCGAGCAGACGATTTTTGTGGCCCATGTCGTCGGCGAAATGCAGGCGCTGTTCGATGTTTTCGTGTTTCGATTGCTGGCTGTCGATGGCGATGCGCACCGGGTCTTTCAGCATCGCGGTCGCCAGGCGAACGATGTTCTGTTCGAGCGTGGCCGAGAACAGCAGGGTTTGGCGCGTCTCGGGGGTTTGTTTGACGATTGCTTCCAGGTCATCCTTGAAACCCATATCGAGCATGCGGTCGGCTTCATCGAGCACCAGCAACTGGAGGCGCGATAAATCGACGCGGCCCGATTGCATTTGATCGAGCAGGCGGCCCGGTGTGGCCACCAGAATATCGACGCCGGCTTTCAGCAAACGGTTCTGCACCGGGTAGGGCATGCCGCCGACCAGCGACAGCATTTTCACTTTCTTCATCTTGCGACCGTAGGTCTCGGCGGCTTTGGTGACTTGCATCGAGAGTTCGCGCGTCGGCGTCAACACCAGCACACGCGGGCCGCGACCGGCAACCGGATGTGCGTCGATCAACAGTTGCAGCGCAGGCAGCATAAATGCCGCAGTCTTTCCGCTACCCGTCTGCGAAGAGACCATCAAGTCACGTCCGGCCAATGCTTCCGGCACGGCGCGCGCTTGCACGGGGGTGGGATCGGTGTAGCCCGCAAGCGCAATCGCTTCGCGGATCGGGGCAGCTAAGCCCAAGGTATCAAAATTCATTTTCAAGTTTTTCCCGCACGTCTATTCCGGTAGGCGCGCACAAACACACAAAAAAGGGGCGTCGTTTCGATAGCGGAAACGAAACGGCAACCAAGACCGGAGAATTCTCGACGGAGAATGAATCAGATCAAACGGTGACGCACCAACATCGGCGCCAACCAATTTGCGATCCATGAGGGCTTCAGACGAAGCCGGAAGGAAAAGCGGGGGGAGGAGACGATGAACATTTGCGATGCTTTTTAAACAATGCTGCATCGCACAAACGAACTATACGCGAGATGGACAGAAATGCAAAGTGAATTATTGTTGCGCCCGCGAAAACGGGAGAAAGCCCAGTACTGGTGCGGGGTCTGGAATGTTTTTGCTTTGAAAGGCGCGCCGGTGCTGGGGCTGCGGCAATTGGTTTTGTCGTTTGCCAAGCGCAGGTCATGTCAACGAAGGCGCATCTGCGTGAACTCCAGACATGGAGATCGACAAAAATACTGTCCTCCTGAGCGCAGCCAAGGATCTCGCGGCATGAATAAATCCTGCGAGGCGCTCAGGATGACCCGCCTATTTTGCGGGTGGACTGGTTTGCCCGGCGGTCATTGGATGTCGCCTGCTAGTGTCGTGACACCGCCCCGCACCACCGCCCCCTTGCCTGCCTGCTTGCCTGCGTACATCGCGGCATCGGCCGCCTTCATCAGCGTGAGCGCATCGACACCATCGCCCGGTGCCACCACGTAGCCGATGGTTACACCGACGTGGCAGGCGTGCTTGGTGAGCAGGAACGGTTCGCGGAACTGTGCCGCCAATTTTTCACCCAACTCGGCGGCCTGCAATTCGCTATGCAATCCCGCCGCCATCACCACAAACTCATCGCCACCGGTGCGCGCAATCGCATCGGATGAACGTACCGCCGTGCGCAGGCGCTGGGCGATGATGCCGAGCAATTCATCGCCGGCATCATGGCCGTATTGATCGTTGACCGGTTTGAAACCATCGAGATCCAGCATGTAGATCGCGAGACGTTGTTGCGGTGTCGCGCGCGGCAATGCAGCATCGAGGTCGGCATTCAAGCCTCGCCGATTGTAGAGGCCCGTCAGCGGATCGCTATGCGCGAGCGAATGCAGCGCGTCGCGCTCTCGAGTCGCGGTTTGCGCGGCCTGCTGGGCGGCTGCGGCGCGCAGGATGACGATGCGCATGAAAATCAGCATGTCGAAGGTCGAGCCAAACTGCAGCGCGTGCATGGTGAAAAAATTGGCGCCGAGATTGCCTGTTACCACGCCGAACAGCAGCGCCGCTGCGATAAAACTGGCGACCCAGGCAACGATGAAATAGGTGCCAACACTGTCGCCGCGCCGGGTGCGCGCGAGCGCGCCAGGCAGGCCGAGCAACGCCGGCAACAGGCCCAGCACACCCATCGCAACGCTGAGCATCCGATTGCTCAGCAGATCGGTGGCGAACAATACCGCGAACAAAACCATCGCGGCGGCGATCGTTTTTGTCGCGCGGCGGAGCGCCGGGCTCATGTCCGCGCCGAGAATGCCTTCGATGAATAGCGCCGTCGCGCATGACGTCAGCAACGAGGCGGTGCCAGCGATATGGGTCTCCAGCCACGGGTTGTCCGTCCACAAATACAAACCGCCAAGGCCGAACAGGTGCGTGGTGAACAACAGACTGCAAACAATCAGCAGCGCGTACTTGCCATAGACGCTGTCGCCGAGGCTCAGCCATTGTTGCAAGCTGAAGATCAACAAGCACAACCCGACAGCGATCAGCATGCCCTGCAACAGAAACTCCTGGTTCGCGCGCAAATGGAACGCGCCGGGCTTGGACAGATGCACCGGCAGGATCAAGCTACTTTTCGAATCGACACGCATCAGCAATTCGTAGTTGCCGCCCGGCGACAAATCCAGCGCCACCGCCGGCGCGCGGCCCATCAGCGGGCGCTGGGCAAGTGGTTGCAGATTCCCGAGTACGGCGATGCGGTTGATTTTTCCATTGGTCGCCAGAAAAACATCGACGCGATTCAACAGTGCGTAATCGATATCCAGAATCCATTTGCCATCCGATGGCGGCGCGACGGCAAGCGGCACGCGCAGCCAGATCGGATCCTTGCTGAAACCCAATGCGGCGTACGCGGATGTCGGTGGCGTGAACTCATTCAGGCGCGCGAGAACCCCTTCCGCAGTGAGCACGGCGGCGGGATCTTTCATTATCGTCAGCGCCGGCCAGGCGTCGATGGAAGGCGTGCGATCATCGAGCAACAACGCGCCCGCCCAACTTTTCGCACTGAGCATCGCAACAAGCAGAACGAGGAGGAGTGGC
>JAYTUX010000103.1:0-7803 GCA_043744315.1 Betaproteobacteria bacterium | reverse complement strand
GATCGAACATGCTCCACACTTCCACGCGATGAAACAATCGCATCACCGCGTAAATCGCCAACGCCACCCACCACCATGCGGAGAGGCCGTTGATGCCGAACGCCATGTGTGAAATTTGCGCGCCTGCCCAGCCGCCTTTGTTCAGGATCGGCCCGTCTTTGACGGTAAAGAAGTAACCGGGATCGGTCTGTTGATAGGTCGCGAAAATCAACGCAAGATAGAGCGCCAATGCCAGGAAAATAATCCAGCCGGCTTCGCGCATGAGGCGCGACAAGCGGGTGGATTGCGGGGTGACCTCCGCTGGGGCGGGATCGGTCGGGTCGAATATTTCTCTATTTTTGCGGGCACTCATAGGTGAGCGCCATTATAGCGGCTGGTCATCGCGGCCCCAATTACGCGACGACAGATTCACTAAAACGAGGGCGGCAATCGTTCGTCGTGGATGGTGATGGTCTTGGCCTCGACGGAAATATAGCCGCGGTCGGAGAGGTCTTTAAGGATTCGGTTCACCATCTCGCGCGAAGCACCGACCATGTTGGCAATATCCTGCTGCGAGAGTTTTTCACCGACCACTAATTTACCGTTGGTTGTGATTGCCAATTCGAGCAGCGTATTCGCGACCCGGCCATAGACATCCATCAGCGCGAGTGTGGAAATTTTTCGGTCGGCATCGCGTAATCGCTTGGCAAGCGCCTGCATCACCAGAGTCGCAATGCGTGGCGCTTTTTCAACCGCCGTTTCAAAGGCGGTATGCGAAAGCACCTTGAAGGTCGCGTTTTCGAGCGTCGAGACTGAAGCAGAACGCGGCTGCTTATCGATCATCGACATCTCGCCGAAAAAATCGCCCGGGCCAAGAATTTTCAGAATGATTTCGCGGCCATCTTCGTCGCCAATGAACACCTTTACGCGGCCGGAAATGATGGCGTAGAGCGAATCCCCCGCCTCGCCTTCGGTTAGAACAACGTTGCCTTTGGTGACATGCTTGTCGATGGCAAGATCATTGATGAGCGCCAGGTCCTTGTCGCTCAAATCCTTGAAAAGCGGAATAGCCCGTAACATGCGCTCCCCTTACATGATCCAAATGGCCACCCGTCCATAGGGCGGATGATGGAACGGTTTGGTTGCGAGCCCGGATGCCAACCCTTCGACAATTCCGGCGCAACCTTGCAATCGATCCACATGCATTTTCGCACAACTGCAAATGTTGTCGAGTATCAGGTGCTCGGTGGCTGCCAGCATGATCGAAGGAAGAGGATTGACATTTCTTTCAGCCGCCCCCATTTCTGGTTGATAGGCCGTCGTGCGGCAGTCGACGCACGTGGTCGCTACGCTAAAATGCATACCAAATTAACCGCAAAAAAGAAAGTTCACCATGACTGCCACGTCGAGACAACATCATCGCCTGATCATCCTGGGCTCCGGCCCGGCGGGTTATTCTGCCGCCGTGTACGCGGCACGTGCCAATCTGAATCCGGTATTAATCACCGGCATTGCGCAAGGCGGGCAATTAATGACCACCACTGACGTTGAAAATTGGCCGGCCGACGCGGATGGCGTGCAGGGTCCGGAACTGATGGAGCGTTTCTTGAAGCATGCCGAGCGATTCAATACCCAGATCGTATTCGATCACATTCACACCGTTGCTTTGAAAGAAAAGCCCTTCACGCTGACGGGCGATTCAGGCGTGTACACCTGCGATGCCCTGATTATCGCTACCGGCGCATCGGCGCAATATCTACGCTTGCCTTCGGAAGATGCCTTCATGGGCAAAGGCGTATCCGGTTGCGCGACCTGTGATGGCTTTTTCTACAAAGGCGACGACGTTTGCGTCGTCGGCGGCGGCAACACGGCGGTTGAAGAAGCCCTTTACTTGTCAAATATCGCGCGACACGTGACGGTAATCCATCGCCGCGACAAGTTTCGCTCGGAAAAAATACTGGCTGATCGCCTGATGGCGAAAGCAAAAGAAGGCAAAATCACGATTCTCTGGAATCACACTCTGGACGAAGTGCTCGGCGACAAGACCGGCGTCACTGGTGTGCGCATCAAATCGACTCAGGATGGCGCGACCCGCGATCTGGCGTTAAAGGGCTGCTTTATCGCGATCGGGCACAAGCCAAACACCGACATATTTGCGGGGCAACTTGACATGGTGAACGGCTATATCGTCACCCAATCCGGCAATCAGGGCAATGCAACCGCAACGTCCATCCCAGGCGTATTTGCGGCAGGCGACGTGCAGGATCACGTTTATCGGCAGGCCGTGACCAGCGCCGGAACGGGCTGCATGGCGGCGCTGGATGCGGATAAGTATTTGGAGGCCTCTCACTGATTTTTTCGGAAAACTCTAGCACTGGCAAGGGTTTTCGGGCACAAACGGCCCGAACGGCCCGCCAGTACCAGTGTTATCGTCAGTGAATATTGTAATTCTGGATTTGTCGCGGTAACTCAAGTTATGGCCTCGCCACCCCCGCCAACCAATGAAGACGAGCTGTTCCGCGCCGAAATGGCAGCCGATCAGGTGACGCCATTGCGCGCACCGGAACGCGCCGATCTTTCCAAGCCACGCCCGAAACCCATTCCGGTGAAGCGCATGGAGGACGACGCCGCGATTCCGTTCGATCTGCTGCACGATACGTCGGGCTGGGACGCAGATATTGAGAGCGGCGATCTCATCACTTTTTTGCGGCCCGGCTTGCCGTCGGAAATCATGCGCAAACTGCGACGCGGCCACTGGATTGTGCAGGCGTCATTGGATTTGCATGGTTGCAACACGGATCTGGCGCGTTTCGAACTCGCGCGATTTCTGGCGCAGGCCCGGCACGCGGGCATTCGCTGCGTAAGCATTATCCATGGCAAGGGCTATCGTTCACCCAACAACACACCGGTGATCCGCAATAAAGTACGGCTCTCGCTTTCGCAACGCAATGAAGTGCTCGCGTTTTGCGACGCGCAACCTGCTGATGGTGGATCCGGCGCGGTGGTGGTATTGCTGAAAGCGTCCTGAATCTTGGCCCAGCGGCAAACCCGGCTAAACTTGCGCCTTCCCCATTAGCGGTGCTGATTGACCGGTGCCGATTTTCCCTTGCAGCCATTGTCATTGCGACTGAGTCGTCCGTTTGTTGCCCTGCTGGCGGTGCTGGTGCTTTTCCTTTCGCTGGATGGTCTCGGTGAACGAAAACTCGCCAATCCCGATGAGGGGCGCTACTCGGAAATCTCCCGTGAAATGGCGTTATCGGGAGATTTCGTCACGCCTCGCCTGAACGGGCTCAAGTACTTCGAGAAACCGCCGCTGCAATATTGGGCGAGCGCGATCGCATTCAGATTGTTTGGTGAGAACGAATTCACCGCACGCCTCTATACCGCGCTGTGCGGCCTCGGCTGTGTCCTGGTGGTCGCTTATGCCGGCCGGCGTCTATTCAACGAAGAAACCGGACTGCTGGCCGCAATGGTGTTGCTGTCGGCGCCCTATTTCGCAGCATTGAATGAAATTGTGACGCTCGACATGGGACTCACGTTCTGGATGACGCTGAGTATTTCATCTTTCTTGATTTCGCAGTCAAGCAACGATTCGCGTCGCCGCTGCCTTTGCGTTGCCTGGGCAGCGATGGCTGGCGCAGTGCTATCCAAAGGGCTTATCGGCATCGTTTTTCCCGCTGCGGCGGTATTTCTCTATTGCGTAATCAACCGGAATTTCAGATTGGTTGCCGAGTTGGGCTGGTGGCCAGGATTGCCGATCTTTGTCCTGATCGCAGCACCGTGGTTTGTGCTGGTGTCACTGCAAAATCCAGAATTTTTTCAATTCTTTTTTATTCACGAACATTTCGAGCGATTCACGACAAGCGCGCATCGGCGCGTGCAACCTTGGTGGTTCTTTATGCCGTGGCTGTTCGCCGGCTTTTTGCCATGGATGGTCGTGTTGGTTCCCGCTATCGTCAGCGCATGGCGCACACCGGCAAATTTGGTGGCACGGAACCACGCGTTTTCTCCGCTCAAATTGATATTGATTTATTGCGGGTTCATTCTGATTTTTTTCAGCGCGTCGGGCTCCAAATTGCCCGCCTACATCCTGCCAATATTTCCAGTGCTGGCACTCATCATCGGCATCTATATCCGCAATCTGGACTCGCGACGCCTGGGCTGGATGACCTTGCCGGTAGTGCCGATCGCGTTATACGGCGCATACGCCGCCTGGGTCGAACCCGCCAAGCGCGGCAACGCTGAATTCAGCCGGCCACTTTATGACGCAATGAGTGTGTGGGTAACGGGTGCCGCGCTCGGCATCGCTGCCTCGCTGTTGATCGCCTTCGTTTTATTGAGGTTTCAACGCAAGTGGCTCGGTGTCATGTTCATCACTTTTGGCACGATGATCGGTGTCGAATTGATCGAACGCGGCTATGAGCATATTTCTCCGCTGCAGTCCGGTGCTGGTGTGGCGCAACAGATCCGCTATCACCTCAAACCCGAGACCCGCTTGTACTCGGTCGAGACCTACGACCAATCGCTGCCGTTTTATCTTAAGCGCACCTTGACGCTCGTGAATTACATCGACGAGTTCGAACTCGGCGAGACCAGCGAACCGGCCAAATGGATCAAGCGAATTGAAGATTTTCCGGCGGCGTGGAGTGCCCCGGGACCGGCCATCGCTATAATTCATCCTGGCGCAATCGAACAAATGAAGGCATTGGGTTTGACCTTCGATATCATTCATCAAGACCCGCGTCGCGTGGCCATTCGGAAGACCTCCGCACCGTGAATCTCACCAGTTTTTCGCTCATCCTGACCGGCGTATTATTGAACGCAGCCGCGCAATTGCTGCTCAAGGCAGGTACCACCCGGGTCGGACATTTTGAATTTAACCTGGACAACATCGTCCCGGTGGGTTGGCAACTCGCGACACAGCCGCACATTCTCGGCGGCATGTGCTGCTATGCGTTTAGTTTGGTGGTGTGGATCATGGCGTTATCGCGGGTGCCGGTGAGTGTGGCTTACCCGATGCTGTCGATAGGCTATGTAGTCAATGCGTTTGCGGCATGGTGGCTGTTCGGCGAATCGCTCGCCGCCCAAAAATTGATTGGGATCGGTTTCATCGTCGTCGGCGTGTGGTTGGTGGCGCGCTCGTGATGGCTTCATCCGCGCAACCATTCCTGAGTTTTTCTCGCCCGACGATCACGGATGCGATGGGTGACGCGATCAAGGACACGCTGTTGTCGTTGCAAATCACCAGCGGACCGCAAGTGCAAGCGTTTGAGCGGGCACTATCGGCGTATCACGAAGGCCGCCCGACGCGCGTGTTCACGTCGGCGACCGCTGCCATGGAAGTTGCGCTTCAAGTTTGCAAGATTGGGGCCGCGCACGGCGGCCGCGCGACCGATGAAGTCATCACGTCGGCGATGACTTTTTTCTCGGTCGGTAATATGATCGAGAAGGCGGGTGCTAAAACAGTATTTGTCGATTGCGACCTCACTTCCCGAAATATCGATTGCGACCAGATCGAACGCGCCATTACACCAAACACGCGCGCGATTGTGCCGACACATCTCTCCGGCCTTCCTTGCGATATGGATCGGCTCTATGCGATTGCCGACACGCACAAACTTCGCGTGATTGAAGACGCGGCATTGGCGATCGGTTCATCCTGGAAAGGCCGCAAGATCGGTGCATTCGGCGATATTGCAACATTCAGTTTTCACCCCAACAAGAACATGACCACCATCGAAGGTGGTGCGGCGATTTTTGCCGATGACGCGGAAGTCAGGCGTGCTGAAACACTGCGTTTTCACGGCATCGTGCGCCTCGCTGACGGAACCCGTGATGTGGATTTCCCTGGCGGTAAATTCAACATGAGCGATGTTTCCGCGCGACTCGGTTTAGAGCAGTTACCCTTACTCGATGGCTGGTGTGCGAAGCGCCGCGAATTGGTCGCAGCCTACTTTGCACGACTGGAACCGAGCGCAGAAAAATTGGGATTGTCGTTGCCGGCCAAGGCACACACGGGCGACGCTGAAGGTCACAGCTGGAACATGTTTTGCATTTTGCTGCCGCTTGCACGATTGAACATTAACCGGAAACAGTTTATCGAGGCGATGCGCACCGAAAAAATCGACGCTGGCATGTCATATGAGGCCATGCATTTATCCACTTTGTTTCGCAACAAGGGTCACACGGAAGGCGAATTCCCGAATGCAGAACGCATCGGTCGCGAAACCATCAATTTGCCATTGTTTCCGGCGATGACATTGGCCGATGTCGAGCGCGTTTGTGGTGTGTTACTGGAAATCGTCGCGAGGCATTTGCGCCGATGAACACGCCATTAATTTCCGTGGTGATCCCGGTTTACAACGAGGAAGCCGGTCTGGCGACCTTGTTTTCGCGGTTGTATCCTGCGCTGGATAAGCTCGGTCAACCATACGAAATCATTTTCATCAACGATGGCTCGATCGATCGCTCAGCCGCGCTGTTGCGCGAACAATTCCAGGCTCGCCCCGATACCACACGCGTGATTCTGTTCAAGGGCAATTACGGTCAGCACATGGCAATCATGGCGGGTTTCGAACATTGCCGTGGCGAGCGCATTGTCACGCTCGATGCGGATTTGCAAAATCCGCCGGAAGAGATCGGCAATCTCATGATGGAAATGGATAAGGGTTTCGACTACGTCGGTAGCATCCGCCGCAAACGCCATGATTCGGTGTGGCGGCATTGGGCTTCGCGGGCGATGAATCGGGTGCGCGAGAAAATTACCCACATCAAGATGACCGACCAGGGCTGCATGCTGCGTGCCTATAGCCGCGATATTGTTGCCGCCATCAACCAGACGCGCGACACCAGCACCTACATCCCCGCGCTCGCCTATTCGTTCGCGAGTAATCCAGTGGAAATCGAAGTCGCACATGAAGAGCGCTTCGCCGGCGAATCCAAATACTCACTATACAAATTGATCCAGTTAAATTTCGATTTGATGACTGGCTTTTCCACGGCGCCATTGCAGGTGTTCTCGCTCATCGGCATTTCAATCTCATTGTTGTCGTTTGCCTTCGTTGTATTTTTGGCGATCCGCCGCATCGTTGTCGGGCCGGAGGCCGAAGGCGTGTTCACCCTGTTCGGCATCGCATTTTTACTGATTGGCATCACCTTGTTCGGCATCGGCCTGTTGGGCGAATATGTCGGCCGCATCTATGAGCAAGTCCGTGAGCGGCCGCGCTACATGATTCAGGCATTGTTGGAAAAACGTGAATGACGTCTGCTGTCGTTTTTGCGTATCACAATGTCGGCACGCAGTGTATGCGGGTGCTATTGAAACACGGCGTCAACGTGCGATTGTTGGTCACGCACGCTGACAATCCAGACGAAAATATCTGGTTTGAATCGGTCGCCAAACTGGCTCGCGAAAACGCGATTCTGGTAGAGATCGCGGACGATCCAAATACCCCGGAATTTATTAACCGCATCGCTACGCTTAAACCGGATTTCCTGTTTTCGTTTTATTACCGTTTGATGCTGAAGCCAGCGCTGCTCGCCACTGCTACGCGCGGCGCATACAACATGCATGGCTCGTTGCTGCCGAAATATCGTGGTCGCGTGCCCATCAATTGGGCCATTATCAAAGGCGAAACCGAAACGGGTGCGACCTTGCATGAAATGGTGGAGAAACCCGATGCCGGACGCATTGTCGATCAGGCGCCTGTTGCAATCGGGCCCGATGAGACCGCGGCTGAGGTTTTCGCAAAAGTAACCGATGCTGCCGCCACCACGCTTGACCGCGCACTGCCCGCGCTTATTCGTGGGAACGCCATGATGCGC
>JAYTUX010000102.1:0-7812 GCA_043744315.1 Betaproteobacteria bacterium | reverse complement strand
GGTGCACTGACTACTCGCAGATGTAGATGTCATGCTGAAAAAAGTCCCCGAATGGGAAACTGATACGGTGACGGGTGTAACAAACGTGCCCGTCGGATTGGGGAACAAGCATCCGGACTGCACTTGGCGGATTGCTCCCGTATAGCTTCCAGAAAGTTCGTTATTTCGCCAAGTTTGTCTGGTGAGGGATTTCGTAACTGTGACGCCGTCGATCGTGTAAGTCATAGCGGCTTGATTGATGAACTGTAATGTGAATGTCACGGTTCCTGCAGGCGTTACTACCACGCTATTTGGGTTGAAGCTTGTGCCAAACCATGGACCCACCGTGCGATAAAGTGTTCCTCTATATTGTCCAGTGCTACCGGTGTGCGTGACGGCCGGCGCAACGTACCAGAATGGTCGCCCATCGGCTCCGTAGATGAAAAAAGTGAGAAACATCGTATCGTCTTGGTGGTTGACGTTGACACCCCAACCAGACTCATTCGCGTTCCACCACATATCCGATCCATCGGTCCCGAATGTGTTTCCCGTTGCCGACAATGAGATGCCCAAAAATGTGAGCAGCGCGCATATTCGCCTCTTCATTTAGCTCTCCTAGAGTTGATCTCTTTGGTGTCTACAACTTGCTCCACAATAATGACGCATGCATCTGTATTCTGCAGAAAAAGGGAATTTAAGGGGCCAGGCTCGATTTTTTCCGGGTCTTCGAGGCCGTGGGCGACGGCATCGGGGGCGATCATTTCATCGATGTGTTCGGCGCACCCTTTGTTCCAGACTTCTTCATACCTGCGATGAAGAATAGTGTTTTTTGTTTTTGCCATCCCTGCCTCCCTTACTGCAGTTATGCGTCAGTCTAGGCGGGGAGTTAACAAATAGCAATGCGGGAGATTGCAGAAACGATAGGCAGTTGGTTGAGTGGGCTGGGCCCAGTCTGCACTGGAGCAACGGGGTTGTTTGAAATTGTGCGAGAAAGTCTAGGATTGGTGCGGGCTGCAGGGCGGAAGTGCTTGGAACACCGCACCAGTGTTAGAGTTTGTGCCAAAAATCACGCAATCATAAAGGCTCAAACGTCGCGCCACAATTTCGCCCGAATCGATGTCGTCCTGACATGATTCTTCCTCAATCGCCTAATATTCTCCCTGTTAATCGTCACACTGCTTTTCACATTCCACGTGGCGATAAAAGGAAAAACAATGAAGCTCGTCATCACCATTCGCGATCTTGCCTTAAAGGCAGGTCGCGCTTTCGTACGTCTGGCACGTCTGCTGGGACGTGCTCTTTCGCCGGTATTCGGTAATGTCGAGTGGAATGCGCCACCTTGGGCACGTTGGGTTGGCGGGCGCGCAGTTACGTGCGGTGCGGCAGGCGGACGATGGGCGGGAGCAAATCCGGCGCGTGCCGGCGTGGTGGCGCTGCTGCTGACGGCGGTAGTTGCCGGCGGATTTTATGGCTACAAGTGGTGGCAGGCGCGGCCGAAGCCGATCGAGGTCAAGGTCACGGTGCAGAATCCGCCGCGCACACCGATCGAGAATGAAGACGAGAAGGATCGCGACCCACGCCCGCTGCTGGTGAGCTTTGCGCAATCGGTGGCGCCGCTTTCCGTGGTTGGCAAGGACGTGCCCGCCGGCATCAGGATCACGCCGCCCCTCGAGGGCAAATGGAAATGGGTGGACGACAAGCAACTTGAATTCCAGCCGAAGGAAGACTGGCCCATTGGCTCGGAGCATGAAATCGGCCTCGATCAATCGGTGATCGCGTCGCACATTCGCCTGGATACGTACACGCCAAAATTCCAGACGCCGGCCTTTATCGCCAAGGTGTCGCGTTCGCAGTTCTACCAGGACCCGACCAACCCGACACTGAAGAAGGCAGTGTTCGATATCAATTTTTCGCAGCCGGTGAACAGTGCCGAGCTGGAGAAACGGATCGAACTGAAACTGGCCGGCCAGACCGAGGGCATCTGGGGCGTGGGCCGCGAGCGCACCAAATTCACGGTGAGCTACGACAA
Source organism: Betaproteobacteria bacterium (assembly GCA_043744315.1). Taxonomy (GTDB): domain Bacteria; phylum Pseudomonadota; class Gammaproteobacteria; order Burkholderiales; family Usitatibacteraceae; genus UKL13-2. The sequence continues at coordinate 5,804 of JAYTUX010000102.1, read as the reverse complement.
GCTGAAACTGAACGCCTTCATCCATTCGGAAAACCTGTCGACGCCGCAGGAAGACAGTAGCATCGAACTGAAAGTCGAGAAGGGTGCCTCGGCGGCGCGCGCGGGCAAACCTTTTGACAATGCGCTTGCGCGAGTGGTGCGGGTGCCGGGGCTGGCCAGCCTGACGATCAGCCAGATCGCGGCAAATGTCGCGATGACGGCGAAGAGCGAACCCGAGCAGATCATTACCGTCGCCGTGTCGGCGAGCACGCTGGAGAAAGACATCAAGGCCGCGAGCACCGCCTGGCTGTTACCGGTGTACAACCCCAAGACCAAAAAGGAAGAGCGCCATGGGCCGTATGCCTGGTCCGATCCCAAGGAAATCACTGACGAGTTGTTGAAAGCATCAACCAGGATCGATCTGGAACTCGTCGCCGGGGAGCGCGAGCACAGCGAAATCCACGTCTTCAAATACAACGCACCGATCGGCCGTTATGTGTACGTGCAGGTGGAGCGCGGCATGAAATCCTTCGGCGGCTATGTGCTGGCGAAGCGTGTGCAGAATATATTGCAAATACCGCCGTTCCCGGCACAGCTGAATATCCTCGGCCAAGGCGCGCTGCTGGCGATGAGCGGCGAGAAGAAGATCGCGGTGATGGTGCGCGATTTGCCGGGCGTGAAGATGGAAGTCGGGCGCATCCTGCGGGCACAGTTGCAGCACCTGGTGACACAATCGGAAGGTAATTTCGACAAGCCGCAATTCATCGGCGCATTCGGCATGGATAACCTGGCCGAGCGCTTCGAGAAAAAGATTCCGCTGCCGAAACTGAAGCAGGGCAAGGCGCATTACGAGGCGCTGAATCTGGGCGAATACCTGAAGAAGGATGGTTCCGCGGGTGGTGGTGAAAAACGCGGCATCTTCCTGCTGCGGGTGCAGGGTTACGATCCGAGGACTGATCGCAAACCGGCCAAGAATGCCGACGAAGAACCGGCCGATCCGGATGAGGCTGAAGGCGAGGGCGGCCAACAGGATCAGGCCGAGCCCAGCGAGCGCGAGGATTTCCGCCTGCTGCTGGTGACCGATCTCGGCATCCTGGTGAAACGCTCGCTGGATGGTTCGCAGGATGTGTTCGTGCAATCGATCGCCACCGGCCAACCGGTACCGGGTGCTGAAGTGGAAGTGATCGGCAAGAACGGACTGACGCTATTTACCCAGACTACCGATGCCAGCGGCCGCGCGCAATTCGCCAAACTGGAAAATCTGCTGCGTGAACGCACGCCGCTGATGTATCTGGTGAAGAAGGGCGGTGACATAAGCTTCCTGCCGCTGAACCGCCGCGATCGCGGACTCGATTTCTCGCGCTTCGATGTGGGTGGCGTGCGTAATACGCTGCTGCCGGGCACGCTCTCGGCCTATTTGTTTTCGGATCGCGGTATCTATCGGCCGGGAGACACCATCAATATCGGCATGATCGTGAAAGCCGCAAGCTGGGCAAAATCGATTGCCGGCATTCCGCTGGAAGTCGATGTCACCGATCCGCGCGGCCTTTCGATCAAGCGCGAAAAAATCAAGCTCGGTGCAGGTGGATTCAATGAACTCAATCACACCACCCAGGAGACCTCGCCGACCGGCAATTACACCGTAAGCCTCTACACCGTGAAGGACGGTCAGACGCACACTCAACTCGGCAGCGTGACGGTGCGCGTGCAGGAGTTTTTGCCGGACCGGATGAAGATTACCGCCAAGCTTTCCACCGAGGTGAGCGAAGGCTGGGTTTCGCCGAATGAACTGAAGGCGAAAGTGAATGTGCAGAATCTTTTCGGCACGCCCGCCGCCAAGCGCCGCGTGGAAGCAACACTCACCCTGCAACCGGCGTATCCCGCCTTTCGCAGCTATCCCAATCATCGCTTCTACGATCCGCTACGCGCCAAGGAAGGCTACTCGGATAAATTGAATGAAGGCACCACCGACGACGAAGGCAACGCCGAATTTTCGTTGGGACTGGATCGCTATGCGCGCGCCACCTATCGGCTGCACTTTCTCGCACGCGCGTTCGAGCCCGAGGGCGGGCGCAGTGTGGCCGCAGATACCGCGATGCTGGTCTCGGAATTGCCGTACCTCGTCGGCTTCAAGCCCGATGGTGACATGGGCTATGTGTCGCGCGGCTCAAATCGCTTTGTGAACGTGATCGCGATCGATTCGAAAGCGAAAAAAATCGCGGTGGCAGATCTGAAACTGGAATTGATCGAGCGGCGTTTTGTCTCGGTGTTGTTGAAGCAACCGAACGGCACTTACAAATACGAATCACGTCCCAAAGAAATTGCGGTGAAAGAAAGCGCGCTCGCCATTCCCGCGGGTGGCGTGAATATGCTGCTTGATACCGCCACGCCGGGTACCTTTTTCTATCGCATCCGCAATGCCGATGGCGTCGAGCAGAACCGCATCGAATTCAGTGTAGCCGGTGCAGGCAATGTCACGCGCACACTGGATCGCAATGCCGAATTGCAATTGGTGCTGAAGAACAAGGACGTGATGGCCGGCGAGGACATCGAAGTCAGCATCCGTGCGCCGTATGCCGGTGCCGGCCTCATCACCATCGAGCGCGACAAGGTTTATGCGCATCAATGGTTCAAGGCAAACACCCAGGCATCGGTGCAGAAAATAAAATTGCCTGCCGACTTCGAGGGCAACGGATATCTCACCGTGCAATTCATCCGCGACCCCGGCTCGGATGAGATTTTCATGAGCCCGCTCTCGTATGGCACGGTACCGTTCTCGGTGAATCTCGCCAGGCGCACCAATAAACTCAGCCTCAATGCGCCGGCAAAAGTAAAGCCGGGCGAAATTCTGAAAATGAAACTCACCGCCGAACAACCGACACGCGCGGTGGTATTCGCCGTCGACGAAGGCATTCTGCAAGTGGCGCGATATCAGGAAGCGAATCCGCTCGCACATTTTTTCCAGAAGCGTGCCCTCGATGTGCGCACCTCGCAAATACTTGACCTGATCCTGCCCGAATTCAAGAAGCTCATGCAAGCCGCTGCCCCCGGTGGTGATGCCGAAGGCGCGCTCGGCAAAAATCTCAATCCGTTCAAACGCAAACGCGACAAACCCGCCGTGTATTGGTCCGGCATCGTGGATGTCAACGGCGAGCGGGAATTTTCATACACCGTTCCCGATACCTTCAATGGCACGTTGCGTTTGATGGCCGTGGCCGTCAGTGAACAAACCATCGGCACCTTGAGCAGCAAAGCCATCGTGCAAGGTGACTTCGTCATTTCATCCAATGCGCCGTTGGCGGTGGCACCGGGCGATGAATTTGAAGTCTCGGTCGGTGTCGCCAACAACGTGGCGGGCTCGGGCAAGGATGCCCTGATTGCCGTGGGATTGAAAACCTCGGCGCATTTGGAGGTGGTCGGTGGCGAAACACAAACGCTGAAAATCGGCGAGAAAAAAGAGGGTGTCGCGATCTATCGGTTGAAAGCAAGAACGGGCACCAACGTCAAACTCGGTTCCGCAACGCTGGCATTCTCGGCAACCCTGAACGGCCAGCCGGACAAGTCGGCAAAACTCGGCACCGATGTCAGCGTGCGCCCCGCCGGGCCGTATTACACCCAGGTGACCGTCGGCAGTTTTACCGGCTCGGTGGACGTGCCGGTAAAGCGCGATGTGTTCAGCGAATATCGCAAAGCCGAGGCGGCAGTATCGCCGCTGCCATTGGTGATTGCCAACGGATTAATGGCGTATCTGGATAGTTTCCCTCACCTATGCACCGAGCAACTGACCAGCCGCGCGTTTCCGGCAGTGGTGCTTTCACAGCGCCCCGAATTTGCCAGCCTTAGTCAAAAGGATAGCGCCGCCAAAGCGCAACAGGGTTTCGCGTCTGCACTCGCGGTGTTGCGGTCACGGCAAAACGCCGAAGGCGGATTCGGCTTGTGGACCGCCTCGGTGGAGGCGGATGAGTACGCCTCTGTCTATGCGCTGCACATGATCATCGAAGCGCGCGAGCGCGGCTTCACGGTGCCGCCGGATTTGCTGGCGAAAGGCAATAGCTGGTTGCAACAACTTGCCGGCAGCCCCGCCAAAGACTTGCACGACGTGCGCAGTCGCGCCTATGCCGCGTATCTGCTCACCCGTCAGGGAACGGTGACATCCGCGCAACTTGCCGCGCTACGTGAAACGCTGGATAAGAAATATCCTGGCGCGTGGCAAAAAGATTCCATCGCGGTCTATTTGGCGGCGAGCTACAGATTGATGAAGGATGAAAAACAGGCTGCGAAGCTGATGGATGAACCGCTCGCGCAACTCGAAAAACGCGGTGAACCGTATCGATATGAACGCTACTACGATCCAACGATTCGCGATGCACAAACGCTCTATATTCTGTCGCGCCACTTCCCCGAACGGGCGAAGAAACTCGATTTCGCCACGCTGGCCGCGATGATAAAAACCATCCAGGATGGCCGCTTCAACACGCACTCGGCCGCGTATGTGATTCTCGCCTTGGATGCTTACGCGACGCAAATTGAAAGCAGGATCGCCGGCAAGTTGAGCGTTTCCGAAATCGGCAAGGATGGCAAAGCGCAAGCACTGACCCTGCCGCAAAACCTGATTCCGCGCGTGCCGTTTTCCATGGGTACCGCAAAACTCAAGTTCGGCAGTGAATCGAATCTGACGACTTATTTCGCGGTCTCGGAATCCGGCTTCGACAAATCGCCGCCGATGTCGGAATTGAAATCCGGCATGGAAGTGATTCGCGAATATGTCGATGCCGAAGGCAAGCCGGTGACCACGGTGAAAGTCGGGCAGGAATTGTTCGTGCGATTGAAGTTCCGCACCATTGGCCGCGACATGGTACCCAACGTGGCCTTGGTCGATTTGCTGCCCGGCGGATTCGAGCCGGTGTTGAACCCCATCGATGCACCGAATGTGCAGCCGGTGAAGAAAGGCGGCTTCGTCAATCGCCTCGGCAATGTCGGTGGCTGGAACGTGGAATACGCCGACGTTCGCGAGGAACGCGTGGTGCTGTACGGCACCGTGACGTCGCAGGCGAGCGAATATCGCTATCGCATTCGTGCCACCAATGTCGGTACGTTCATCGTGCCGCCGGCCTATGGAGAATCGCTGTATGAGCGCGATGTGCAAGCGCGTTCGATGCCGGGCAGGATTGTGGTGGAGCGGGCGGGAAAATGAAACGATGGTCGCGCGCCGGTCTGGTGATGGCCATGGTTGCCATCGTGGCGGTGGCATTGCCGCTCGGCCTGCGCTGGCTGCCGAAAGCACCGCTTCGCGCCCACGCCGCCTATTCCTCCGCCCTTTATGCCGAAGACGCCACACTGCTGCGCCTCACCACCGCCAGCGACGAACAATACCGCCTGTGGACGCCGCTCGAAGACATCTCCCCCAAACTCACCGAGGCCGTCACCCGTTACGAGGATCGCTGGTTCCACGCACATCCCGGCGTGAACCCGATGGCGTTGATCCGTAGTGCGCACGCCACGTTCGGCGGCGAACGCCGTCAGGGCGGCTCGACGCTGACGATGCAACTCGCGCGAAAAATTTACGCTATCGATAGCCGCCGCATCAGCGGCAAGCTCAAACAAATCGCCGCCGCAATATGGATCGAAGCGCGTTACAGCAAACACGACATCCTCGAGGCCTATCTCAATTTCGCGCCCTACGGCGGCAACATCGAGGGCGTCGGCGCGGCAAGCCTGGTGTACTTTCACAAGCGTGCCATCGATCTCACATTGCCCGAGGCATTCACACTCGCCGTGATCCCGCAAAACCCCGCCGCACGCGGTGGTGCCAGGGCCGCCTCACC
>JAYTUX010000101.1:0-2401 GCA_043744315.1 Betaproteobacteria bacterium | reverse complement strand
CCTTGCCCGAAGACATGCTTGCCTCAATGGTCACGGTTGCCGACGCGCGTGCCTGGCAGCGCGTCCGCACATCGCCCGGAGAACAAGCGTTGATGCGGCTCTCCGCGATGTTGCAGAGTGCGGAACGGCCGTTTGTGATCGCCGGCGGCTCGGGTTGGGATGCAAAGTCGTGTGCCGATCTTCAGCACTTCAGCGAGATGCAAAAAATTCCGGTTGGCTGCGCATTTCGCTTCCAGGATCTGTTCGACAACGCGCATCCACACTACGCCGGCGATGTCGGCATCGGCATCAATCCTGCGCTTGCGGCGCGCATCAAGGCGGCCGACCTGGTGATCGCGATCGGTCCGCGCCTGGGCGAAATGACCACTGGTGGATATACACTGATCGAGGCACCTTATTCGTCCGATGGCGCGCAACAACTGGTACACATCCACGCGGGTGCCGAAGAATTGGGGCGCGTCTATCAGGCGGATTTGATGATCAATGCATCGATGCCGGAGATGGCGCGTGCGCTCGCTGCCCTGCCGCGATTGACGCGTGACGGGTTGGAAGAAAATGTGCGAGCTGCGAATACCGACTATTGCGCCTGGCAGATGAAGAAGACCACGCCGGGCAATGTGCAAATGTGGGAAGTGATGCGCCACCTTGAAAGCGTGCTGCCGGCCGATGCGATTCTCACCAATGGTGCCGGCAATTATGCAACCTGGGTGCATCGCTTTCATCGCTATCGCGGTTTCCGCACGCAACTGGCGCCCACGTCGGGCGCGATGGGTTACGGCGTGCCCGCCGCGATTTCGGCCAAGGCAATGTATCGCGATCGCACCGTGATCGCATTTGCGGGCGACGGCTGTTTTCTCATGACGGGGCAGGAACTTGCCACGGCGGTTCAGTATCAACTCAATGTCATTTTCATCGTCGTGAACAATGGCATGTACGGCACCATTCGCATGCATCAGGAGCGCGCGTTCCCCGGGCATGTCTCTGGCACGGATTTGGTGAACCCGGATTTCGCCGCGTATGCACGCGCCTTCGGTGCACATGGCGAAACAGTCGAATCGACTGAACAATTTGCGCCAGCGTACTTGCGTGCCGTGAAAGCAGGCAAACCGGCATTGATCGAAATTCGGATTGACCCGGAAGCGATTACGCCGAACACCACATTGAAGGCAATCCGCGCGGCGGCGCGCTGAGGCAGCGATTTCATGGAAGCAAACCTCGCCACCAGACTGCCTCCAATCCTGATCATTGCCGTACTCGCCGGATGTGCGGGAACGGTTGGTGAAAAGCGTCACACACCCGCCGAAATCGCCGCCTATCGACCAGCCGATTTCATTGCGCCGCTTGCCAGTATCGAAGGTGAACGTGTCGCTGTTGCCGAGCGACTCGAGCGCATTCGCGCGGCAATGCAGGCAACGCCCGCAGCCACCGCCGGTGACGAAGATGCCGGTGCGCCGGGCGGGCTTTGGGCGATTGCGTTTCTGAACCGGGATCGCGCGGAAGGTTGGAGTATTTTGCAAAGCGCGCTGGCCGGCATCGAGACCAAGCCGGTCGATTTTCAGCGTGCGGTGTTGTCAGCCGCATACACGATGTACGCGCGCGAATCTGCGCCAGTGTTACGGCCATTGGCTGACAGCATTGCCACGCCGCGCGAATTTGCCATCATTTCGTATGCGCTTCTGAAGGCAGGCGACTCTGCCGAGACGCGCGCGATGCTGCGCGCAAAACTGGTCGCGCGCTTCCCCGATTGGGGCAGCGAGGGTCGTCTGATTGCGCTCGAACACGTGCTCAGTGTTGATGCGTCGAGCGAGCGAAAAATGCGCCCGCCGTTGATCGATTTGCTTGCACATCCGTATCGCGCCGGCCTGCCGGTGATCTTCAGCTTTCAGCGGCCTGATCGCAATCACCCCGGGCTTGCGATGGTGCGCAGCGCGGATGGAAAATTCGTGCGCAACACCGATGGCGGATATTTTAGTATCGCGCATCTCGCGTTGGCGTTGTCGAATTTGCCGGGCACCATCACCAACGGCAATACACCGCAAGGATTATTTACCGTCGTCGGTGCGGGCACGGCAACGAACCCCTGGATCGGCCCGACGCCGTATCTGCATTCCAAAGTTCCGAAGGAAGCGACGCTTGCCGAATACGAGCATGCCAACATCGACGGCGAATGGAATGCGGCACGTTATGAAAGTTTCCTGCCGCCGTCATGGCGCAGCTACTTTCCGTTCAAAGAGGCGTGGCACGCGGGTCTCGCCGGGCGCGATGACATGTTGCTGCATGGCACCACCATTAATCCGGAGTACTACCGCGATAATCCCTACTATCCCGGCACGCCGTCAGCGGGTTGTCTGGTCGCGATGGAATATTGGTCGAAGTCGGATGGCCGCCTGATGCACAGCGA
>JAYTUX010000100.1:0-30481 GCA_043744315.1 Betaproteobacteria bacterium | reverse complement strand
CCTCCATCCCAGAACTGCTTAAACCGGCATTCGACCCCAATCCCCAGAATCCAAAACCTATCCAGGGAAATCTCTTCACAACGTTGGGACACTAGTGGTTCCCGACACGTAACTCAAGCATTGGCGAGCCTTCGCAGCGTATTTCACGCCGAGAGGTTCGCCAGTGCTAGGGTTTGATAACCTCAATTCGAATCCCGATAGCCGATCACTGCAACCGATTTTGGTCTGCTAACGCGACCGAAAATGTAAGCAATTGACGAAGTCAAGCGACCTGATCTCGAGGAGACAGACGGGGGCAGTGGTAAAAAAATTCGCGCAGAGCAAGCGCGCGGTTCAAAATATTGTTTCTGCACGCAATAATCAAACTTCAATCGAGCCTCCCCATGAACGACACAAACATCAACCCTCTTACCGATGCCGAAATTTCGCACCTTGAATTTCTGCTGGCGACACCCGCGTTCAAGAAGCAATCAATGGGGCTCGACGAAATCCAGGGTTATGTGTGCGCCATCATCAGCGGGCCGGAACGCGTGACGGCAGCCGAATGGCTGCCCGCCGTACTCGGCAATCCCGAATACGAAAACGAAACGCAAGCCGCAGAAGTGGCCGCGCTGCTGCTCAGATTCCACGACGAAATCGCTGCCGATTTGAAAGCGGGTGAGTCGCTCGGTCTGGTACTGAATCTGGAGGATGCCCCTGAGGGCGGAGGCGATAGCGATTACGACTATGCCGCCTGGTGCCAGGCGTTTCTCGATGGCGTGGAATCCTCCAGCGTGCCGTGGACGGACGCGGGCGACGACGAAGAAATCAATGACCTTCTGTTTCCGATCAGTCTGCTCGCAGGTGAGATCGATCCGAAGGCGTTGCGCTCAGTGAAGCCTGCCGAAATGACTGCGCTCCTGAAAGAATGCCGCGAGGATTTACCGATGTTGGCGGTGGACATTTACAAATATTTCCAGTCACTACGCGATCGACCAAAGGCAAAGCAGGCACCCGGTGATGCGGCGAAGACTGGATCGGCGCTGGATAAAAAGAAATTGCATTGAGCATGCAGCGAAGCGCCAAACGACTCGGGTAAATAGAAGTATCCACTCGAGACACTCCAATACCCGCCTGCTTTTCCAGCCACTTTTGCCCGGAACACCCCGCCAGTACTAGTCTTTAATGATATTGCGATGCAATTTCCGATCACTACTTGTCGCACAACTGAATAATCGTTACGGCATAATTGCCTGCGGCGCCCTCAAAACAACAATGCCGCGCGCCGTTTCTCGATGAATCGCGTCATCTCGTCCGCTCAAATCGTTTGTCGCACCTCACAGGAGAGAACCATGTTCAAACGTATTCGACTTTTGACCGCTGGATTGCTCGCACTGGCATTCGCCTTGCCTGCCGCTTCGCAGACGGCGATCTGCTACAACTGTCCACCAGAGTGGGCCGATTGGGGCACGCAACTAAAACTCATCAAGGAAAAAACCGGCATCACGGTTCCGCAGGACAATAAAAATTCCGGGCAATCGCTTTCGCAATTGGTGGCTGAAAAAGCCAACCCGGTCGCGGATGTGACCTACCTCGGCGTGACCTTCGGTATTCAAGCAAAAAAGGAAGGTGTCGTTACCGCGTATAAACCGGCGAAATGGGCGGACATTCCCGACGGTCTGAAAGACCCCGACGGTGCGTGGTTCACGATCCATTCGGGCACGCTCGGTTTCATGGTGAATGTGGACGCACTGAAGGGTAAACCGGTGCCGAAGTCGTGGGCGGATTTGTTGAAGCCCGAATACAAAGGTCTGATCGGCTACCTTGATCCGCCGAGTGCGTTCGTCGGCTATGTCGGCGCCGTCGCGGTGAATCAGGCGATGGGCGGCAACATGAATGATTTCAGCCCCGCGATCAAGTATTTCGCGCAATTGCAAAAAAATGAGCCGATCGTGCCCAAGCAAACCTCGTATGCGCGCGTCCTTTCGGGTGAGATTCCAATCCTGCTCGATTACGATTTCAATGCTTACCGCGCGAAGTACAAAGACAAGGCCAATGTTGCGTTCGTGATCCCCGCCGAAGGCACCGTGATCGTCCCCTATGTGATGGGCCTCGTGAACAAAGGTCCGAACGCGGCCAACGGAAAAAAGGTGCTGGATTTCGTGATGTCCGACGAAGGGCAGGCGGTATGGGCGAACGCATACCTGCGCCCGGTGCGCGCGAGCGCGGTGTCGAAAGAAGCGGCGTCGCGATTTTTGCCCGCAAGCGAATACGCGCGTGCGAAGACAATCGATTACGCAAAGATGGCGGAAGTGCAAAAAGGATTTTCGGAGCGGTATTTAAATGAGGTGAAGTAACGCGTTTCTCTACACCGCTCCCCTCTCCCCCAACCCCGCCGCTTCGCTTCAAGTTTTCCCTTGTCCCATCAAGGGGGCAGCGCTTTTCTTCCCTCCCTCCTCGTGGGGAGGGACCGAGGGACAAGGGCACACCTGAAGCGAAGCAGAGGGGGAAGGGGTGTCGGCTGACCGCAACAATTTGCCCCTCCCATGACCCCTACCCACCGCGAATCCTTCCGCCATCTGGCCCTGCTGCTACCCGCGCTGATCATCTTCTCCGCGTTCTGGCTGCTGCCGATGGCGCGGCTCGTTGCGGTCGGTACCGGCGGCGAGATGGGTGTTGCGGCATATTGGGCAGTCGTCACCAATCCGCGTTATTTTTCGAGTTTGGTTTCTACCGTGGCGCTGTCGGCCTCGGTCACGTTTGTGACCCTCATCATCGCCGGCATCAGCGGGATGTTTTTGCAACGCAATCGATTCTTCGGCCGCCGTTTCCTGTTGGCGACGCTGACATTTCCGCTCGCGTTTCCCGGTGTGGTAGTGGGCTTTATGGTGATTTTGCTGGTGGGCCGCCAGGGTTTGGTCGGCAGCTTGACGGAATGGTTGTTCGGCGAAAAACTGGTGCTTGCGTATTCGATGGCGGGGCTATTTTTGGGCTACCTGTATTTTTCCATTCCGCGCGTGATTCTTACCATCATGGCGGCCGCCGAAAAATTGGATAGCGCACTAGAAGAAGCGGCGCGCTCCTTGGGTGCGACACCATGGCAGGTGATTCGCGACGTGTTGATTCCGGGATTGAAACCCGCATTGATTTCCTCGGGTGCGATTTGTTTTGCCACCAGCATGGGTGCCTTCGGCACCGCGTTTACGCTCGCCACCAAAATCAACGTGTTGCCGATCACGATTTACAGCGAATTCACCAACTACGCGAATTTTTCACTCGCGGCGGCGCTGTCGATCGTGTTGGGGTTGATCACGTGGCTCGCACTCGCGTTGGCGCGATCGATGGCGGGCTCCACCGTCGCGGCGGCAGCATAGTCACATGAAACGCGCGCCGCGTTTTTATCTGCAACTCGCCTTCACCATCGGCGTCTGCGCATTCTTGCTGGTGCCGGTGGTGTTATCCATCATGGCCGGCGTCACCGAAAACTTCTTCATCGGCATCAAGAGTGGTTTCACGTTGCGTTGGGTGGTGGAAGTTTGGACGCTCTACCACAAGACCATTTTTCTCTCGATCGGCATCGCGCTTGCGACACTGGTGGTCACGTTGCTGATCGGCGTGCCGGCTGCATATGTGCTCGCGCGCCGGCAATCTCGTCTCACACGCGCCATCGAGGAATTGATGGTGCTGCCGGTCGCCGTACCGGGTCTCGCCACCGCGCTCGCGCTGATTCTGCTCTACGGCCAATTCAGTGGCTTTCGCATCAGCTGGGCCTTCATCCTCGTCGGCCATGTGCTGTTCACGTTGCCCTTTATGGTGCGCTCGGTGTTGGCGGTGATGGGCGCGATCGATCTTAAAACGCTGGAGGATGCCGCCGCGAGCCTCGGCGCCACGTTTGCCCAGCGTTTCTTCCACGTGATCCTGCCCAATTGCCGACAGGGTATTCTCGCTGGCGCGTTGATGGTGGTGACGCTGTCGATGGGCGAATTCAATATCACCTGGATGCTGCATACGCCGCTGACGATGACGCTGCCGGTGGGCCTCGCCGATAGTTACGCCTCGATGCGCCTCGAAATCGGCTCGGCGTATACGATCGTATTTTTCATCATGATCATTCCGCTGTTGATTGCGATGCAATGGATGACCGAACCCGCCAAAGCAAAAAAATCACATGGATAGCAAACTGGGTACTGTCGGCATTCGACTCGCAGGCTGCGCAAAAACGTTTCCCGATGGCACGCATGCACTCGAGCCGGTTCAACTCGATATCAATCCCGGGGAAACACTGGTGCTGCTCGGCCCCTCGGGCTGCGGCAAGACGACCATGCTGCGCATCATCGCGGGTCTTGAACAACCCGACCAAGGCGGGCAAGTATTTTTCGGCGCAGCCGACGTGACCCTGCAGCCGATTGAGGAGCGCCGCGTCGGCATGGTGTTCCAGAGCTACGCGCTGTTTCCCAACATGAACGTGAGTGAAAATATCGCCTACGGCCTCAAAGTGCGCGGCATGGCGGAGAAGGAAAAGAAACAGCGCGTTGATGAGATGCTGATCATGATGCATCTGGAAAGTTTCAGCGAACGCCGCATCGATCAGCTCTCGGGCGGGCAGCGTCAGCGCGTCGCCCTGGCGCGTGCGCTGGCCGTGCGTCCACGGGTGTTGTTGCTCGATGAGCCGCTTACGGCGCTTGATGCCAAGCTGCGTGAATCGCTGCGCGCCGAAATTGACCGCTTGCTGCGCAGCTTGAAAATCACCGCCGTTTACGTGACGCACGATCAATCCGAAGCGATGGCGCTGGGTGACCGCATCGCCGTGATGGAGAAGGGCCGCATTGCGCAGATTGGCACGCCGCGCGAAATTTACTATCGGCCTGCCACCCGATTCGTGGCGGACTTTATCGGCAGCATGAATCGCGTGCAAGGTGTCGTTGAGGGTGAAGGCCTGCGGCTACCGAGCGGATTGCTGCGCGTCGGCCCACGCGTATCGAACGAAGTATTGTTTCGCCCGGAAGACGTACGCATCGTATCGGACGGCGAGGCACAACTGCGCGCCAAAATCGTCAGTGCGTTTTTTCTCGGCGATCACACGCGCCTGATTCTCGATGTCGGCAACGAACAGACGATCACCGCCGAGACCGCCCTGCGCCGAGAATTCAAATCCGGCGATGTCGTGTCGATTGCGGTCGATGCTGAAGCGCTGTTGTTTCTGGAGTAACACCCAACATGCTTATCTGCCAAATCAGCGACCTTCACATCAAAACGCCGGGCAAACTTTCTTACCGGGTGGTGGACACGAGCGGCATGTTGAAACGCTGCGTCGAACACATCCTTGCGTTAAAACAGAAACCGGACATCGTCATCGCCACGGGAGACCTCACCGATTTCGGTCGCCCCGATGAATACGCTCACCTTCGCGAATTGTTATCGCCATTGGCGATGCCGTTGTACCTGATTCCCGGCAATCACGATCATCGTGAAAACATGATCAGTGCATTTCCCGATCACCCCTATCTCACACAGTTCCCGCCATTCATCCAATACGCCATCGAGCACCTGCCGATGCGCATCCTCGCCATCGACACCGTCATTGCCGAAAAAAGCGGCGGTGAATTATGTGAGATCCGCCTCCACTGGCTTAAGCAAAAACTCGAAGAATTTCCCGACCGCCCCACCATCATCATCATGCATCACCCGCCATTCACAACCTTTATCGGCCACATGGACAATATCGGTCTCAAGAACGCGGAGGGATTGAAAAAAATTGTCGAACGCCATTCACAAATAGAGCGCATCCTTTGCGGCCACTTGCACCGCCCGATACAAACGCGCTGGGCCGGCACGTTCGCGTCCACCTCACCAAGCCCCGCGCATCAAGTAGCACTCGATCTTTCGGTCAGCGCGCCTTCGCACTTCGTGATGGAGCCTGCCGCGTATCAATTGCACCAATGGCACGCAAACACTGGTGTGGTTTCGCACACGGCGTACGTTGGAAAATTCGACGGCCCTTATCCGTTTCACGATGAAAATGGCTTGATCGAATAGACCTGTCTTTTGCTTTTCCGTGCGGCTTGCATCCACCAACAACGTCGCTTGCCCACTTCCTTCCGCCCCTACGCGAATGGCCCCACATGGACGATAAAATTTCCGAACTGCTCGAACTCACCGTCACATGCATGGCCAACGGTGGCAGCTTGCAGGATTTGCACGAAACGTGCGAGGCGTTTGCATTGGCCCATATCATCCCCGACAAAAGCGATCACGAGGCTGCCGCGATGATGGCATGCGGCATGAGCCGCGCGCTGTGGCGTTCGATGCCGAATCCGTCGCGGCAATTTCAAATCGAGAAATTGCCGGCTCTGGGGCGCAACGATAAGTGCGCGATCGGCCTGCCGTGCAAGCACAAGCAATGTTGCGGAGCCATGCCGGACTTTCCCGTGTTTGACGCGGAACACTGCTGGGCAATCCTGTGCGAGGTATTGCCCGCAAACCGCATGCAGGACATTCTCGATTCCGGTCGGCTGCCTGACGGCATGCTGGCCTTGGTCGCACACCGCTTGCTGGAGACCGATCCGGAGCGGGTGCGCGCGCTGCTTGCGCCGCGTTTCGCCGGCAAACTGAATCCCAAAGAAAAGCATGCCGGCGATTTGATGTGGGCGCTGTGCGATGCCTACGACATGCTGGACGAGCCGAAGAAAAAAATCGCGCTGCTCGAACGCATCGCGGTGGAGGCGGGTGGGCAAACCCGCGCGGACGCGCTACAGCGGCTCTCGTCGGTGTATTCCGACAGCGGCGATTTCAACCGCGCCTGGAATTACTTTCATGAGGCGCAGCGCGCATCGCCCGACGACATTTCGCTCGCGCATCTGGAGATATTGATGCTGGTCAGCCAAAAGCGCGACGCCGACGCCCGCGAGCGCGCCAAATTCTGGGCCGCCAAAATCATGCGCGCCGGATACGACGAGGCGGAGTTTCCGCTGCTCGGGTGGTTGCGGCAGATCGGTCAGGGGCTCGATCCCAAGCAGGCAACGGCGGAGTTGACGGCGGATCAATTGGCACCCTGGGAAAAACGCATGATCGCGGCGGTGGAGGCCGGTTTGGCGAAACCGGTTTCGACGCAACATCTGCGCGCGGTCGATGTGGCGACTTTGCCGCCAGAAACACCCGAAGCGCGCGAGGCCGAGTTGGTCAAACAACTGATAGGCATGGGCCTCGCGAAACGCGACGCGATCGCGCAGGCGAAAAGTCTCGCTGCCGACATCGCGGCCCAGGAAAAAGAGCTGGACGAAAATTCACCGGAAGTGGACGAGGAGGACGTGGACGACACGCGAAAAAACGAGCATGTGCTGACACCGGATGCGCACCTGGCATCGCTCGAAGACGCGTGGCATCGGGCGTGGCCGCTGGCAAAACCGCTGTCGACACATCCCTTGCCGGATTTCACCGCCGACGTATGGGCACCACCGCAAGTGGAATTCTGGGTGGCGTTTCTCGAACAGCATCCGGGCGCGATGGACAGCCCGGACATCCTCGACGACCTAATATTTGCCTTGGCCGACATGCCGACCGACGCCGCAACATGGGCGGCAACACCGGTGCGCGAGAAAATTCGACTGCGCGTGAGAGCCATGCTCGACGTGGTGGTTCCGCCCGGCGCGATCTTGCCGTGGGGAATACACGAGAACCGCCCCGCGCTGCGCATATTGGCGCAAGAAGCCATGGAACTTTTTTTCGACGGTGAACCCGACGCCCTCAAGCGCCTGCAAGTCGTAATACGTTTGAATCCCAACGACAATTACGGTATGCGCGATCATATCGTCAATCTGCATTTGGAACGCGGCGAAAACGCCGATGCTCTCGAGGTGTGTGCCGCCTATCCCGACGACGGCATGCCGGCGCTTGCCTTTGGAAAAGCGCTCGCGCATTTTCGATTGGGTGAATTGCCGCTAGCAACCACCGTGCTCAAAAAAGCCCACAAGCACAGTCCCAAGATCGTGAAGTTCATGTTGCCCGCCCGCAAAGCCCAGCCCAGGAGCTCGGCACTTGGCATTGAATTTGGCGGCGACGACGAAGCATGGAACTACCGCGACGCGATGCGCGAGGTCTGGCAATCGACGCCGGGGGCAATGGCGTGGTTGAAGAAAACGGTGGGGTGAGGCGGCACGCCGCCGTTTCGGCTGGGAAAAAATATCAGCGGGACTCTCATAGCACAAAAGTAAAAAAGTCAAGCACGGGTGAGGCTTTCCCGGCAGTTTCGGCCGGAATGGCGCGCCAGTGCTGGTGTTTTTGTTGGTTGCCAGCGCCGACACAATCACGCAGACTACTCACGTCGTGAAGTATAAAGGCTAGTTAAACGATGGCGTTGCACCCGGGATTTCCGAGCTCCCCCTATGTGGCACTTGATCCGCAGGAGCGCTGGTTTCCAGCGGCTGAAGAGTTACGCGGAGCTGCATATGAGAAGCTGATTCCACCACTGGTCGCCAACATTCGAGGCTATGTGAAAACGTGGCGAGATTCCGGATACGTCGGCGCGTCCTCGACCTCACGCGCATTGCTGCACTGGTGGTTTGATAGAGAGCATTTGGTTGAACAGGCTGACGGTTCGCCGTCCTCGTTTCGTTATTACTTTGCCCAACGCGAGGCCGTGGAAACTGTCATCTGGCTTCATGACGTCAAATGCGTTCGCGACAAATTCGATCTGCTTAGGTTCGATGCATCGGGCGCAGTCTCCGCCAACATGTTCGACGAAGACTGGCCCCGCTACGTAATCAAAATGGCGACCGGTGCTGGCAAGACCAAAGTGCTCTCGTTGCTGATCGCATGGTGCTTCTTTCACAAGTCGTACGAGCCAGATTCTCCACTGGCGCGCAACTTCCTGCTTATTGCCCCAAACATCATTGTGCTTGATCGTTTGCGTGCAGACTTCGATGGTCTGAAGATTTTTTTTAATGATCCCATTCTTCCGGACAACGGCTATGAGGGGCGCGATTGGCGCGACGCGTTCCAACTCACCCTTCATATCCAAGACGACGTGCGTGTTGTTCGGGATACCGGCAATCTGTTTCTGACTAACATCCACCGGGTGTATTTGGGTGAGGTGCGCGAGCCGACACTGGAAGATGACGATCTGCGGGATTATTTTCTCGATCCCTTTGGGCCAAAGCCCAGCGGCAAAACGACCGACAGCAAGATCGACCTCGGCGAGCTCATTCGCGAAATCAATGAGCTGGTGGTGCTGAACGACGAAGCGCACCACATCCACGATGCGCGCATGGCATGGTTCAAGAGCATTCAGGACATCCATCACCGCATGTTGCAGAAAGACCAGCGCCTCGCCTTGCAAATCGATGTGACCGCGACGCCGCGCCATGACAACGGCTCAATTTTTGTGCAAACCGTGTCGGACTATCCGCTGGTGGAAGCGATTCACCAAAACGTGGTCAAGCATCCGGTCCTGCCGGATATCGCCAGCCGCAGTCGTTTGCAGGAAAAGCCCAGCGCGCTGTTTTGCGAGAAGTACGAGGACTATTTGCAGCTCGGCATCGAAGAATGGCGCAAGAGTTACGCGGAGCATGAAACGCTGGGCAAGAAGGCGGTGCTGTTCGTCATGGTCGACGACACGCGCAATTGCGATGAAGTGGGCGAGTATCTGCAGAAGATATGTCCTGAACTGGAAAATGCCGTGCTGGTAATTCACACCAAAAACAATGGCGAGATTTCCGAGGCTGCCTCTGGCAAGAACAAGGAAGAGCTGGAAGTATTGCGCAGGCAATCGAATGAAATCGATGGCTGGAAATCGCCCTACAAAGCGATCGTGTCCGTGCTGATGCTGAAAGAGGGCTGGGACGTTCGCAACGTCACCAACATCGTCGGCCTTCGCGCGTACGCGGCGCAATCCAACATCCTGCCGGAGCAGACACTCGGACGTGGACTGCGCCGAATGTACTTCGGCAGTGACGAGGCGGAAACCGTATCCGTTATGGGCACACCGGCTTTCATGGAATTCGTTGAGTCGATCCAAAGCGAAGGTGTGACGTTCGAACACGTGCCGATGGGCCCCGGTGCAGGCCGCAAGGATTCGCTGGTGGTCGAGGTCGATTCGGCTGACACCGAAAAGGACATTGACGCGCTCGATATCGAAATTCCCAAGCTCGCGCGAAGATTCAGTCGCGAGTTCAAGGATCTTGAGGCACTCGATCCTGCCGCATTTGGCAATCGAAAATTAGCCGTAAAGCCCTTCACGCCCGAGGAGACGCGCGAGATCGTATTCAAGACCATGCTCGACGGCGAGGTCGATCACGTTACCCACCTCGATGGCACCGGCCCGGCCGACTACCGCTCGGTGATTGGCTTCTTTGCACGCCAGTTGCTGAAGGAAATGAAGTTGGTGGGCGGCTATGACGTCATGTACGGAAAGGTCAAAACTTTCCTGCGAGAGTATCTATTTACGGCACCCATGGACCTTGAAGATCCAGTCGTATTGCGCAATTTGTCCGAGCCGGAAGCCGGAAAGATTTTGTTCGACAGCTTCAAGAAAGCGATCAACGCACTCACGGTGCAGGATAGTGGCGCGGCGCGGATTGAGGATCGCATCCGTCTGCGCGATACACGCCCTTTCCGTACCGACCATCGCCCGTACCTGGCCGCGAAGAAGTCGATCTTTAGCAAAATCGTCGGCGAGCCGAATGCAGGCGGCTTTGAGTTGGCATTCGCAAAATTCCTTGACGACGCGCCCGATGTGGTGAGCTTCGCCAAAAACTACCTCGCCGTAGGCTTTAAGATCGATTACGTCAAAGCAGATGGAGACCTATCGAACTACGTGCCTGATTTCCTCGTCAAGACAAAAGAAGGCGTATGGATCGTAGAAACCAAAGGCCGTGTGGAACTGGATTTGCCGCAAAAAATGAATCGTCTGCGCCAGTGGTGCGAGGATGCGACCGCCGCAAGCGTTGACGAAGGTGGTGTGAAATATCGCTTCGTCTATGTTGATCAGGCCAGCTTCGAGAAACATCCTCCGTCTAACTTTGCGAGTTTGACGAAAGGCTTCACTGAATATCAGCAAGAAAACTGAAGAGTCGGCTCAGTAGAGTGACCACGGACCACCCGAGCGCCCGCGCACACTGCAAACTTATCCTCCTCCACTGCATCTGTTTCCGGTTATACGATTGGAAGAAAAATGATTACCTCCTTCAAAATTGAAAACTTCAAACGCATTGACGATGCAAAAATTGCGCTTGGCGGCAACGTCGTATTCATCGGCCCCAACAACTCAGGCAAGACGACAGCCTTGCAGGCGCTAGCGCTTTGGGACATCGGTTGGAAGCGGTGGGCTGAAAAGCGCGAAGGGAGCTCAGCAAAAAAGCGGCAAGGCGTGACGATCAATCGCCGAGATTTATACGCGATACCCGTGCCGAGTTCGAAATTGCTTTGGAATGATCTCCATACCCATGCAATAGACAGAACCTCAGGCAAGCAAGAGACGAGCAAAATTTATGTCACGCTCACGGCCGAGGGAATACACCGTGACAAGCCGTGGCGCTGCGCTCTTGAGTTCTACTACGCCAATGAAGAGTCATTCTATTGTCGCCTCAAAGATGGTGACGGCGAAATTCCAATAGGCGTGCGTGCCCACAACGTAGTTTTCCTTCCGCCAATGTCAGGGCTAACCGAACGTGAGTTTAGGAAGGAACCCGGCGAAATCAGCCTTCTGATTGGCGAAGGCCAGACTGCACAAGTGTTGCGGAATTTGTGCTGGCAGCTATTCGCCAAAGAGGACAAGTCGGGATGGAACAGGCTGGTCAAAAGCATTAGCGCCATGTTTCAGATAACCCTGAATGAGCCCGTGTATTTGAAGGAGCGTAGCGAACTCACGCTGACCTATCGGGAGCAAAAAGATGTTGAACTTGATCTGTCGTCGTCGGGTAGGGGTTGCCAGCAAGTGTTGTTGTTGCTTGCCTTTATCCTTGCCAATCCAGGGGCGGTGCTGCTTTTGGATGAACCAGACGCGCATCTGGAAATACTCCGCCAGCGTGACATCTACAATCTGCTGACTGAAATTGCCGCTGAGACGGGGTCACAGATCATCGCCGCGAGTCATTCGGAGGTCATCCTTCAGGAGGCGGCGGAACGTGATGTCGTCGTCGCCTTCGTAGGACGCCCACATCGCATCGATACGAGATCCCGCACCCAAGTCAAAAAGGCGCTGGAGTCCATTCGGATGGCAGACTATTATCTGGCCGAGCAAAATGGCTGGATGCTTTATCTTGAAGGGTCAACAGATCTTGCTATTTTGCGCAGACTCGCGGAGCGGTTGAATCACCCTGCGACCGCTGTGCTTGGTAGCAGAGTGCCTGCTCAATATCTTGACAACAACATACCTCAGGGAGCGCGCGACCATTTTTATGGGTTGCGCGAAGCTAAGTCTGATCTAGTGGGCTTTTTGTTGTTGGATCGCGTCCAGAAGGTATTGAAATCAGACGGAGATCTTGTTGAAAAAATGTGGTCACGGCGCGAAATCGAAAATTATCTCGTTACCCCTGAAAGTCTGCGTGCCTACGTGCAATTGGGCCTTCGTGAAACCGACCTTCTGGAGGCAGTCGAGCGTCGGCATCGGGTCAAACTTCTTGATGAATGCATTGCTGAAATTGTGGCTGCGCTAAAACTTGTTGGCAAACCAGATCCGTGGGGTGCCGACATAAAGGTCACGGACGATTTTCTCGACCCGCTTTTCAAGCTCTTTAATGAACGGCTCGGCACTCCGGAAAGGACCTTTAAACGCGATTACCACGGCCTCGCCGCAGTTATGCCGCTCGATCAGCTTGATCACGAGATTACGGCGGTGCTGGATGAATTGCTTGTAGTCGCTCAAAAAGCAATCCCCGTTTCCTGAATTTCGGCGCACGGTAGCGCAAGTGCGGTCAGTGCTGATCAGATTGCGCGATGAGGGACGCATTCGTGTTGCAGGGCAGCGGCGCTGGGCCCGCTGGTATCTTGTTGAACCTACCGTTTAAACGCGTACGGACCTTTAGGAAACTCTAAAGAAATGCATTTATTTAAATAGAATCAATGTGTTATATAAACGTTTGGTTCGCTTTTCATTAGACGCCACCTCTTTAGAAACCTTATAGAACGACAGAAAGCCCCAAGCCCGCATGGCCAAACCCCCCGCATACGAAATCTCCGACGCCGAAAAGCGCGACCTCACTCAACTCATCCAGCAGGGTAAACCGCTGCCGGAGAAATACCGCTTCATCCTGTTCGAGGACAAGCGCGAAGTAGAGCTGGTGTGGAACGGCAAATCGCGCGATGTCTGTACCACCGTGCTGCCGTTCCAGTCGCTGGAACATATCGATGAGCCGCGCAAGGAAACCAAAGTTCAGGGAGACCTGTTCGATTCGCGCGGCCGCCAGCACAAGGGCTGGACCAACAAACTCATCTGGGGCGACAACAAGCTAATCCTGTCTTCACTCAAAAGCGGCGCGTTGCGGCGGCAGATCGAAGACGCAGGTGGACTCAAGCTGATCTACATCGATCCGCCCTTCGATGTCGGCGCGGATTTCTCGATGGATATCGAGATTGGTGGTGAGACCTTTCACAAAGAGCCGAACCTGCTGGAGCAGATTGCCTATCGCGATACGTGGGGACGCGGGGCGGATTCGTTTATCAGCATGATTTATGAGCGGCTGATTTTGATGCGGGATTTGATGGCGGAGGACGCGAGTATTTATGTGCACTGTGACTGGAAAATAAACCCCATCATCCGACTTGCGCTCGACGAGGTTTTCGGTCGCGGGAATTTCCGAAGTGAAATTATTTGGAAAAGAACATCGGGCCATAGCGATGCCGGGCGATATGGCAGCAGTCATGATGTGATTCAGTATTTCTCAAAGAGAGAAACGTGGATTTGGAATCAACCCTACCAAGCTTACGACAAAGAGTACTTGGAGAGCTATTACCGCTACGCCGACCCTGACGGAAGAAAGTGGATGTCGGGTGACCTTGGGGCAGCCGGACTTCAAGGCGGCGGCTACGACTACGTTTGGAAGGGTGTCCGCCGAGTTTGGCGCGTGCCAGTTAAGACGATGGAGAGATTAGAGGGTGAGAACAGAATTTACTACACGAAAAACAACATTCCCCGAATCAAACGCTACATTGATGAAAGCGACGGGATGCCCGCACAGGATATTTGGTTGGACATTGAATCGCTTCGCTCATGGCATAACGAGAAGTCGGGCTACGATACTCAAAAACCCGAAGCGCTCCTCGAACGCATCATCAAAGCCAGCAGCAACGAAGGCGACCTCGTCGCCGATTTCTTCTGCGGCTCCGGCACCACAGCCGCCGTCGCCGAAAAGCTCGGCCGCAAATGGATCGCCACCGATCTCGGCAAGTTCGGCATCCACACCACCCGCAAACGCCTGATCGGCGTGCAGCGGGAATTGAAAGCGGCAGAAAAAACCTTCCGCGCCTTCGAAGTGTTGAACCTGGGCCGCTACGAGCGGCAGGCCTATCTCAATGTCACCGGTCGCCTCAACGGCAAGCAAAAGGCCGAAGCGCTGGCGCAGAAGGAGCGCGAATTTCGCGACCTGATCCTGCGTGCGTACAAGGCCGAGCCTTTGCAGGGAGAGAGTTTTTTCCACGGTAAAAATGCCGGGCGGCTGGTGGTAGTGGGGCCGATAAATCTGCCTGTCGGGCGCTTGTTTGTGGAAGAAGTGATCACCGAATGCCGCAAGCGCGGCGCCTCGCGCGCCGACGTGCTGGCCTTTGAATTCGAGATGGGCCTGTTCCCCGCCGCGCTGGAAGAAGCCAAGAGCAAAGGCATCGATCTCGCCCCCAAGTACATCCCGGCTGAAGTGTTTGACAAGCGCGCCGTGGATCGCGGCCAGGTGGTGTTTCACGACATCAGCTTCGTCGAAGCCACTCCGCGCTACGCCAAAGGCAAGAGTGCGAAGGAAAAGCTCACCGTCACCATCGAGCTCACCGATTTCTCGGTCTACTACTCGCAAGGTGCCGCCGAAGCCGCCATCGCTGCGATGAAGGAAGGCAAGAGTGAGGTGCTTTGCGAGCAAGGGCAGCTCATCAAAGTCGCCAAGGACAAGAACGGTGTGGTGACACGCGACGTGCTCACCAAGCTCTGGACCGACTGGGTCGATTACTGGGCGGTCGATTTCGATTACCTGCAACGCAAGGAAATCATCAAAGTGCCACGCGCGCAGGGATTAGGACTGGAAAGCACGTTACCCGGCGTCGATCCGGTTCAGGGCGAACTCACCGATTTCGAAGAGCGCTGGACCGGTGGGTTTATTTTTGAAAACGAATGGCAGAGTTTTCGTACGCGGCAGAACCGTGAATTGGAACTGAAGACCGCCGAGCATACCTATGAAGTGCCCGGGCGTTATACGGTGGCGGTGAAGGTGATCGATATTTTTGGCAATGACACGATGACCTTGGTGCCGGTGAGTGTGGGGTAGCTTAGCCGGTTGTTAATTGCGCAAGGGCGATGTCGACTTCAGAATTTCCTTGCGACGGACCGGCTAGCAACCTATAATAATTATAGGTTACACGGAACGCCATGATATCGAAACTGTCCAAATCTCAGTTGCAAGCGTATATCCGCCGTGTCGTGGAAAATCGCGGTTGATAGTGCGCGCGGCGCATTCACCGATCATGCGCTCATACAAATGAAACGCCGTCACATCACTCGCGATACGGCCATTGAGGTCATCCGGCGAGGCAGGCTGAACCGTACGCCAAAGCCCAATCGGGCGAAAGGAAATATCGAGTGCCGCATGGAACATGTCTTGACAGGTCGCGATGTCGGCGAAGTGGTCGCCGTCAGCGACGATGAGTCGGATCTGATCGTGATCACGGCCCTGGAACTCTGATGGAGGGCGCGCATGTATCACTATGAAGACGGTGGACTGAAAAATGTGTGGCTGGTTAATGGTTTCACGATCAAGAAAACACCGTACGGTAAAGCCGTGGACATTGAGAACGCGCCCGGTTTGACGCGCGCCATTTGTCTCGCGCTGGCAGGCAAGATCGGTCGCCTATCCGGGGCCGAGTTTCGCTATCTTCGTCTGCACTTGCGCTTGTCGCAGAAATCGCTCGCGCAGTGCTTCGGCAATTCCGAGCAGGCAGTGGCATTGTGGGAAAAGACCAGTAAGGTGCCGCTGTGGGCAGACAAGCACATCCGTATCCTGTGGAAAGCGCAGGAAGCCGGCAACGAAACGGTGAAGAATGTGGTCGAGCGCATCAACCTGATCGATCAGTTGGTCAATCAGAAAATTGTTGTCGAGGCGATGGGCCGTGGCCCGGCGCGGCGCGGTTGGAAGGGTCGCGTCGAGGACCAGCCACTGGCGGCGTAGGCAGCGTTGACGGCACAACAATCCAAACCGCGCCACACCCTCGAAACCTCCGAAGAAGCCGGCGTGCGCTTTCTGCATTTCGGCTCTGAATGGGTGCAGGGGGCCATGCGCATCGCCCGGCCCTATTCGCTGGAGCTTGAGTACACGCGCGAAATGGCGGCGTGTCTGTTGCTGCGGCCTGACAGCGATTGGCCGAAACGGGTCTTGCAGGTGGGATTGGGAGCGGCTTCGCTCACTAAATTCTGGCAGCGCCATCGACCGCTTGCCAAGCAGACAATTGTCGAAATCAATCCGGCCGTTGTGGCAATGGCCGAGCAATCGTTCAAATTGCCGCGCGCGTCGGCGCGTGAAGTGGCAAATATTGATATCTGCATTGCCGATGGCGTCGCGTGGATGCGCGGCGATGGTGCGGATGGCGGGCCCAACGCGCACAAAGACAAATACGATTGCATCATGATCGATGGCTACGACCACAATGCACGCTTCGGCGCACTTGGCACCGAAGCGTTTTACCGCGATTGCCGTGCACGCTTGACGCGACGAGGTGTGCTGGTATTGAACCTGTTCGGGCGTGCACATGGCTATCGGCGGCAAATTGACAACCTGCGCCTGGCGTTCAATGACCGCGTGTTGCCGCTGGCCCCCGTCGAGGGTGGCAATGCGATTGCGTTCGCTGTTTGCGGTGACCCGGTTGCACTGGCGATGCCGATGTTGCGCGCGGATGCGGAGCGCCTTAAAGTGGAGACCGGCATTACCTACACCTCGACGCTGGTGCGACTCGATCAGGCCATCGCGACGTTGGCACGGCGGCCCGCCATCAAGCGGGGTGGGGCCGTCATGCTGTAAATTAACCATTGCATGAACACGACTAATTTGGATTCCGCATTTCCCTCGCCTGGCGGTGTCAGCAGTTCCAGCGGCCCTGGTGCCAATGGCGCGGGACGGCCCGCGCCCGCGTCGATCAAAGAAGAGGTGGTTCGTTTGCGCATCGCCATTCATGCCGGCGATGGTGTTGCAGCGGAGCGTGATGCGGAGCTATTGCTGGAAACTGTCGATCCCGGCGACCGTGCGTTGATCCTGAATGCGCTCGCGGAGCTTCATGCCGCCAATGGCGACGTGCTGAAACTGGGGCGGGTCGCGGCTGAAGCGCGACGCGATGCGCAAAACCACGCCGATACCGAAAGCGAAGCTGAGGCGATCATGCACGCGGGCCAGGCGCTGCAATTGATTGAGGACCACGCGGCCGCGCTCAAATATTTTTTTGACGCCGGCGAACTCGCCACCCGCGCCGGGTCGCGCGAACTCGAAGCGCGGGTATGGCAGCGGATCGGCATTTCTTCTTCTATCATTGGTCGTCACAAACAGGCGGTCGAGTATCTTGAGCGTAGCGTGCGAGCGTTCGAGGCCGCCGGTAATATGGCAGATCGTTTTGGCGCGCGCTCCGCGCTGCTGAACGCTTACAACCGTCGCGTCGAAGCCGAGGTGCCCGAAGGCCCCGCGCGCATCGAGGCTTACCGACCTTACCTGCCGCAGTGGATTAATCTTGCCAATGAAGCGCAGGCGGCCGGCATGCGACGCATCAGCGCCGTCGCGCGCGGTCGCTACGCGATCGTGCAGCGCAACGTCGAAGACTACGAAGGCGCGCTCGACACGCTCGAAGACGTGCTCAAGCAATACCAAGCCTACAAGATGCGCGCCGATATCGCTGTCACGTTCAATGAAATGGGTATGGTGTATTGCCGCTTGAAACGCTTCGAGGATGCGCTCATCGCGTTCCACAACGCGCTCGTATATCTGACGGATGGCTCAAAGCGCGAACAAAGCGACACCTACGCCGGCATTTCGCAGGCGCACGAGGGATTAGGCAACCTGGGTAGTGCGCTCAACGCGTTGAAGAAGGTGCGCGCGCTGGAAGCCGCACTCACCGATCAGGACGCGCGCAGCAGTGCCGAGCGGCGCGAGCTCACGCAATCGCTGAAGCGTTTTTCGGATCAATGGGAGCGGCTCGCCAAGGAAGACACGCTCACCAATCTGCCCAATCGGCGCGCGCTGGAACAATGGCTGCAAGCCGCCCTCTCGCGCGCCACCGCCGCGCAACCGCTGACATTGCTGATGATCGATGTCGATCTTTTCAAGCAGGTGAACGATCAGTTCGGCCATGCCATCGGCGACCGCGCCTTGCACACGCTCGCGGATCTGATGCGCCAAAATTGCCGCTACGCCGACTTTCCCGCACGCTACGGGGGGGAGGAATTTATGCTGGCGCTACCGCAGACCGATCTCGCCATCGGCACCGAGGTCGCGCAGCGCCTCAATTACAGCGTCGCGGCCTATCACTGGGCGGGCATTCATCCGGCACTTGCCGTTACGATCAGTATCGGCGTCGCTGCCACGAACGAACTCACACTACCGTACGCCTATGAAACATTGGTGGAAGTGGCGGATGCGCGTCTATATCTCGCCAAGAAGGGCGGCAGAAATCGAGTGGTGAGTGAAGGTTAATTTTTGCACGTGGCCGCGCTGATTTTGCCTTGAGAACCCGACTCGATTCAGGGATATCAATTCGCTTGCTTGACGCAGACAGTGTCTATTGTTTCCATCCAGACAAACTCCGCGTGGCGCGTGCCGTTCGGCGCACTTTCGGCCTAAACACCTCGCCGGTGCTGGAGTTTGTGTTTCGCATTGAGTGATGCCGATGGCCGCTGCGCGAGTCCGACGCGGCAATTTGGCGCTATCGCTTCAGCAACCCATGCCAACCCTCGACATGGGCACCGATCAAAAGAGTTCACGCGTGATGTTTTTCGAGTTTACGATGCCGTTGACTGAGAAATTAAATGTCGCGTTATCGTAACCATTGAAGTCGATCACGCCATTGCCCACCAATGTGGCCGTGACCGCCGATATTGGCCCCAAGCCACTGTTCGGGCCAGCATGCGTCACATAGACCAGCCCGCTATATTTCAATGGCGACAGCCAGGCACCGCCTTGCAGCGTGTACCAGGTAGGAACGCCTTGCGCATCGTAGACAAACCAGGCGGCAAAAAAGCTGGTGCGCTTGGTGTGAATGCTGATGCCCCAACCGGACTCGGCCGGGTTCCACCACAGGTCGGTAAAGTCGTGGGCGGGAAATCCGGAATTGCGCGCGGCCGGATCCTCGGCGACCGTGAATTGCGTTGACGCGATTGGCGACAACGTGCCGGTTACACGATTGAGAAATACGGCGTCAACGTTATAGCTACCCTGTGGCAATCTACCGAGAACGACGTCTCCCGTGGTGGCTGAAATATCATCGGACGGCGGAGCAGGTCCGGCACCTGGTGCGTTGTCGAACGAGCGTATCGTCACGGTCAGCCGGTTGTTGATCAGCGTCACCGATTCGCGGCCGTATGCATACGGCGCAAGCGTCGTCACGCGCAGTTTTGCGACCGTGTCACGGCTCAGGAGGGGTTGCGGAAATACCGAGATTTGCTGTGCCGTCGCCGTGAGGCTCGGGATCATCAGTGCGCCGAGAAGGGCGAGGCGGGAAAAAAGGCTGTTGTGAGCCATGCTCATTCCCCTATCGCGTCGATGCATGCAATATTACGGGCCGCGCAAACGCGCCTTTGCATGGCGGTTCGTGGCGGTGCAAGGGCAAGCGTGAATATTGTGGTCATGAATTACTCCTGGTGAATTGGAAAAATTACGCAAAATAATTGGCGCGGGTGGCACCCCAACTGGCTGCCTGGTCCGCGTCGTCGAATTTCTTGCCGTCGCCACGGAAATCACATTAGGATCGAATCCCCGCAGTACCGCAGTTCGAAAGCTTGGTCTGTTACGTGCCTTTCACTTCCAGCAAATTGACGACACGCGTCACGCCCACGATGTGGCTGGCGATGCCTCCCGCGCGCAGCTTTCGTATCTCGGTCGAGACCAAGCCTTTCAAGGTGACTTCACCTTTGACCGTGTTGACTTCAATGCCTAGCGCACTCAAACCGGGATCCTTCAGCAGGTCCGCCTTGATTGACGCGGTGATCGCGGAGTCATCAACGATGGCGCCAACCTGATCGACCTTCGTGAATACCGCGCTGCCGGCTTTGTCAAACGCACTGCCGGTTTTTTGGGAAATCGATTCGCCGACACCGGCGACAACTGCACCTGCCTGCTCTATTTTTTTCTCGACCTTGTCGCCCACATCGGCGATCTTGGCGTTGGATTGATCAATTGCGTTGTCCAGTTTCTGCCCGACGGTCTGTCCCGAGTTGGTGGTCTTGTCACAGCCCGTCGACATCAGCAACGACACGACGATGGCAAGCAAGGCGAGGAACGAAATACTCGGAGCGATCCGAAGGTTGTCGGCGCCGTGTGACTCATACATTGACTGCATTGACATTACAGAACTCATGGTCGGCTTCTGGAGTGGTGTTTAATCATTCTCAGACGGCATCGATGCAGCGGACAGTGTCGCTCCGCCGATTTACGTGTAGGACGAAATCCGCTTTTGTGTCGCTCTAGTCCTACCGGGGACATAGGAAGCCGATTTCGCGCAGCTGACGGGGTAGATGCCGGCACGCCCACGTCCCCAGATGAACACACACGAAAAAAAACGGGCCATACAGGCCCGTCGAAATTGGAGCATGACAGCTCCAAGGGAGACGAAATCGAATTTGTTACTTGTTAAATGTCGCCTTCGCGTTTTTCACGCAGACGTCTTTGGTATCACCACTGAAAGCGTCACACTTTTCGAGGGCCACTTTGTAGTTGGCGGTGTTTTTGGCAGAGCTTGCATCGGCACGCGCATCGCTGATGGTATTGCCGGCTTTGGCATCTTCCAGGGCGCGGACTTCGAGTGCTTTGGCTTCTTTGACACAAACATCTTTGTCGTTACCAGCCTTGGCGTCGCATTTCACTTTGGCAAGGTCGTACTCGGCTTTGGCAACTTGCTTACGACCATCAAACACAGCCTTTGGCGTGTTCTTGTATTCGCCGTCGGTTTTCGCCACCGCGTAAACGCGTTCGGCTTTGGCCTCAGCCACACAAACATTTTTGGCGTGGCCGGCCAGCGTCGAGCAGGTGGCGTTTGCCCGTTTGTATGCCATCTCGGCATCGTCGATGGCGGTCTTGTGTTCCGCTTTGGTAATGGCAGCTGACGCCGCGAAGGCCGTCGCGCAAAATGTGAGCGCGAGCAGTTTGTTGATGGTTTTCATGTTCATTGATATCCCTTTGACGTGGTGAAAGGTGTTGCCGCGTTTGTATACGCCGCAACTTTTCGTAAAATGTGTGTTGGTGTAATTGCCTAATGCTTGGAAGGTGTCTCGACCGCGTTGGTCGGATGATCCTTCAACCAGGCATCCAGCTCTTCTTCGGCGCGCTCTTTGGTGTAGCCGTATTGCTCCTGAATTTTTCCGGAAAGCTGGTCGCGCTTGCCGGCGATCACATCAAGGTGATCGTCAGTGAGTTTGCCCCACTGTGCCTTGACTTTCCCTTTCATTTGTTTCCAGTTTCCTTCGATTTGATCCCAGTTCATGGCAGAGTCCTTGTGGTCATGGTGAATGCGGGCGCGAGCACGCGAGGTTTCAGCTTGCGCCCGAGCAGTGAATTGAGCTTGGTTGCTTGTCTTGCTAATTTGTATTGAATTGCTTGGCGGAATGAGGCCTTAGCGCCGATCGTCATATCCATCAGGTCATGGATTGCCGTCCGAGCGAAATGCGTGCGCCAGAAACCGCTGAAACAACACCACCATCGCGCCGGCGGCAGTGACGGCCATCAGCGCAGCAACAAACAGGAACTTGCCGAACAACGCGAATTGCTCGCTTTGCGAAAATATCAGCACCAGCGCGCCGGCAATCAATTCTGCGGCGACGAGCAGGACGAGATTATTGGTGTTCCACATGGGTGCCTTTTTCGCTGACAATGATCAGGCAGCCATCGTAGTATTCCGGGCGAGAGGTAAATATCGGACGAGCGTCAGATTTTGCGTAGGACGGGAGCGGACATAAAGCCCATTACGGCGAATGCGGGCGAAAAAACGTTAGCAAGTGCGATGGGCTGGCGACAGCAACTTGCAATGCCCCGGTAAGTTAGGCTTCCGCCTCGCCAGGGGCCGTGACCGGAAACGTCGCAGTGAGT
Organism: Betaproteobacteria bacterium; assembly: GCA_043744315.1. Classification (GTDB taxonomy): domain Bacteria; phylum Pseudomonadota; class Gammaproteobacteria; order Burkholderiales; family Usitatibacteraceae; genus UKL13-2. The sequence goes on along the minus strand of JAYTUX010000100.1, from coordinate 8,039 downwards.
GTCGTGCCGACGCCGGTCGATCCGTTGATATCAAAATGACCGCCTAGCGCGACTACCCTCTCGCGCATCCCCAGCAAGCCATGCGCAAAGCGGCGGTTGGGTTGCGTGATACTGGCGTCGATGCCGACACCGTCATCGGAAAAAACCAATGTCCACTGAGCACCATCGTTGGTGAGGGTAATGTGCACCTGTTTTGCTTTGGCGTACTTCATGACGTTGGTCAGTGCTTCCTGACAGACGCGATACAAGGTGATCGATTGCGCCGGCGTCAGATTCAACTCGCCCTCCGGCAGAGACACGACGCATGCGACCCCGCAGCGTTCGGAAAACAGTTCGGTCATGGAATGCAATGCCGCGTCGAAACCCAGATTGTCCAGCAGGGTCGGACGCAAATCCTCAATCAGTCGGCGCACAAATTGCACCGCGCCATCAATGGAGGTATGCGCGCGTTGCAGGCGCGCGACGGATTTCTCGTCGTTGCGTTTGGCGGCCGCCTCGCGCGCCATGATGATGTCGAGTTTGATCGCCGACAACGTGCCGCCAAGCTCATCGTGCAAATCACGCGCGACCGTATGGCGTTCATTTTCCTGAATTTGCAGCAAGTGGGCGGTTAATGCGCGCAATTCCTCTGCGCGCCACACCGCCTCGGCGGCGAATTCTACTTCTCGCTGATCATGACGCTCGTTGCCCGCGCGTTCGCGCGCGAGGCCGCGAATGATGACGACCGCACCCGCCATGATCATCATCGCATTGAGAAACAAGATGACGACAAATCCCCAACGCACGCCCAGTTGAATTTTCTCCCATGCCCCAAGTTGTTCGTCCAGGGACTTGCCCTCGGCGGCAAGAAAGCGCGCAATATTGGTATCGATTTCAGCCATCAAATCTTTGCCACGATTGGTGGTCACGGTCAAACGTGCCGCATCGGCTTGGCCGGCTTGCTGTAGCGCAACCGTTACACTCAAATCCGATATTCTTTCCTTCGAAAGTGCGACGACTCGGTCGAGCGTCGACTGTTGTAACGCGGCGTCAGCGTACTTGGTGCGCAACGATGCCAGTGCAGGCCCGATCAGACGGGCATTCTCCCGAAGTGGCGCCAGGTAATCGGAACTACCGGTATAGAGAAACCCGCGTTGCGCACTTTCGGCCTCGTAAAGCATCGACTGGATCTGCTGAATATTGGACATTGCGCGTCGGGAGGCGATGACCTGTATGCGCGCCTCCTCGAAGTGGACGTTGGCCTGGTTCACCGCCAGCAATGCACCGAGATTTGCCAGGAGGGCGAGCGCCAGAAGCCCCAACGCAAAACTTGAATTTGAAAGCAGCTTGGCGTAAAGAGTCTCGAAAATTCGGGTCAGGCCGGCGCGAATAGGCGACATTGGGGCAGGGTTCCGGTTCTGCTACGTGCGCACAGTGATTGTGGTGCTCGAATGCGGAAAAACCGATTCGCCGCGCATCAGCGAGCATATTGACTATACACCGACCCCCTCGTCCTCAGGCGCTGAAAGGTCCGTCGGACAAGCGCTGACAAACATCGGACGAAAGATAGGCCAACGTCCTACATCAAGACCGACGCGCGTCCGATAATGCCGCCCGTCCGCGAACCCCAACATTGGCGTGTTGAAACCGGCGCATGCGTTCTCTGGCCGGCACCTCCGAATGACATCACCCAGAAAGGCACCAGAATGAAACTGCTTGCCGCCGTATTTGCCGCGATTCTTCTGTTTGCGATGCTGCCCGGCTTTGTGCTGGATGTGATGCCCTTGCTCGCGTTGCTTGGAAAATTGGCCGCCGCTGTCGCACTTGCCGGACTGACGGTTAGCCTGATTGCTCACTCCACCGAGATCGCCAGCGGTGACATGGAACTTCATCCGGATGAGCCCCATGCCCTCGGAATTCCCCTTTGATCAGGTGTAGTACACCGCACCGCCTGCGTCTCTTTGACCATTGCACCGCAACAATAACCTGGAAGCCAACCATGATTCGCATGGAATACCAACTTGAACTACAGTACGAAGCCCGCGGCCAGTGCGATTTGGTGCTCAACGTCTGCCCGGCGCGCACCCGCTCACAGCGCGTTCGGCAGGAATCGTTGGTCGTGGAGGGTGCTACCCGCGAGTCCACCTTCACAGACGCCGTCACGGCCAATCGCATCAACCGGCTTTCGACGCAAGGCGGAAACCTCACCGTCCGCTACCGCGGCCAAGTGGATATCGAGCATGTCATCGACGAGCCCTCGGGCATCGCAGAACGCGCGATTCATAGCATGCCCTCGGAAGTCGTGCCGTACATATTACCCAGCCGCTATTGTCCATCCGACAAAATGCGCGGGCTCGCGAACGCGATGTTCGGCAATGCCGCGCCGGGCTTTGCCCGAGTCGCGTCGATTTGCGATTGGGTGACACAGCATCTGCGCTTCACGCTCGGTGCCTCCGACGCAACCACCTGCGCGATGGATACCTTCAATTCCCGCGTAGGTGTTTGCGGCGACTATGCACACTTGATGATTACCATGTGTCGCGCCCTCAACATTCCTGCCCGCTATGTGACCGGTGTGGATTACGGTGCCGATCCGGCACTCGGCCCGGTCGATTTTCATGCCTATGTCGAAGTGTTTCTCGGCACGCGCTGGTATTTGTTCGACCCAAGCGGCATCACGCCGGTGATGGGCCTGATCCGCATCGGCACCGGTCGCGATGCGGCCGATGTATCGTTTGCCACGCTGTTTGGCGATGTCCGAACGTTTGCTCCCCGCGTTGGCATTGAGTTGATCGCTTGCGAAGGCATGGCGATAGCACCCGCGCGAAGCATGCGTAACGCCGTTTCCACGGCCACCGACAATCTGTATTTTCACGCGCTTGAGTCGACGCCGACTGTGCGCCCGGCTCGACCAGCGGTGAGACCCGGCCCGTGGGCGGCGGTGCCGTTCGCGCCGGCTTTCCATTCGCCGCAATTCGCCTGAGCGCGAGCGATGTCAGCCGCTGCGGTCGTCATTCAGGTAACGCCCTTGCTCAACGCATTGTTAGTCAATCCCGCGTTGCTTGCCTATCGCGACTGCTACATCGCGGACAGTCCGGGTAGCCGCATTGCCCGGCTCATCCCGGAATTTCCGTTCATGCACCGCATACGAAAACGCGGTGATCACTTGTTTCATGCGGGTGATCCGTTTCGCTGCTTTCATATTCTGAATGCCGGTGTTGCCAAGACCTGCTGTACGTCTGAATATGGCGTGGAACAAATGATCGGTCTCCATCTCGGTGGCGATATTCTAGGGTTGGAGGCCATGGCTGCCGGCGTTCATGGTTGCAATGCCGTTGCGCTAGACATTTGCGACGTGTTGATCCTTCCTGTCGAAGTCGTCATTGAGCAGAGTCTGCGCCGACCGGCTCTTATGCGTGAACTGATGCACGCCTTTAGCGGGGAAATTCGCGGCGCGCTCGACTTGATCGGCAGCATGCGGTGTCTGCCAGCAACCGGACGAGTTGCGGCCTTTCTGTTGGAAATGTCGACGCGATTTGCGTCGCGTGGATTCTCCGCGACGCATTTGCAAATGCGTTTGACGCGCCAGGAAATCGGCAGCATGCTTGGCCTGGAACTTGAAACGGTGAGTCGGGCGTTTTCGCGTTTTGCGCAGCTGGGTTTGATCAGCGTGCGCCTGCGCGAAATCGTACTGCTGGATCCGCGCGGCTTGCGCGAACTGGCGGTGCAGGCCGCGATACCGAAACGACAAATCGGTGTCAGCACCAAAGTTGCCGCGACACGCCGCAATGTGAGTGATCGAAATGACTTGTTACCCACGTCGTGCAGCTAGTGACGTGAATCGCGCCTGACCTTGGCAATTGTTCAAGCCAATGTTGTAACCAACTCGAAGCGTTTGACAAGTTTAAGCAGTGTGTGCGCAGCCGGCTCCGATGACGCCGGATTTTGTCCGGTAATCAACAATCTATCGGTGACCACGTAGGGCTGAAAGTCAGCGGCCTTTGAATAATTGCCGCCATTTTTTTTCAGCATGTCCTCGACCAGAAAGGGCACCACGTCGGTAAGCCCGGCCGCTTTTTCTTCCGAATTGGTAAAGCCAGTCACGGCCTTGCCTTTGACCACCGATTCACCCGCTGGTGTTTTCACATTTCGCAGTACGCCCGGTGCGTGGCACACTGCCGCCACCGGTTTGCCAGCGGCCAACGTCGCCTCGATCAACTTGATCGAGGCGAGGTCATCCGCGAGATCCCACAACGGACCGTGTCCGCCAGGATAAAACACCGCATCGAAATCAACGGCGGTCAGATCGCGCAATCGGACCGTCGTCGCGAGCAGGGATTGCGTGGCGGAATCGGTTTTGAAACGACGCGTGGCAACGGTCTGCGCAATTGGCTCGTCGCTCTTAGGGTCGATTGGCGGTTGCCCGCCGCGTGGCGACGCCAGCACAATTTCTGCACCGGCATCCTTGAAAACGTAGTAAGGCGCCGCGAATTCCTCCAGCCAGAATCCGGTTTTCTTGCCGGTGTCGCCGAGCTTGTCGTGCGAGGTGAGTACCATCAGAATTTTCATGTTGTGCTTGTGGTTTGAGTGGGATGCGTTGTCCGAGGGACGCAATCAGGCGGCATGTTTTCGTACCCACGCAACGTATTGATCCATCCAGCTCTGCAAAAAATTGCGGCTGCCGTCGCCGATGTTTCCCGCGCCATCAAACATGCCTTCCTTGGCATGAATGAAGGCCTCCGGCTGGCCGAGCGTGGGTACATCCAGATACGCCAGAATATTGCGCAGATGTTGCTGTGCCAGCGCGGTGCCAACGGGCCCAACCGACGCGCCAATCACGCCGGCCGGTTTACCGGCCCATGCGTTCTGGCCGTACGGGCGCGAGGCATGGTCGAGGGCGTTTTTGAGCACGCCGGGGATTGAGCGATTGTATTCGGGCGTCAGAAAGAGTAGCCCTTTGGCCGCGGCAATTTCGGCCTTCAACCGCTGCACCGGTGCGGCCGGATTCGCGTCGTCGTCCTGGTTGTAGAGCGGCAAATCGCCGATTTGCAATTGGGTGAATAAAAAATCGGCGGGGGCCAGGCGTGCGAGTGCGGTGGCTAATTTTCGGTTCAACGAATCGCGACGCAGGCTGCCGACGATAACGGCGATGTGAATTTTTTGCATCAATTGCTCCAAAAAAAGACAAGCGAATGTCGCAACGTGGTGAGAATGTCGATTGTTCGAACGGATTTGCGGGAATCAGCATGACCGGCCTACATTTCCCGGCCGAGACTACAAGTGGCATTGCGTCATGTCTGTGCGCTGGGTAACGCAGACAATTCGATTTTCTTGTATCCGGGCAGTTCTCGAGCGGATTGGCTAGACAGCGTGCGACAGCGCACAGACGCGCGCTGCACGCAACGTACAGGCTGCACGCAGGCGAAGCGCACCACGCACGAGTTACGAACACCAACGGCTACTGGATCATGAACGAACCTAAAACAAAGAAACCGACCTTGGCGCAGCAGACCGACTGGGTTTCAATGCGAAATGTCCGCACGTTCGGCCTCATCGCCGCTTCTGTGTTGGGTATCTACCTTTGCCTTCGACTCGCGGCCCCATTCCTGCCCGCGCTGGCATTTGCACTGGCGTTGGCGGTGTTGTTTACGCCATTGCAGGTATGGTGCGAAGCCAAACTCAAACAGCCGACGCTGGCGACCATCCTCTCGACGGTGGCCATCAGCATCATTGTCCACCACCATGGCCCCGGGAAAACTGCGCAAACAAATCCGCGAGATCGACGCCTTCAAATGACGCCTCGCCCTCATTGAAATGCGTATTGAATTCCCGGCCCCAATCCTGCGATGGCCGGAAATCCTCACCTGTCTGGTGGCTGCCGAGCCGATCGTAGGCCGCACGCTTTTCCGTGTCTTTGAGTGTCTGGTAGGCCTCCGCCACATCCTTGAATTTCTCCTCGCCGTTCGGGTCTTTGGACACATCCGGATGATATTTCCGCGCGAGCGTGCGATAGGCCTTCTTGATCGCATCCGCGTCGGCGGCGCGCTCGATACCGAGGATCGCGTAATAGTCCTTGTATTTCACGGTCAAATCCGGAGGTTGAACCGTGAATACCTTATAAGTGACCAATTTCGCGGTCTGTGCGGTAGGCAACGAAGCGCTGCCCTTCATTGCGCTCCTTCGATTTCGCATGTGCGCTCTCGCACATACAACGCCGGCCAATCCCACTACCCTGCGTTCATCTATGGACGCCCCGCCGCTGGAACTCGCCTCGATTGATCAGCCGACCGCAACCGAGCTTGCATTGGCCGGACGCTGGACCGCGCGCGGCATTGGTGCGATTCAGGAGCAGCTTGCCTCACTGCACGCACCGGCAAAAAATGATGTCGTCGCTGATGGCGCAAAAATTGAAGCACTCGATACCGCCGGTGCCTGGGTGCTGCAAAAATTGTTGTTGCGATTGGGTGATGAAGGCATCGCACTGAAAGTTGAGGGCTTGCGTCCGGAATTTGCCAAGTTGCTCGCGGTGGTGGCAGAGCAGATGGCGGTGCAGGCGAAGGACGCACCGCCCAAAGCCGATAATCCGGTCGGCGCACTTGCTCACATCGGCCAAAGTGCGGCATCAGTGTATGAACAGTCGGTGGCGCTGCTCGCCTTCGTCGGCGAAATGGCAATGGCCGCTGTCGGTTGTATCCGGCACCCGCAGCGCATTCGCTGGCGGCCAATTCTGCTCAACATTCGCACCGCCGGATTCGATGCCTTGCCGATTGTCGGGTTGCTGTCATTCTTGCTTGGTGTGGTGGTCGCGTATCAGGGCGCCGACCAATTGAAGCAATATGGCGCGAATATTTTCGTCGTCGATCTGGTGGGGCTTTCCATGCTGCGCGAATTTGCGCCACTGATTACCGCCATCATCATCGCCGGGCGTTCCGGCTCCGCCTACGCTGCGCAGATCGGCACGATGGCCGTGACCGAAGAGATCGATGCCATGCGCACGCTCGGCATCGCACCGCTGGAGTTGCTGGTGCTACCCAAAATCATCGCACTGGTGATCGCGATGCCGCTCCTGACCGCGTTCGCCGATGTGCTCGGCGTGATCGGCGGCATGATCATGGCGCAATCGCAACTCGGGGTGACTTACGGTGAATTTCTGGATCGCTTCACCAACGCGGTCAGCGTCACGGCGTACATGGTCGGCATCGGTAAAACGCCCGTGTTTGCTGCCATCATCGTCATCGTCGGTTGCTTTCAGGGCTTTCGCACCAAGGGCGGGGCCGACAGCGTCGGCCGCCAAACCACGCGCAGTGTGGTGCAGTCGATTTTTCTGGTGATCGTTGCCGATGCGCTGTTCTCAATTGCCTTTAGCGCGCTGGATTTATGACGGAAATCATGCGAGCTGCCGCGCAAACAGCTGAGGAAAAAAACCGCGAGGTCGTCATCGAAGTCAGCGGTGTGTCGACGCGCTTTGGCGATCACGTGGTGCATACCGACATCAACCTAGAGGTGCGCCGCGCGGAAATATTTGCGCTCATCGGTGGCAGCGGTTCCGGCAAGTCCACCCTGCTGCGCGAGATGATTTTGCTGCATCGCGCCGACGCCGGATCGATCAAGGTACTCGGCAATGACTTGAACAATCTCTCTGAGGACGCCGCGCTGGCGCTGCGAAAACGCTGGGGTGTTTTGTTCCAGCACGGCGGATTGTTTGGCTCATTGACGGTGATGGAAAACATCGGCCTGCCGCTGCGTGAGCATACCGATCTTGACGACAGCCTGATCGACGAAATCGCCGCGTGGAAACTTGCGATGGCGGGGCTGAAGCCGGAGGCGGGTGGGCTGTATCCCTCCGAACTTAGTGGCGGCATGTTGAAACGCGCCTCGCTCGCACGTGCGCTGGCACTGGATCCCGAGCTACTGTTTCTCGATGAACCGACAGCCGGGCTTGATCCGGTCAGTGCCGACGGTGTCGATGAATTGGTGTTGAAGCTGCGCGATCTGTTCGGCCTCACCATTGTCATCATCACTCACGATCTTGATTTGCTGTGGCAGGTCGCCGATCGGGT